>NZ_LSUQ01000006.1 GCF_001642725.1 Ferroacidibacillus organovorans
TCGACACGCTCATGAGCGAACCGATGAGCAGTTCGACGACGTCGAGCAGACTTTGCAATTTTAGCATCCAGATCGCAGGCGCGCAGATGGTCACGATCGGCAGGATGACGCTGAGCAGTTTGCTCCCTGTGGTCAGATCGATCAGCATCGCGAAGATGAAGGCGAGCGCCATGCAGTTGATCATGGAGGCGCGCATCGTGATGTGGCGCGGGGCGTGCGCGACGCGTGCAAACATCTGGTAGTAGGCGAGAAAGCCGATGAGCGAGCCGATGAAACTGGTGGCGATCAGCATGGGACACCTCCTGTGTTGACGTATGTATATGCGAGACAGTATCATTCAAGTAATTGAATCGCGATGGAGCTCGCATAAGCCCGGCCGTGGGATGATAGCCCCTACAAGTGTCCTTGGAGGAAACTCTGTGGCGCTTGTGGGGGTTTTTTGCTGAGATCGAGTGGGACGCGACGATCGCAAAACCTAAAGAGACTGCAACACCTAGAGGAGGAAGTTGTGTGAAACAGGGAGATCGCCTGGAGGCGCGCGTGGTTGCGCTCGATCAGCGCGGCGCGTGGGTGGAGCATCAAGGCATTCGCGCGTTCGTGCCACTCGCAGAACTCGCGTGGTACGAGATTGAGCACCCGACGGTTTCGCTTGGCGTTGGCGATTTGGTGCGCGTGCGTCTTGTAAAGAAGATGGAGGATGGGGTTTGGGCGTGTTCCGTTCGCCGGGTGGACGTGGATGGGACGCTGACGTAAGGCATGAATAGAGGCGTGGCCAGTCGGTTGCGCGACAGATCGATAGAGACAACTTCGATCAACGAAAGGTGTGTCAGGTGTTGGCTGAGGAGAAAAAACGCGAAGAAACGTCGCGCGATCTGTCTTTGCGGGGGGATGTCGCGCGCCAATACGGCGCAGTGGCAGTCGGTGGGGTCATCGGGGCGCTTTTGCGCGAACTGCTCGAGGTGGCGGTGCCACCCGTGCACGGGTTTCCGCTGGCGACACTCTTGATCAATTGGTCAGGAAGCTTTGTGCTGGCGTGGTTTTACACGGTCACCATCTGGCGCTTTAAGGTGCCGCAGTGGCTGCGCGCGGGCATTGGAACGGGGATCATCGGAGCGTATACCACGTTTTCCACGTTTGCCGTTGAGACGAACGCGCTTCTCATGCATGGGCAAAGTGCAACCGCACTTCTCTATGTGGTCCTCAGCCTTGTCGGCGGCTTTCTCATAGCGCTGCTCGGAAGCCATCTGGGCGGCGAGAGGAGGGAGATCGGATGATCGAGTGGGTCGGCGTTGCCATCGGCGGAATGTTTGGCGCGTGCACACGCTTTTTTATCACCAATCAGATCAACGCACGCTTTAAAAAAGGCTTTCCCGTCGCGACATTTCTCATCAACATCACAGGCGCGTTTTTACTCGGCTATGTCTATGCGGCGGCGCGTCCGAACAACCTTGTGGACTACTGGCTACGCAGCGCCATTGGCATCGGGTTCATTGGGGCGTACACCACGTTTTCCACGTGGATGTTTGAGAGCGCAACACTGCGCGATCGGCGCGCTGTGAAAACGATGGTCGCCTATCTGCTCGCGAGTCTGGTGGTCGGACTGTTTGGCGCGTGGGTCGGTTCACGCTTGTAATTTGTGGCGTCACTTAGGAATTACTTGCCAAGACGCGCTGTGTCTACTACCCTTAACCTATTGAATAGGAATAAGCGAGAATCGTTTGTTCAAATGGGCCAAAGGGGATGGCGGGATGAGTGACTCTTTTCCAATCGATGAGGTTCGCGCGCATTTTCCGGCGCTGAAGCGTCTGTATCACGGCCAGCGTGTCGCCTACTTTGACGGACCTGGCGGGTCGCAAGTGGCGCAATCGACGATTGATGCGATGACCTCTTACATGGCGCGCGGCGGCGCGAATCTGCACGGCGTCTTTCCGACGAGCGTTGAGACGGAAGCGACCATCGCAGACGCAAAGACAAAACTGGCGGCACTTCTTCATACGCAACCGTCGGAGATCGCATTTGGCGCCAACATGACAACCCTTACGTTCGCCATAGCGCGTGCACTCGCAAGAACGTGGGATGCGCAGACAGAGATTGTCGTGACGGAACTTGACCATCGGGCAAATGTTGACCCGTGGCTCACGGCGGCACGCGATCGCGGCGCAAAACCGGTGTGGCTACGGGTGAATGAAGAGTCACTCGCGCTCGATCTTGATCGTCTTGATGAAGCGATTACCCCACGCACGAGAGTGGTCGCGGTGGGACTTGCCTCCAATGCAGTCGGCACAATAACGGATGTGCGACGGATCGCACAGCGCGCGCATGAGGTGGGGGCGCTCGTGGTGGTTGACGCGGTGCATGCAGTACCGCATTTTTCCGTTGACCGCGAAATCTTGGACGCTGACATCCTGTTGTGTTCAACGTATAAGTTCTTTGGCCCGCACGTCGGCGTTGCGGCGATTCGCGAGGTGCTGTTTGCGCAAATCGACGTTTACAAACTGGACCCAGCCCCAACGTATGATCCGGACAAACTTGAAACGGGAACGCAGAGCCACGAAGGGATCGCGGGGATTGGCGGCGCGCTCGATTTTCTGGCAAGCCTTGGCGACGGGACGACGCTGCGTGAAAAGATGATTTCTGCCATGAAACGGATCGAGGCGTATGAGGACAGTCTGGCGCGTCACATGCGCGCGGGGTTACAGGCCATTCGTGGTGTGCGGCTTTTTTCGGCAGAAGAGGGAATCCCTAAAACGCCGACGCTTGCGATCACGGTCGATGGGAAGAATGCGCGCACTGTGTGCGAGCAAGTGGTGGAGACAGCGAGTGTTTTTGTGGCGGATGGCCATTTCTATGCGAGTACACTGGCTGATCGGCTCGATGTAAACGCCTGTGGCGGCTTTGTGCGGGCCGGGATTGCGCCGTACAATACGCAAGAAGAGGTGGATCGCTACCTGAATGCCTTAGAGCGAATCGCGCGGTAGCGCCATGGCGTGATCTGGCATGCGAAAAATGCCGTGAATCGCATGGCCACGTTGTATACGCGTATAGGAGCTTCGCCAGGTGGATCGATTGCAGGCGTTTCGTACATCGAAATGCTATAATAGGTAAGCTACATACAAAAAGGAGGTTCTCGTGATGGAAAAACGCAAATTGGGCGGACAAGGCTTAACCGTCTCCGCGCTCGGTCTTGGCTGCATGGGAATGTCTGATTTTTACGCTGGGCGAGACGACCAAGAGTCGATCGCGACGATTCACCGCGCGCTTGAGCTTGGCGTCGACTTTTTTGACACCGCGGATATGTACGGTGTTGGACGTAATGAAGAACTCGTTGGCAAAGCGCTAAAAAACCACCGCGATCAGGTGATTATCGCGACAAAGTTTGGCAATCGCCGGGCGCCAGACGGAACGTTTCTTGGTGTTTCGGGACACCCTGACTATGTCCGCCAGGCGTGCGATGACAGCTTGAAACGACTCGGGATTGAGACGATCGATCTCTATTATCAGCACCGGGTGGACCCGGATGTGCCGATTGAAGAGACGGTGGGCGCGATGGCGAGGCTTGTAGAGGAAGGCAAGGTGCGGTTTCTCGGGTTGTCCGAGGCGGCGGCGTCAACGATCAAAAAAGCGCACGCCGTGCACCCGATCAGTGCGCTACAAACGGAATATTCGCTGTGGAGCCGGGACGTGGAAGACGAGATCCTGCCGACGTGCCGCGAGCTCTCGATCGGGTTCGTCCCGTACAGCCCGCTTGGCCGCGGATTCTTGACGGGTGAGATTCGCACCTTTGAGGATTTGGCAGAAGACGACTATCGCCGCTTTTCGCCGCGTTTTCAAGGAGAAAACTTCGCGAAAAACTTGCAGCTCGTCGAACGGATTCGCGATTTGGCGACGCAAAAAGGATGCACGCCGTCGCAATTGGCACTCGCGTGGCTGCTTGCGCAGTGGGAGCAGATCGTGCCAATTCCCGGGACGAAACGGCGCAAGTACCTCGAAGAAAACGTCGAAGGTGTCGCGGTGCATTTGACACAGCAGGAACTCGCGTCCATCGCTGCGATTGCGCCTGTCGGTGTCGCGGAGGGTACGCGTTACCCGGAACAAGGTATGCGTAGCGTCAATCGCTGAGACTCAGCGCAACCAGGCAACCGATCCACGCTACAGTGGAGCAGTTGCCTGGTTTTTTTGCGTGTCTGCCTACGTTGCGTCGGTCTTGGCGTACCTTGTTAAAACGTGAGTTTGCGAACGTTTACGTTGTTTTCAATGACCGGCCAGAGTTGCGGAAAATCAGCGGGCATCGTCCACAGGCTGATGCCGCGTAGTCCGTAGCGTTTGACAAGATCCAGTTTTGCGAGAATGCTGCGCGCATCTTCAAACCACACTTCGTGCGCGCGATGCTGCGCGTCAACGTAGCGATAAAACGGCGCCTGATACGTGGTGTTGTACTGAATATCAACTTTGTATTGCGCGGCGCGCTCGACAGCCACTTGTGGGTCAAACGTCTCGGCGAGCGATTTGCCCTTGACAAAAGGGAGTGTCCAGTCGCGTCCATACGTAGGCACGCCCATCACGATCTTGTGCTTGGGAATCGCCGTGACCGCATAGTTGAGCACCTTTTCCACTTCATTGATCGGTGCAATCGCCCACGGCGGGCCGCCCGCCCAACCCCACTCATACGTCATGAGCACCACGAAATCGCACAATGCGCCGTGGACAGGATAATCGTGCGCGACATAGAGTAAGCCTTGCTGATTGGCGGATGTCTTTGGCGCGAGCGCCGTGGAGAGAAGGAAGCCTGCCTGGTGGATTCGCGTGGCGACTTTTCGCAAAAACGCGTTGTAGGCGTCCTTGTCTTGCGGGTAGAGGTACTCAAAATCGATATTGAGCCCCTTTAGGCCCTGGCTGTGCATGAGTTCGAGCGCGTTTGTGATCAGCGTGTCTTGCACGGCGGGCGTGTTAAGAATGGCATGAGCCACGTCCGAACTGAACATGCTTCCTGCATAGTTTGTGAGGACGAGCATGGGCATCACATGATGATTGCGCGCGATCAGAAGGAGACTCGACGTCTCGATCGGACGGATCGCGCCTTGCGCTGTCGCTTGGTGGCTAAAGGGGCTGACATACGTAAGATCGTGCGCCACCTGTGTAAGGTTGTTTTGACCTTTTGCGCCAAAATCGGTGTAATACGCATTGATTTCGATCATTGGTAAAGTTGCCTTGTTGACGTTTTCAGACGGAATGATCAACGCTTGACCGATGACCAGTTCATCAGGCGTTGTCAGTCCATTCATGTGAATCAACGTGTCGAGTGAAACGTGGTATTCTTTGGAGAGTGCGTAGAGCGTGTCGCCATGGGACACGATATGGATGATCACGACGGTTTCCTCCTGTGCGTTCGTCTCGACAACGTATGCGAATGCCTAGCGTGATGTTCCTTTTCTGTCGCGTTGGCGCTCGTGACGTGATCAACGGTAACGGAATAAGTAAAATACTACAGCACATTTCGTTACATCTTTTTTTTTATCTACTTGTTTTTTGTGTTAGGGTCGTTGTATGATGGAGTTGAGCATTTAACGAAGCAGTGAACATTCGAAAATAATAGGGAGGTTTTTTCGTGGCAACAACAACGTGGGCACTTGATACAGCACATAGTCACATTTCTTTCTCTGTTCGGCACATGATGATTTCGAACGTGCGTGGATCGTTTAAAACCTTTGAGGCGCAGGTGACGGCAGATCCTACAGATCTGACGGATGCAAAGGTTTCAGTGAAAATGGATACGAAGAGCATTGACACAGCAAACGAAGATCGTGACAACCATTTGCGCTCAGGGGATTTCTTTGAGGCAGACACGTATCCGACGATCGAATTCGTGTCGGACAGTGTGAAAAAATTGAGTGAGAATACACACACCTTGAAGGGGCAACTTACGATCAAAGGCGTAACGCGTCCGATTGAACTCACCTGTGAGATTGAAGGTCCTGCTAAAGATCCGTGGGGCAATGAGCGCATTGGCGTGGCTGCGACGGGTACGATAAATCGCTCTGACTTTGGTCTAACGTATAACGCGGTGCTTGAGACAGGCGGCGTACTCGTCGGTGATGCAATCAAGTTGAACATAGAGCTGGAGTTTGTAAAACAGGCGTGATTGGCTGATTTTCCTGATGAAAAGCAAAAGGCGATCGGGGATGTACCCGGTCGCCTTTTGCGTATCTTGATGTTGCGATGGATCACGCTACAGGTGTCGCCTTCTTTGCGTCAGATGGCAAAAAGATGGAAATGAGTGTCGCCGTAACCGGCAACCATACGATCAAATCAAAAATAAATGGAATGCCGTAGCGATCTGCGACAACGCCGAGCAGTGTCGCGCCGATACCGCCCGCCCCGACGCCAAATCCGATGATCAGGCCTGACGCCATGCCAATGTTTCGCGGCAGGAGCATCTGACCATAGACAACCGTTACGGCAAACGAAGAGAGAATGGTAAAGCCGAGCAAAAAGAGATCGATGGCTGCCATCCAGCCAGAAAGGTGGGGCAATAACCACGCGAATGGGATGGCGAGTGCGACCGATGCGAGTACCAGCTGTTTTTTGCTGAAGCGGTCGCTCAGCGTGCCGCCGACATACGTGGCCAACGCACCTGCGGCGAGAAAGAGGAATGTAAACAGTTCTGCGACGTTTAAGCTCAAATGGTGGTGAAGGTAGTAGAAGGGCAGAAAACCGGAAAGGCTGATTTGCGCAAAAGAGCGTAGAATGACGACAATGACGAGCAGTGTCAACCCGAGCGGTTGATTTTTTCCTGTGATTTCGCGCGCCTTGCTGCGCTCTTCTGCGATGCGTCGGCGATACCAGGGCAAAATGCGAAAGGTCATCCAACCAATCAGTGCGGAAGGAATGATAAAGTAGCGCAATCCTTGGACGCCTGTTGCAAAGAGAAAAAGTGGGATCATCAGGGGTCCCAAGGCTTGCCCCATATTGCCTCCAACTTGAAAAATCGCCTGAGCCATCCCTTTGACAGGTCCAGACGCGAGATGAGCGCCGCGCGACGCTTCGGGGTGAAATGCGCCTGAGCCTAACCCAGAGAAGGCGATGGCGATGAGTAGCCATGGCAGGGATGGCGCAAAGCCTGTCAAACTGAGACCCACACCTGAGAGCGTGACGCCAAGTGGTAAAAAAAATGCCTTTGGATGGCGATCCGTATAAAGGCCAAACAGTGGCTGCATGACGGACGACGTCAGGTAGGATGCGAGCACGATGAAGCCAACGCCGATGTAAGAGAGGTGAAACTCCTCTTTATAGAGCGGAAGAAGTGCCGGGACGATGCCTGTCGTCATCAGGTCATTAAACAGGTGTGCACCCGAGAGGGTCCACACCTGTTTTTTCTGAAGCTTGAGGGGTGCGCCCTGTGTCGTGGGGTTCGCTGCCATTTCATCTTCCTTTCGCGTGTGCTTCGATCAGGCTGCCAAAGGTTCTGTGGCCTCTTGGTTCAATCGTAACACGCTGAGGCAAACAGGGATAGCGATTACGGAGAAAAGGGAGCAGACGATCATGATCGAGCGAATCGGTACAAATGGAACAAGCGCCCCTCCCACCAGAACGGAGATCGAACCTGCGGTCATGTTAAGGGTGGCGAGCGCGCCGAGCACGCGACCTTGGACTTCGATAGGAATGAGGTTTTGCCGTATGGTGCGCGACGCGGTCATCATCGACATGATCCCAAGCCCCATCACGGCAACCCCTGCACCGACAGTAGCCAGCGTGTGCCCAAGCACATAAGTGATAATGCCAATGGGCGTGATCAAGCCGCCAATCGCCATGGATTGCCTTGGCGTGATTCGTTTTGCCAAACGCATGTTGATCATGCCGGAAACGACAAACGCAAGTCCGTTAATGGCGAGAAAGATCGAGTAACCCGTTGCGTTTAAATGGACTCCTTTGGTAATATAAATCGCTTCGTACGCATCGATCGCCCCTGCGCCCAAATTCATGATAATCATAATCGTCATGATCCTTCTTAAGAGGGTTGATCTTTTCATATAGGAAACAGCGAGTTGCAAATCTTCTTTGATCGTCGCGAGTGCAAATTTACGCGATCCACTCGCCGGTTTAGGCACGTTTAGGCGGAGCAGGAGAAGCGAGCCGGCCGACAAGAGAAACGAGAGCGACTGAGCATAAAAAGGAAACGTGTCTCCCGAAATCACGAGATACCCGCCGATCAATGGGCCAAACACCATCGCCACATAGGAAAACGTTGTTGTCATCGTGTTGACGCGGTGGCGGTTTCCCGTTGTTGTGATGCTCGTTATCAATGGGTTAAACGCATTGGTAAACGTATCCGTGCCAAATGTGTTGAGCGCGACGAGAAAAAAGAGAAAGGGGGTGCCGAGGGTGAGCGGAATGAGCGCGGTTGAGATTGCACAGAGGAGATCGGCAGAGAGCGCTGCGGTTCGAAACCCGAAGCGATCGACGAGCGTTCCTGAAAAATAGGAGAAGAAAAAGGGAACAAGCATGCGGATCGACCACAGCAGCAGAAGCTGTTCGCCGTGTTTTACCAAGAAAAGGCTAAGGGCAATCATATAGATACGATCTCCCATTTGCGAAACAAAACGTCCGAGATAAATGATCCAGTGCTTTGAGGTGTACGCGCTTTCGGTCAAGTTCATTCTCCTAATTTGTGTTACAACGGAGTAACAACGATCATTTTTACTAGAGTGTAATTCGGTTTCCTAGGACTGTCAATGCAAAGATTGGCGTTTTTTGTAATTGTAAGACATGGCGAGAAATCGTGAGATGGAACATGCTATGATCACGAGAAGAAGAAAAAGGGGGACGTCTCATGATCCTCACCCAGGATCGCGCGATACTCGCAGTTCTTGCGCTTGGTTTCGTATTTTTTCTGCAGATGAAACAGCGTCGCGCATCCGATGCTTACATGGCGCGCATCCGTGATCGTCAGCGCATGCGCGAGGATGCGCTACGGGACCGAGAAAGTGAAGCAAACGCGAGTGATGTGGATCTCTTTGAGGTGAGTCCGCAAAGCGGGGAAGTAAAACCAGAAGATCTCGTGTTGCCCGTTCCACCGACGGCTGCAGAAACGGCGGAGCGTCAAGCAGGGGTATCGGCAGACGTGAAGAAGGCACACCAAGAGGATGAACATCTGGATACGGATCCCGCCGCACAGCATCACCAACCCACACCGCCATCGCCCTAAGCGTGAACGCAGATTTCGCGCGCAGCTTGTCTAGAAAGCGCTGATTTCGCATACCCTAGAATCGCCGGCCACGCACAGCGCGGTGATAAGGGGGGATGGCACATGACGGAGCGGCGATCCCGCCTGCTGTTTATTGCGGTCATGACGCTGCTCGTGCTTTGCGACATCGCTTTGTTGGGGCATCTGCGCGCATTTTTCACTGACATCTGGGCGGTCGCGCGCGCGGTGATTGGCCCGCTTTTGCTCGCGATCATTGCAACATACGTGTTGCGCCCATCCGTCGATCTGCTCGAGCAACGCCGCGTTCCGCGCACGATCGCGATTCTCATGCTCTATACGATGATTCTCGTGTTGATCTTGCTGTTACTGGTTAGCACCATTCCGCTTTTACTTCATCAAATGCAACTTTTCATCACGTATTTGCCAGGCTACGTGACAATGGTTGACAAGACGATCGATCACATGTCAATCGCCACGCGCGTCCTTCCAAATAGCGTCAGACTTGGTATTGAAAAGGCACTTTCAAGCGCCGAAGGCGGCATTGCAGCTTGGCTATCTGGCACGCTTATCGGTGTGCGGGATTTGATCACAGGGATCGTGTCTGCGTTTGTCATCCCGTTTCTTGTTTTTTATCTCCTAAAGGATTACAGTCGCTTTCAATTGTTGCTCGTGCGCCTTTTTCCGCGTTCACAGCGTGAGACGGTCGTGCGCATTTTGCAGGGGGTTGACCACGCGCTCGGAAGGTATGTGCGCGGTCAGTTGCTCGTGATGGCGCTGGTGGGGGTTGCCACACTCATCGGTCTGATGATCGTGCGCATGCCAAATGCGCTACTGCTCTCGGTGGTGGTGGGGCTCACCAATATCATTCCGTATGTCGGGCCGTTTATCGGCGCCGCGCCCGGGCTCGTCATGGCCATCGGCATCTCTAAAGGAATGTTTATTAACGTTTTGCTTGTGAATCTGGTTGTGCAGCAGTTGGAAGGAAATTTGCTCTCCCCGATGATTATGGGAAAAACGATCGAGTTACATCCGCTGCTCATTTTGCTTGGCGTGATGGCGGCAGGCGAGATCGGCGGGATCACGGGACTCATCTTCGCGGTGCCCATCCTTGCGGTTATCAAGGTGGTCTACACGCAGATCCATCTTCACGTTTCGCGAAATGATGGGGGATCTTGACCTTTTCTTACAAATCGTGTATGCTTACTCTTGCCTGGTGATGATGGCGGAGGGGACACACTCGTTCCCATCCCGAACACGGCAGTTAAGCCCTCCAGCGCCGATGGTACTTGGACCGCAGGGTCCTGGGAGAGTAGGACGTTGCCAGACAAACGAGCGACACCTCACGGTGTCGCTTTTTTTCTTCAAATGGTAGCAAAAAAGCACCTGACTTCGATATCAGGTGCTTTTTTGCTAATGCATGTTATTTTTCTGCTTTGACGAGATACTGATAGACATTGAATTGCGTTGGCTCAGTATGAATTGAAAGCTTCATAAGGCTTGCAATCCAAATTTGGTCATTTTCCGAAATTGGCATTTGTGTAGAACTGTATAACCGGTTTATGAATCCACAGTTAACAAACATGCGTTCAATTTCATAGAGTGTGAAAAAACGGATGTGTGTTCGGTCTAATAACCCTGCATCTGTGTAGGTGAATTGTCCGTTGATGAGACTGCGTAGTGCACTAACATGCATCAAGTTGGGTATACTTGAGAGTACATATCCCCCCACTTTTAGATAATTCCTCAGATTAGCAAGCACTTTCCAAGGATCATATAAATGTTCAAGTACATCAGCCAAGATGATATAGTCAAAAAAATCC
Organism: Ferroacidibacillus organovorans; assembly: GCF_001642725.1. GTDB lineage: Bacteria > Bacillota > Bacilli > Alicyclobacillales > SLC66 > Ferroacidibacillus > Ferroacidibacillus organovorans. The sequence goes on from NZ_LSUQ01000006.1 coordinate 11,023, forward strand.
TGAGGGTATGAGAGGGGTTCTTCTGCGTTCATCGCCTGAACCTTCGCGAATGTTTCGGCAATAGCGGAAGAATGGGGATTTAACTCAATTCCGTATAGTTCGGCTTGTGGAAACCTATTTTTAATTTCTAATAGGGTTGCACCGCATGCACAGCCAATTTCAAGGACGCGAAGCGGGGCGCTCGAATCATGTTGGTCGAGCAATTGCAGAAGTTCATAACGTATAAATGAAGAATACGTTGTGTTAAATCCCCATTTTTTTTCGAATTTTGCCTGGTTCGTGGTAAGTAGTTGGTGATAAAGAGATTGTTCTTTTCCGAAGGATACAGAGCCTGTGTGATGAATAAATACATCTCGACATAGTTTGAGGCGATACCCCATTTGAACCATGCGGTAGGATAGATCATCATCTTCAAAATTTCCGGGAGAAAACTGTTCGTCGAGTAGGCCAATTGTATCGATCACCGAACGTTTGATAAGTATACAAAATCCTACAAGTTTTAAACGGTATTCTGATCTGCCATATGCATCACTCATGATATCCTTTGCGAATTGTTGCATTTCATCGAGCGATGAATAGGAAACTGGGATTGCTTGATAGTAACTGCAGTTATTTGTGATTGGACCAACGGCACCAGTGAATTCATCTTCATATAAGACCTCTGTCATGCGTTTTAACCATTTTGAAGTAACGACTGTATCATTATTTAAGAGAAGAATATTATTTCGCGTCGCAAGCTGTATGCCTTGATTGCATCCTGCTGGAAATCCAACATTTATTAGATTCTCCTGAACGATCAGATCCGGCTGGGCGTGTAGCCATTCGCGCGTTCCGTCAGTCGATGCGTTGTCAATGACGATGATCTCATAGTCGACATCTGACGTGTAGTCGCGAATACTTTGAATGCATAACTGCGTGTGCACGAGTTGGTTGTGAGTCAGAATTACAATGCTTGTAGAGTATAGACTCGCATCAGTCTGTAGCGTGTATTCCATGAAAAATGCCTCCTGAGTTGAACGGTATCGATGATGCGACCCGCGGTCAGCGATTGAGAATTCCGCGCAGGTGCAGGTCGCAAAAGTAGCGTGCTATCTCCTGCGGTGACTTTTTTCCATCCGCTTTATACCAGCGATAGACCCAGTTGCAAGATCCGAGAATGGAGAGGGCAGTCAAGCGTGGATCCTCGCCTCGAAATTCTCGTGTGGCGACCCCTTCTCGGATAATTTGTACCCATAGGTTCAGATAGCGATCGTTTGCATCTTTGATGAGTTGATGCTGGTCATCGCTTAAGAAAAAGGCCTCGCGAAGTAAGACGGTGGTCATCTCAAGGTGGCCGATGACGATATCAAAATGGTGTAGGATTGCCCGCTCAAGTTTCTCCTGTGCGGAGGATGCTTGTTCGCACACGGCTTCGAGATCGCGGCAAAATCCATTGATGGATTTTGTGGCGATCTCCAGCAACAACTCTTCTTTGCTGTTGATATAATGGTACAAACTGCCTTTTTGTAGGCCTACTTCATCGGCAATATCTTGAACAGAGGTGGCGTGATACCCTTTTCGGTTGAAAAGGGTGATGGCAGCTTGCGCGATTTCGTCATACTTGTTTGTGGCCAAAAGGGTACCTTCTCACACATTCATTTTCCTCAGTCTACCAACATGCGTGTGAAGGCGTCAATTGAGTGATGCGTCAATTGGGTGATGGTGTCATGAAAGGCGGTTCGTTTTAAGAGGTTGAATCTAGTTCATGGAGGAATGGTGGATGCAGAGAGAAGGCAATCTTTACATCTTTGATATGGATGGAACGCTGTTTCGGACGGAGGGGCTCGCCGTAAAAGCGTTTCGGGAAACCTTTGTCCGTCTTGAGGCGCGTGGAGTGAAATGTCCAATGGACGTGACGGATGGGGAGATTGTAGGAACATTCGGCCGCGTTCATGAAGAGATTTGGGAAGTGTTATACAGTCGACGTTTGACAAAGGACGAGTTGGAAGTGGCAGACGCGATTCTTCTTGAAGAAGAACTCGCTTTGTTAAAAAGAGGATACGGGAAACTTTATGATTGTGTTGAAAGCACCTTGGAAACACTGACAAAGGAAGGGGCGATTTGTGCCGTGGCAAGCAACGGTCAGCAGCGCTACATCGAGGGAATAGCAGATCACTTCGGTATCTCTCGCTATTTCAAAGGTGGACTTTTGAGCGCGGGCGGCATGCGTGTCGCACAAAAAGCGGATCTTGTTGGCGCGCTGTTAAAAGAAAATCCCCATAAACACGCGATGATGGTCGGTGATCGCTCATCGGATATCGCGGCTGGCATGGCGCACGGAATCCATACGGTTGCGTGTCAATACGGGTTTGGATCGCTTGAAGAATGGCGCATGGCTGATGATCAAGTTCATCGTTTCGACGAAATTTTAAATTTGACACCACGTGCACGTCGTACTATGATTAAGCCATAAGGTCAAAGATAGTCAAAGTCAAATTGCTGATTTTCAAGAGGGAGGGATGGGATGGGTGAAAAGTACGGCTGATCAGATCGAAGCCTATCTCTTCAAGAGGATTGAAGACAGTGAGAATGGCATGATCGATCTACAACGAAACGAATTGGCGCAACTCTTTTCTTGTGTTCCTTCACAAATCAATTATGTGATCGCCACTCGCTTTACACTTGAGCGGGGTTATGTGATCGAGTCAAAGCGTGGCGGTGGAGGATATATACGGATTCGCCGAGTTACCGACGAAGCGCACTCGGAACTGGATCCAATCATGCGCGCCATCGGTTCTCAGATTAGCCAGCGCGAAGCAGAAGGCATTGTCTGGCGCATGGAGTCAGACGGGATCTTGACGGCGCGCGAGGCAAAAATGATGCGTGCGGTGCTTTCGAGGGACGTGATTCACATGCCACTGCCGGCACGCGATGAGTTACGGGCACGTCTCTTTGTGGCGATGCTGGTCGCTGTTTTAACGCATGATGGAGAAGAAATGGAATAGTACATCGAGCCACACGTGAGTTGCTCGATTGGGTTATGTCAGGAGGTGATCGCTGTGATGTGCGAGCAGTGTGGAAATCGCACGGCGACCGTTCACTTTACCGAGATTGTGCAGGGCGAGAAAAATGAATTCCATCTTTGTGAGACCTGCGCGAAAGAAAAGGGATACGCCGCGTATCAATTTATGACAGGCGCGTTCTCTGTCAATCAGTTGCTGTCGGGACTGATGAACCTTGATCCTGCTGTGAAGCAGCGGGCCGGGTCATCACAGACGCGTTGTGAATCGTGTGGTCTTACGTTTTCGCAGTTCTCTCAGATTGGACGATTCGGGTGCGCGCATTGTTACGAGGCGTTCGCGCCGGGTCTCAATCCGATGCTCAAAAAAATTCAGAGCTCCAATCAACACGTGGGGAAGGTACCAAAGCGACAAGGGGGCACGATCGCCTATCGCCGCGAACTGACCCGTCTTCGACAGGAACTTCAGACGCGCATCCAGCAAGAGCAGTTTGAAGAGGCGGCGCGATTGCGCGATCAGATTCGCGAACTTGAGACGCGTGTGATGGAGTAAGCAGAAATTTCGACAGGATGAAGAAGGTGATCGGATGTCTCTTGAAGACTACCTTGCGCAAAACTCCGCAACGTGGCTAAAGGATGATGGCCCCGAATCAGACATTGTCATCAGTAGCCGCGTGCGTATCGCACGAAACCTGCGTGGACGCATCTTTCCGATGCTGGCAACGGATCAAGACAAGCAGGAGATTCTGGAGGCGGCGGCTCGCGCGGCAAAACACAGTGCGCTTTCTAAGCTCGGACCTTTTGAGCTGTTTGCGATGCGTGATCTGTCAGAGGTTGACCAGCAAGTTCTCATTGAAAAACATCTGATCAGTCCGGGCTTGATCGAATCATCGGGTGGCGCTGTTCTTTTACGGCCTGATGAGGAAGTGAGCATCATGGTCAATGAAGAAGACCATCTGCGGATTCAGTGCCTGTTGCCTGGGTATCAACTTGAGACGACGTACCGTCTGGCCGATCAGTTGGATGATGGACTAGAAGAAATGATCGACTATGCGTTTGATGAAGAGAAAGGTTATTTGACGGCATGTCCGACAAACGTCGGAACGGGGATGCGGGCGTCCATCATGATGCACCTGCCTGTTCTCGTGTTGACGGGGCACATCAACCGCATCCTGACCGCCGTGACGCATGTGGGACTGGCTGTTCGCGGAATCTATGGTGAGGGCAGCGATGCACTCGGGAACCTATTTCAAATCTCCAATCAGATCACGCTTGGTCAAACCGAACAGGAGATTATCGGGAACCTGCATGGAGTCGCGCGACAGTTGATCAATCACGAGCGAACTGCGCGTCAGCATCTTTTGCAAACGAATCGCGTGTTGCTTGAAGACCGCGTATGTCGCTCGTTTGGCATTCTTGCGTATGCGCGTCAGATTGATTCCAAAGAGGCGCTCTCTCGGCTCTCTGATGTGCGTCTGGGCATTGATCTTGGCATCATTCGCGGCGTTTCCGCAGGGATTCTAAAAGAGTTGATGGTAGCGACGCAACCGGGTTCTCTACAGAAAGCGGCGGGCCAGACGATGACTCCAGAGGAGCGGGATGTTCGCCGTGCCGCACTGATTCGCGATCGGCTGCGCGCCGATCCATCGAGCTCACTGCAATAACGGAGGGGATGAAGATGATGTTCAATCGATTCACGGAACGCGCGCAAAAAGTGCTTACACTCGCGCATGAAGAAGCGGTGCGACTGGGACATCCTGGCGTCGGCACGGAACATATTCTCCTTGGTCTCGTTCGGGAAGGTGAAGGCATTGCGGCAAAAGCGCTCGTCAGCTTTGGCCTCAGCGCAGAAAAGATTCAGCGCGAAGTAGAGCAGATTATCGGGCGCGGAACGGGCAATGCGACAGGCACGACGTATACGCCGCGCGCGAAAAAGGTGATCGAGCTCTCGATGGATGAGGCTCGCAAACTCGGCCACAATTACATTGGCACAGAGCACATCCTGCTCGGCCTGATTCGCGAGGGGGAAGGCATTGCCGCGCGCGTGCTCACAAACCTTGGCATCAGTCTGAACAAGGCGCGCCAGCAAGTCTTACAGTTACTTGGTTCGGACGCCCCAGAAGCAAGCTCGGATAATACACCTTCGGCGAGTACGCCGACGCTCGACGGACTCGCACGCGATTTGACTGTTCTTGCGAAAGACGGAAAACTCGATCCTGTGATTGGACGTGCAAAAGAGATTGAGCGCGTGATCCAGGTGCTCTCGCGACGCACAAAGAACAACCCTGTGCTCATTGGGGAGCCGGGCGTTGGAAAGACGGCGGTCGCAGAGGGGCTCGCGCAACGCATCGTGACCAACGAAATTCCAGAGGTGCTTCGCAATAAGCGCGTCATGGTGCTCGACATGGGAACCGTGGTTGCGGGAACCAAGTATCGCGGTGAGTTTGAGGATCGATTGAAGAAGATTATGGATGAGATTCGCAATGCGGGGAATGTGATTCTCTTCATCGACGAGTTGCACACCTTGATTGGCGCGGGTGGCGCAGAGGGCGCGATTGACGCGTCAAACATCCTGAAACCGGCGCTTGCACGCGGTGAGCTTCAGTGCATCGGAGCGACAACGCTTGACGAGTATCGCAAGCACATCGAGAAGGATGCAGCCCTTGAGCGGCGCTTCCAGCCAATCAAGGTGGAGCAACCCTCGACGGAAGAGGCGATTCAGATCCTGCTCGGTTTGCGTGACCGCTACGAGGCGCACCATCGCGTAAAAATCACCGATCAAGCGGTGGAAGCGGCGGTTCGCTACTCAGATCGCTACATCACGGATCGTTTCCTCCCTGACAAGGCGATCGATTTGATTGATGAAGCAGGCTCGCGCGTGCGGCTGCGCACGTATACTGCGCCGCCCAATTTGAAAGAGGCCGAGCAAAAACTCGAAGAGATTCGCTCTGAGAAGGACTCGGCCATTCAGGGGCAAGAATTTGAGTTGGCCGCCTCGCTGCGCGACCAGGAGCAGAAGCTTCGAGATGAGCTGGAGCGCCGGAAAATGGAGTGGCAGCAGCGGCAGGATTCACACGATGTGGCTGTGACAGAAGAGGATATTGCGGAAATTGTCTCTAGTTGGACGGGGATTCCAATCAAGAAGTTGGCTGAAGGGGAAACGCAGCGGCTTCTCAACATGGAACAATTGCTGCATGAGCGAGTCATTGGACAGGATGAGGCGGTCAAAGCCGTGGCGCGCGCGATTCGGCGGGCGCGGGCGGGTCTGAAAGATCCGAAGCGACCGATCGGGTCGTTCATCTTCCTTGGTCCGACGGGTGTTGGGAAAACGGAATTGGCGCGGGCGCTTGCGGAGTCAATGTTTGGGGATGAGGACGCCATGATTCGGATTGACATGTCCGAATACATGGAACGCCACACCACAGCGCGGCTTGTCGGAGCGCCTCCGGGCTATGTCGGGTTTGACGAAGGTGGACAGCTGACGGAAAAGGTTCGCAGGAAACCCTATTCCGTGGTGTTGCTCGACGAGATTGAAAAGGCGCACCCTGAGGTGTTTAACGTTCTCTTGCAGGTGCTGGATGACGGTCGATTGACGGATGGCAAAGGGAGAACGGTTGATTTTCGGAATACAGTGATCATCATGACGTCAAACGTTGGCGCGCAGATGGTCAAAAAAGGTGGGCCACTCGGATTTACGAATAATCGCGAGAACGAGTACAACGACATGAAAGACAAAGTGATGGAAGAGTTAAAGCGAACCTTCCGACCGGAATTCTTAAACCGGATTGATGACTTAATCGTCTTTCACTCGCTCGCAGAGCAAGACATCTCGAAGATCGTCAAACTACTTTTGGAAGAGCTCCGTGCGCGCCTTCACGATTATGGTCTCGATTTTACGCTGACAGAAGGCGCTGAAGCGTTCTTGGCGAAGGAAGGGTTTGACCCGCAGTATGGCGCGCGCCCACTGAAGCGCGCGATGCAGCGCCACATTGAGGATCGTCTCTCGGAGGCGCTGTTGAGCGGGGAGATCAAACAGGGCGATCACGTTACGATGGATCTTGATCCGGAGGGCGGATTGCGTGTGATCCGCGAAACGAAAGAGGTTGTCGGAAGCTGAGCGACACCGGGTTGATTCGACGCCGTGGGTGGGGACGCCCACGGCATTTTGTTCTTGATTTGACTGGGTGGGAAATATCCAATTTGCTATGGTGAGGACAAAAATCAAGGCGTATAGTGGTGACACAATGAAAAAAACAAAAACGAAGTTTGTCTGCGCGGAGTGTGGGGCGGAAAGCCCGAAGTGGATGGGAAAGTGTCCGAATTGCGGCACGTGGGGCAGTATGGTTGAGGAGATCGACAGCAAGGCATCGCCGAGTGCGCGTCTGCCGAGTTTCTCTTCTCCAGTGTTGCTTCAAGATGTACATATGGAAAAGATGGACCGGTATTCGTCTGGCAGTCACGAATTCGACCGCGTGCTCGGCGGTGGGATCATTCCGGGTTCGCTTTTTTTAGTCGGCGGCGATCCGGGGATTGGCAAATCGACACTGCTTTTGCAGACGGTGCACCGCATCGCAATAGAGGGGGGCGTCACCCTCTATGTTACGGGAGAAGAGTCACCTCAACAGGTGAAAATGCGGGCCGCGCGATTGGGGTCTTTCGCAGAATCGCTCTATATTTTGGCGGAGACGGATTTAGATCAAATTGAAAAGCATGTAAAGCATATCCAACCGATATTCTTAGTTATCGACTCCATTCAGACGATGTTTCGCTCTGCACTTCCTAGTGCGCCCGGTAGTCCGCAACAGGTGAGGGAGTGTACGATGCAGATCTTGCGGTTTGCTAAAGAGGCGCAGATCGCGACATGCATCGTCGGACATGTCACGAAGGATGGGACGATCGCGGGACCGAGATTGATGGAACACATGGTGGATGCTGTTCTCTATTTTGAGGGGGATCGCCATCACCGGTTTCGTATCTTGCGGGCCGTTAAAAATCGCTTTGGTTCGACGAATGAAATCGGTGTGTTTGACATGCAAGGCGGCGGATTGGAGGATGTCGCGAGTCCTTCGGAGATTTTCCTCGAGGAGCGGACGCAAGGCGCGGCCGGGTCGGCGGTTGTCGCAAGCCTTGAGGGGACACGTACAGTGCTCGCCGAAATTCAGGCGCTTGTCACGACAAGCGCCTTCGGGCAACCGCGCAGAATGGCGTCAGGGATGGATTATCAGCGCGTCACTCTGCTTATGGCGGTGCTCGAAAAACGGGTGGGACTCTATTTGCAAAGTCAAGATGCGTATGTCAATGTAGCGGGAGGTTTGCGCATTGAGGAACCCGCAATTGACTTGGGGATTTGTCTCGCCATCACGTCGAGTTTTCGCGACCAGCCATTGAAACCGGGAACGGTCGTGATCGGTGAAGTTGGACTTACGGGTGAGATACGCGCCGTCACGCGGCTTGAGCAGCGCATTCAGGAAGTGGCCAAACTCGGATTTTCTCGCATCATCGCCCCCAATCGAAGTGTAGCGCGATTAACAGAGTCGACTGTGCGCGATCTCGAACTGATCGGGGTCGACACCGTGGCGGATGCGATTCGGTATGCCATAGGGGGGTAGATGGATTGAAGGAACGGGATGACGGGAAAAAAGAAGCGGTCATGATGAAGATTTTGCGAATGGTGGCGCCTGGAACCCCCATTCGCGAAGGGGTTGACAACGTTTTGCGTGCGAAAACGGGTGGGCTCATTATCGTTGGCTGTGACGATGAAATGCTCTCCACCGTTGACGGCGGCTTTGCGATTAACTGCGAATTTACACCTGCTGGTCTCTACGAACTCGCAAAGATGGATGGTGCGATCATTCTGAGCGATGACGCAAAAAAAATTCTATACGCGAATACACAGTTAAATCCCGATCCATCAATCCCTACGAGCGAGACGGGAACGCGCCATCGCACGGCTGAACGAATGGCTCGGCATACGCAAAAGCTGGTGATCTGTGTTTCGCAGCGGCGAAATGTGATCACGCTGTATCAGGGAAACCTGCGCTATTCTTTGAAAGATTTGAGTGTTATCGTCACAAAGGCAAATCAAGCGATTCAAACCTTGGAGCGCTACAAGACTGTTCTTGACAATGCGCTTGGCAATCTCTCGGCGCTTGAGATGGGTGAATTGGTAACCCTGCAAGATGTTGTCAACGTGGTGCAGCGGTTTGAAATGGTGCTGCGGATTCGAACGGAGATCAAACGCTACATCACCGAACTCGGCACGGAGGGGCGGTTGGTCGCGATGCAGCTCGATGAACTGGTTTCGCGTGTCGATGAGGAAGCGTATTTGCTTGTAAAAGATTACGCTGGACCAGAACAATCGCTCACGCCGCATCAGGTATTGACGGAAGTGCATGAGCTTGATGCGGAAGAACTGTTGAATGGGCAGGTATTGGCGCAACTGCTCGGTTACACAGGCGTTCAAAACCTGTCTGAGGCGACGGTGCTCTCGCGCGGATTTCGCATTCTGCATAAAATTCCGCGTTTACCGCAACCGGTGATTGAGAATCTCGCAGAGGAGTTTGAGAGCTTGGGGCGCATCGTCTCAGCATCCGTCGAGGAATTGGATGAGGTGGAGGGGATTGGCGCTGTGCGCGCTCGCTCGATTAAAGAAGGATTAAAACGTATGCAGGAGCAAGTGTATCTAGAGCGCAATTTGTAAGCCGCAGTGACGCACACAAAGATTGTGACACATCCTACGCGTGGAGGCTTACTATGTTCCGACTGATTCCCAATATGCTGACGCTTGCGAATCTCATCGCGGGCATGACCGCCGTATTGCTCACTGTCGATGGAATGCCGCGCACGGCGGCAATCCTGGTGTTGGCAGGGATGTTGCTAGACGCGCTCGACGGTCGCGCCGCTCGCGCACTTCGCGTGGAGAGCGCGTTTGGTGAACAGCTTGACTCACTCTGCGACGTGGTCACATTTGGGGTGGCTCCGGCGCTCATCATGTATGTCGTTGCACTGCGCGGACTCGGTGTTGCTGGGATTCTCGGCGCGCTCGCGTTTGTGATTGCAGGCGTTTTGCGTCTGGCGAGATTTCACGTTTTGAAAGGCAACCGGAACGAATTTGTTGGAATGCCGATCACCGCTGCAGGTGGTCTGCTTGCGGCACTGGCGCTCTATCACGAAATGATCCCCACGCCGCTTATGGAAATTTTCACTTTCTCACTCAGTTATCTCATGGTGAGTAAATCGCGGTATCCAAACTTTAAACATGTAGGCCCACCGACTGTCTCTTACTTGGCGATTCCGATCATCGTTTTGTTCGCGGTGTTTATTTTTATTTTTCAACGTTCGTTTATCCCGCTTTTTTTGATGATTGTGTTGGCCGGCTATGGAATTTTCGGTGTTTTACACGACCTGCGCGCCGCGTACCGGATTTTCGGGCGGTTTTTTCATCGCCTTCACAGGGAGTTGTAAGGAATGCTTGCTATCCTGTACACAGGCGTGTTCAGACGCGTGTGGCAGATCTTCTCAGAATCCATAGAGCTTTGTTGACCGACCAAATTCTCCGTGGTAATGTAATTCTGAATACGTTTAAAAGGTGTGAAATTGCCTATACTGCTTGAAAGGAGGTGAACATTTATGGTTAATCGGATTGTGCAATTGTTTTTTATCGTGACAGGTATTGGACTCGGGTGGTCCTACGGTGAGCATTTGTTTGCACTTATCCATGTTCCTTCTTCAACGTGGATCACTCCTGTTTCGATTCTGATCGGCGGTTTAATTGGGTTGACAGTCGGAACCTTCCTCGTTGATCCGATTGTGAGATGGTTTCATTGGCTTGAAGATCGGTTGATTAAAACGCCGCTTCTGGATCTCCTTTCAGGGATTGTGGGACTTTTGATTGGACTGGCTGTCGCGTTTGTGCTGACACCGGCGATTGAACGGATTCCTTATGTGGGGATTTACGTTCAATTCTTTGTCTCCATTCTTTTAGGGTATCTCGGATTTCGTATCTTTTTTTCTCGTCGCGAAGAGATCGTTTCGCTGCTTCCGTTTCTCGCGCAGCGCGTCTCTCGTGATAAAAGCGGAGCAAAGGCAGTTCAAGAGGAGAATCCGTTCGTTGGAGCAAAATTGCTTGATACGAGCGTCATTATTGATGGCCGTATCGCAGATCTCGTGCAGACGGGGTTTTTGGAAGGCGTTTTGATCATTCCTTCTTTTGTTCTGGAAGAGTTGCAACACATTGCAGACAGCTCCGATGTGTTAAAACGAAATCGTGGACGGCGCGGATTGGACATTTTGAATCGCGTGCAAAAAGAACTCAAGGTGAAAGTCGAAGTTCTTGAGACAGACTTTGAGGATGTGGCGGAAGTCGACAGCAAACTCGTCAAACTCGCAAAACAGCTTGACGGGAAAGTGGTTACGAATGACTTTAATTTGAATAAAGTCTGCGAACTACAGGGAGTTTCCGTTTTAAACATCAATGATCTGGCGAATGCAGTAAAGCCAGTCGTTCTACCAGGAGAAGAGATTGTTGTTCTTGTGATCAAAGATGGCAAAGAGTTCGGGCAAGGGATCGGATACCTGGATGACGGTACGATGATTGTCATTGAGGGTGGACGTGAGCACATCGGCAATCGACTCGAAGTGGTTGTGACGAGTGTATTGCAAACATCAGCCGGGCGCATGATTTTTGCGAAACCCAAACTCCTCGAAAAAGCGCTATAATGGAAAAATGGGTTTGTGGAGAGAAGTAAGGCAGGGAATCGCGCGAGATGAAGCACTATGATGATGTTGATGTTTTGATTATGGCGGCTGGGACAGGTTCCAGAATGAATTTGGATGTGAAAAAGCAGTGGTTGACGCTTTGCGGTCAGCCACTGTTTAGCTATGTCGCACGCATGTTTCAAGCGCTCGGATTCACGTCGATCACGCTCGTCATGCATGAGGACGATCTTGCGCGCGCGCAGGGCGTGCTTCATGCGCAAGGACTTGACGCGATACGTCTTGTTGCGGGCGGTCCTGATCGCCAGACATCTGTGCGCAACGGACTTCTCGCATGTGTGCGTACGATCGTGTTGGTGCATGACGCGGCTCGTCCATTTCTTTGCGAAGAAGATGTGCGGGCGGTTATTGCGCGGGGTCGCGCTACTGGGGCTGCGACACTCGGGCACGCGGTGCGGGATACGCTCGTGAAGGCAGAGCGCGAAACGATTGTTGCGCGCGTGGATCGCGAGCAGCTCTATCAGTTGCAGACGCCACAAGTCTTTCGGCGCGAATTGTTGCAGCGCGCACACGATGAAGCGCTGCGTGCAGGGGCTGTTGCGACGGATGATACGAGCGTTGTAGAAAGGTTGGGCTGTGTGGTTGAAATTGTTGGGGGCGCTGCACACAACCTAAAAATTACGGAGCCTTCTGATCAACTTTTTTTGGCCATGTGGGAGGCTGTGCAATGCGGGTCGGATTAGGATTTGATGTCCATCGATTTCAAGAGGGCAGACCGCTCGTCCTGGCGGGGGTGGCAATTCCGTCGCCTATTGGACTGTTGGGTCACTCCGACGCGGATGTTATCTTGCACGCGCTTATGGACGCGTTGCTCGGGGCGCTGGCGCTGGGCGATATCGGCGATCACTTTCCGGACACGGATGAACAGTATCGCGGAATTTCTAGCGTGCAGTTGCTTTCTCGCGTGATGGATTTGATCACAGCGCGCGACTATGTCGTCTCAAACGTAGACGTGATGGTGATGGCAGAGGCGCCTAAGCTTTCACCCTATAAAAAAGAAATGATACAAAAGATGGCGCAGACCCTTCAGGTGAGCGATGATCAGGTCAGCTTGAAGGCGACGACCATGGAAGGCATGGGGTTTGTCGGGCGCAGGGAAGGAATTGCCGCGCAGGCGATGGTCTCTCTTGTGCGCTGCACAGAAAACGTGTAGCGTCACGCGGTGGGTGTCTATGAAATGGATTTACTCTGTAAAGAGAATCAAACCTAAAAAGTGGGGATCGCAATGACTGTACGATTGCGCTATGCGCCGAGTCCAACGGGGCATTTACATATCGGGGGCGCGCGGACAGCGCTTTTTAATTATTTGTACGCGATGCACCATCAAGGCACGTTCATCCTGCGCATCGAGGACACAGATCTTGAGCGCCATGTCGCGAATGCGGCAGATGAGTTTGCGGAAAACTTGCGCTGGCTTGGCATCGAGTGGCAAGAAGGTTATCAGGTAGGGGGCTCTTTTGGCCCGTACACGTGCATGGAACGGCTTGGCATCTATCGCGATCATGTGGATAAGCTGGTTCAGTCAGGTCGCGCGTATCCTTGTTTTTGCACAGAGGATGAACTGAGCGCTGTTCGCGAAAAACAACAGGCAGAAGGGGTCACCCCGCACTATCTCGGAACATGCCGCGCGCTTGCGGAGGATGAGCGTGCGATTCGCATAGAGCGTGGGGATGCGTATACGATTCGCTTTCGCGTGCCGGAGCACGCTGTTTCGTTTGATGATCTCATTCGGGGCGCACTGCATTTCGAGCCGGAGCATGTCGGAGGTGACTTTGTCATCGTCAAGTCAAACGGTGTGCCCGTTTACAATTTTGCTGTCACGGTCGATGATATGCTCATGGAAATTACACATGTGATACGCGGTGAAGAACACATTTCCAATACGCCGCGCCAGCTTTACCTGTATGAGGCGTTTGGAGCGAACCCGCCAATCTTTGGGCATGTACCTCTGATTCTCGGCGCGAATGGGAAAAAACTTAGCAAACGGGATGAGTCGATTGTACAGTTCATCGATCAGTACAGGGAACTCGGCTATCTTCCCGATGCGATCTTCAACTTCCTGGCGCTTTTGGGTTGGTCTCCGGGCGGAGAGCAAGAGGTCATGACGAAGCAAGAATTGATTGATCGATTCGATCTTGAACGCGTGAGTAAAAGTGGGGCGTTTTTTGACGCGGCCAAACTGCAGTGGATGAACGGGCACTATCTCCATGCGGTAGATCCTGCCACACTGCTGGAAGAGGCGCGCGCGTTACTGTTCGCTCGCGGCGTGGCAGCGCCTGACGATGAATGGCTTCACGCGTTTTTGTCGCTGGTACTTGAAAAAGTGACTCAACTCACAGAGATCGAAGGATATGCTCGCAATCTTCTCTCAGAGAACGTGACGCTTGAGCGCGATGCGCAGGAGACGCTCGCGTCCCCTCAGGCAATTACGGTGCTCGAATGTTTTGCGGGGGTGATTGACGCGGAGTGTGACGGGACGCCAGACGGGTTTAAAGCGGCGATTCGCCGCGTGCAAGATGAGACGAAGATTAAAGGCAAGGATCTGTTTATGCCGATTCGTGCGGCGCTTATGGGAACACTGCACGGACCTGACTTGAATCGCTCACTCTCGCTCATTGGCTGTGTTAGGTGTGTGAAACGCGTGCGGGAGGCACTAGTAAAGATGAAATCCTTAGGGTAGAATAGGAAGTGTATCAAGATAGGATCGCTCTATCGAGTCATCTCGGTTTTTGTGTGCAAGCGTGAGTTTCACAGATGAAATGGATGGATAGACGGTAGCATGGCGCTCTCACGCCACCGTCTGTGGGAAAAATAATCGGCTACGCCGTTATTTCTAGATAGACAATCGAACGCGCAGAGGAGTAAATTCGTTGCGCCATGACAGAGAGCCTTTTACGGGATACCGGTTGAGAAAAAGGGCCATGGCGACGAATTGAATGCACTGCACGCGAGCGGGATGAACAGGAGTACCCTCAGTAGTCCACGACGGATCGGCTCGTTATCGCCGTGAAAGGCGCGATCGTTGCGCGAAGCAGAGTGGGACCACGGCTGACGCCGTCTCTGGGATTACCGGAGACGGCATTTTATGTTCTTTGGAGGTGTAGAGTGATGTTACAGGGCATGAAGGAAGATGTCGATCACGTCATGCAACTGGATCCGGCCGCTCGCTCTCGCTTTGAAGTGTACATGACGTATGCGGGGCTTCACGCGGTGTGGTTGTATCGTATCGCACACGCGCTTCATGTGCGGGGCGTGACGACGCTGGCGCGCGTTTTGTCGCAAATCGCCCGATTTTTTACGGGCATTGAGATCCATCCTGGAGCGGTGATTGGCAAAGGACTTTTTATTGATCACGGGGATGGTGTCGTGATTGGTGAAACGGCAGTGCTTGGCGACTATGTAATCATGTATCAAGGCGTAACGCTCGGTGGGACGGGCAAAGAGCGGGGAAAACGTCACCCGACGATTGGCAATCACGTTCTGATTGCGACGGGCGCCAAAATTCTCGGCTCGATTACAGTCGGTGATTACGCGAAGATTGGCGCGGGGTCTGTTGTGCTAAAACCGGTTCCTCCGAATTCGACGGTCGTTGGCATCCCAGCGCGCATCGTCGTCATCGACGGTCGTCGCGTCGATGAGATGGATCAGACAAACCTGCCTGATCCGGTGAGTGAGCAGTGTGAGATGCTCGAAGATCGCATCGTGAAACTGGAACGCCACATCACAGAACTCGAGAGCAGGCTTTGCAAAACGCAGGTGAAAACGTTGGAGGAAGATTCAAATGTCTATTCGGGTGTATAACAGTCTGACCGGGCAGAAGGAGCCGTTTCAAACGCTTGAACCGGGTATTGTTCGCATGTACTCTTGCGGACCAACGGTTTACAATTACTTTCACATTGGGAACGCGCGCGCGTTTGTCGTTTTTGATATGGTGCGGAGATACTTACGGTATCGCGGCTATCGCGTGACGTTTGTCCAGAACTTTACAGACGTCGATGACAAGTTGATCGTGCGCGCGAATGAGTTGGGGACGAGTGTCACGGATGTGGCTGATTCGTATATTGAGGCGTATTTTCAGGACGCAGAGACGCTCGGGATCGAGCGGGCAGATGTGCACCCACGCGTCACGGAGACGATGCAGGATATCATCGACTTTATTGAATCGTTGGTGCGTGCGGGGTACGCATATGAGGCGGATGGCGATGTGCTGTTTGAGACTGTGCGCTTTCCGGGGTATGGCAAGCTTTCCAATCAATCTCTTGAAGACCTTCAGGCGGGAAGCCGCGTCGAAGTTTCTGACAAGAAAAGGAACGTGACCGATTTCACGCTGTGGAAAGCGGTAAAGCCGGGGGAACCGGCCTGGGAGAGTCCGTGGGGACTCGGGCGCCCAGGCTGGCATATCGAATGCTCGGCGATGATTCGCAAATACCTCGGCAACCACATTGACATTCACGGTGGCGGTCACGACTTGCTGTTTCCTCATCATGAGAATGAGATCGCGCAGAGTGAGTCGATCCTTGGTGAACCGCTGGCGGCGTACTTTATGCACAACGGGTACATCAACATTGACAACCAAAAAATGTCGAAGTCACTCGGCAACAGCATTTTTGTCCACGAACTCGCCAAACGTTATGATCCGCGCGCGCTTCGTCTGTTTCTTTTATCGGCGCATTATCGCAACCCGATCAATTACTCGGACGAGATCATGGGACAAATGACGGCGGCGCTGCGGCGCATCGACAACTTTCGCGAGCATCTCGCGCTAAGACAGCGCATGGAGTACCTGCCTGAAGGTGAGGTGCTGCATTTCTCAGCCGAAGAAGAGCGTCTGCAGGCGGCGATGGATGATGATTTTAACACGGCGGACGCGCTCGGCGTTTTGTTTGATTTTGTGCGAGATGGCAATCAGTACATTCATTCTTCGGTGATCACGCGAAAAGGGCTTGAGAGTTACCGCGCAAAGCTCGCGACTTGGCTTTCGCTCTTTGGCTTGCGCGAGAGTGAGGTGACAGCGCGTGACGAAGAGATTGACGGCTTGATCGCAGAGCGTGAACAGGCGCGCAAATCGCGCGATTTTGCGCGTGCGGATCGCGTGCGCGAAGAGCTCACGGCGCGCGGTATTAAATTGGAAGACACTGCGCAAGGAACGCGTTGGTGGCGAGAGGCATGATGAGCGAACAGGAGGCGTTTGCGGTCGCTCCGCTCGCGCTCGCCTATTTAGGGGACGCAGTGTGGGAGCTGGCTGTGCGCGAGGCTTTGATTCTAAAGGGTGAGCGCCAACCGAATCAGCTGCATCACCAAGCGCTCGATTATGTGAAAGCGGTCAATCAGGCTGAGCGGATTCGGCGAATGTCGGAGCGTTTGACTGAGCGTGAAATGTCTGTCTTTAAACGCGGTCGAAACGCGAAGAGCCACTCGATGCCAAAATCAGCACGGATGGCTGACTATCGGCATAGCACGGGGCTTGAAGCGCTATTGGGATACCTCTATTTAGCGGGAGATCAAGTGCGGATGAAGGAAATTCTTCACTTGCTTCTCGCAGAGGTGGAGTGAGAACGTCAGGAAGTATATATCAAAACAGCTAAGGGTGTGTCAGGTTGAGAAATCAAGGATCAGGGCGAGCGCAAGGGTTCAAATCCCGCTCCGAACGCGGTGGAAAACAGGAGAGGCAAGAAGGTGGTTTGCGCAGAGGAGGCGATTCGCGCGGTTCGGAGGATGCGCGCAGAAGGAACGGTCCGCGCGGTTCGGAGGATGCGCGCAGGAGGAGCGGCCCGCGCAGAGGAGTGAGTCGCGGACCCATTCGCGAGCGCGACGGTGCGGACGTCGAGATGACGCAAGAAACCGAGATGGTCATCGGTCGCCGGGCAGTGCTCGAAGCGATCAAGGGACAGCGCACACTGAACAAGTTGTTGGTTCAAGAAGGCGCTTCTGGCGGAAGTATCGGCGAAATCCTTGCGCTCTCGCGCGCAAACGGCATCGTCACACAGATGGTCCCGAAAGCAAAGCTTGACGAACTTGCGCAGAACAAGAGCCATCAAGGCGTCGCCGCTTATTTGAGCGCGAAGGATTACGTCGAGTTGGAAGCGCTCATCGCGCACGCTAGGGCGCACGGACCTGGGCTTATCGTGCTTCTCGATGGGTTGGAAGACCCGCACAACCTCGGTTCGGTCTTACGTTCTGCGGAAGGAGCAGGCGCACACGGCGTGATTATCCCGAAACGGCGCGCGGTTCCGCTTACGGGTACAGTGGCAAAGGCATCGGCAGGGGCGCTTGAACATGTGCAGGTTGCCCGTGTTGGAAATGTGAGCCAGGCGATTGAGACACTCCAAAAAGCGGGGTTCTGGGTATACGGGGCGGATGCAGAAGGGGAACAGACGCATGATCGCGTTGATCTGACAGAAGATGTTGTTCTCGTCATCGGCAATGAGGGTGCAGGACTTGCGCCGCTCGTAAAAAAACGCTGTGACCATTTGATTCGCATCCCGATGACTGGGAAAATTCAATCGCTAAATGCCGGAGTCGCGACAGGAATTTTACTGTTTGAAGCGGTGAGGCAGCGGAGAAACGCGAAATCGCCTCAATGATTCGCTGCGGTGGTAGAGAATAGTAGCGCGATTGTATCGCGTCGCAAGGCACCTTCCGCGTGTCAGGGGAGGTGCCTTTTTGTGCGATGGAGCCGTCTGATCATGGATCTCTCATTCAATCGTTGACCTTACTAGATTACATAATGTATACTAGGCTCACTTCAAAGGATTGCGAAACACGCCCCTGTCTGTTGCTCTCGATAGGTCACGACACGAAACCGTGATGTTCATCTTTGCGCTTTTTTAGGTTCAGCAGGAGGGATGCCTCATGGCTATGGAAATCCCCGTTACTCTGGAGCGAGATCTCTCCGACATCCCTGATGAACTGCTGGTGGAGTGTGTACGAATCGGCGACGATGACGCACTGCTCAGTCTAATTCATCGCTACAAGTCATTTGTGCGTGGGAAGGCAAGATCGTATTTCCTCATTGGGGCGGATCGCGAAGATATTGTTCAAGAAGGCATGATTGGGCTCTACAAGGCTATTCGCGACTTTCGCGATGACAAGCTCTCGTCGTTTAAAGCGTTTGCCGAGTTGTGCGTGACGCGCCAGATCATCACGGCGATCAAGACGGCGACTAGGCAGAAACACGTTCCCCTCAACTCCTATATTTCGTTGGACAAGCCTATATACGAGGAAGATTCGGATCGCACACTGATGGACGTCATTGGCGGCGCGCGCGTCACAGATCCGGAAGAGCTGTTCATACACCAAGAAGAGTTCTCTGCAATCGAAGGTAAGATGGCAGAGCTTTTGAGTGGATTGGAGCGTGATGTTTTGATGCTCTATCTTGATGGACGCTCATACCAAGAGATTGCGGAAGACTTACAGCGTCATGTTAAAAGTATTGACAATGCGCTTCAACGCGTCAAACGGAAACTGGAGAAATATTTGGAAGACCGTTTTTTGTAATCTGTCGAGATTTTTGATAAGATGTCTAAGTGTCATGGGACGGTCGACGTCCCTTTTTTGACGTGTGATTTTTTTGTTGACTTTCGCTTAACTCAGTGGTAATGTATATGGGTATTTTTACGGATTTCTGACCGTGGTTTTGGAGGTGGTTGATGTGAGAGTCATGATTACGATGGCGTGCACGGATTGCAAACAGCGCAATTACACAAGCATGAAAAACAAGAAAAACAATCCTGACCGTATGGAACTCAAGAAATATTGCAAGTTCTGCAACGGTCACACGGTGCACCGCGAAACGCGCTGATCATCGATTGCTTTCAGAGAAGGATGGAGGCGAAGCGTTCGTGAGTTCAACGCCGTCTGAAGAGGGTCGACCCTTGCCGCAACCCTTCTCCTATTTTCGGGGGGTCTATGCGGAACTAAAGAAGGTGCGCTGGCCTAACCGCAAGGAAATGGTTCGTTATACGACGACAGTGGTTGTCGTATGTGTCATTCTTTTTGTCTTAACGTACGCATTCGATCTTCTGGTCACAAAGCTCTTTCAGTTGATCGGGATCGGTTCTTAGTCATCTACGCAGGGGAGGTGCGGGCGTCCGCCCTCGGTAATGGACAATCAAACAGAAGTCAGTTGGTACGTGGTGCACACGTATTCCGGCTATGAAAACAAAGTAAAAGCAAACCTTGAGCGCCGCGTTGAGTCGATGGACATGTCGGACAAGATTTTTCGCGTTCTCGTGCCGGTTAACGAGGAGATCGAGGTCAAGAACGGCAAGCGAAAGACAGTCCAGCACAAGGTCTATCCCGGTTATGTTCTCGTCGAGATGATCATGACGGACGATTCGTGGTATGTGGTGCGCAATACGCCGGGGGTGACGGGGTTCGTTGGCGCCAATACGTCAGGAGCCAAACCGATTCCTCTTTTGTCCAACGAGGTGCGTTCGATCATGCGCCAAATGGGCGTAGATGATGTGAAGACGCGTTTTGATTTCGAGCAAAAAGAGGCTGTGCGAATTGTCGCGGGACCGTTTGCAAACTTCGTCGGCACGATCGATCAGATCGATATGACGCTCGAAAAAGTACAGGTGGTCGTCACGATGTTCGGTCGTGATACGCCAGTAGAACTTGATTTTGATCAGATCGAAAAACTATAATCATTTGGTTGTGATGTGTGCTATACGTACCTGTGGGAGGTCGCGTGGTGCAAAGCGTCCGTCATGACCACATTCTGAGCGAAAAGAGGAGGTGTGCGCAGTGGCAAAACGCGTTATGAAGATCGTGAAGCTCCAAGTTATCGGGGGCAAAGCCACGCCAGCGCCACCGATTGGTCCAGCTCTTGGCCAAGCCGGTGTCAACATTATGATGTTTTGTAAAGAGTTTAATGCACGCACGGCAGATCAGGCGGGAACTGTGATTCCTGTTGTCATCACGGTGTACGAGGATCGCTCGTTTACGTTTGAGCTGAAGACGCCGCCTGCGGCAGTCTTGATCAAGAAAGCGATTGGAATCGAGTCTGGTTCCGGCGAGCCGAACAAGAAGAAGGTCGGCACGATCAGCCGTACGAAAGTCCGCGAGATTGCGGAGTTGAAGATGGTCGATCTGAATGCCGCTTCGATCGAAGCTGCAATGCGGATGGTTGAAGGTACAGCGCGTTCGATGGGCGTGACAGTCGGGGAGTAAGGATATCCCTGATGAGCGTGGGAGGTATTCGCATACCGCTTACCACATGTGAAGGAGAGTGATCAAATGGCGGGGAAAAAGTACCAGGACGTCGTGAAGTTGATCGACCCAGAAAAGGCGTACGATCCGCTTGAAGCGATGGAACTCGTGAAAAAGACCTCTGTCGTCAAGTTCGACGCGACAGTTGAAGTTGCATTCCGTATGGGTCTTGACCAACGGAAAAATGATCAGCAAATCCGTGGCGCGGTTGTCTTGCCGCACGGCACAGGGCGCTCCGTTCGCCTTGTCGTTTTTGCGAAGGGTGACAAAGCGCGAGAGGCTGAGGCGGCTGGAGCTGACGTCGTGGGCGATGACGATCTCATCGCGCGCATTGCAGGTGGATGGCTTGAGTTTGATGCGGCGATCGCAACGCCAGACATGATGGCGTCGGTGGGTCGCTTAGGGCGTGTCCTTGGACCGCGTGGCTTAATGCCAAACCCCAAAACAGGCACGGTTACGTTTGATGTTAAACGTGCGGTTGAAGAGGTAAAAGCCGGTAAAGTGGAATACCGTCTCGATAAGGGCGGCAACGTTCACGCGGTGCTCGGCAAAGTTAGTTTCTCGACAGAACAATTGCTGGGGAATTTCCGCGTGATTGTCGATGCGATTCAGAAAGCCAAACCGGCTGCGGCGAAAGGTCAATACTTCCGCCATGTCAGTGTGAGCAGCACGATGGCGCCTGGTATTCAGCTGAACTTGCAACGGTTGTCTGCCTCTTCTGCGGCTGAGTGAGTTGTAGGTGAATCGTTGGTCGCGTGGATTGCTAAATGCAATCGCGCTCTGCTATACTGATACAGTATGTCGCGCTGTAGACAGCGGGTGCCGCGAGGCTTAATGTTACCCGCCGAGGTCGTCGACACTCTAACACTTCATAGGAATGTGTATGACTCCTTGATAGGGTTTGGGTTCGAGAAGAGACCTCCGTCGCAATGCGGAGGTCTCTTGGTTTACAGCAACCAATGTAGAGTGGAGGTGTCAAAAATGAGTGTGCATGAAGAAAAAGCGCAGGTTGTCACTGAAGTCGTCGAGAAATTTCAAGCGGCCAAAAGTGTGATCGTCACCGATTATCGTGGCTTGACTGTCGCTGAGGTGACAGAGCTTCGCAAGAATTTACGTGAAGCTGGAATTGATTTTCGGGTGCTTAAAAACACCTTGACACGTCGCGCAACGGCGATTGCACAGGTGCAAGGTTTGGATCCTTTCTTGAAGGGACCGACTGCCGTAGCGTTTGGTGAAGATGTTATCAGCCCTGCCAAAATTCTCAATGACTTTGCCGGAAAACACAAGGCGCTTGAGATCAAAGGCGGATTGGTAGAAGGGCGCGTCATTGATGTTGATGGCGTGAAAGAGCTTGCGACGCTACCGTCGCGCGAAGGATTGCTCTCGATGCTGCTTAGTGTGCTACAAGCGCCGATGCGCAACTTTGCCTATGCGACAAAGCAAGTGGCCGATCAAAAGGAAGCTGCTGGCGCTTAAACACATGATTTCGAGAGGTGATGCGCTATTGATGCGTGTTGCCGCAAATTTATAGAATGATTCCAAGGAGGAATTGAGATGTCGAGTGAACAAATTCTCGAAGCGATCAAAACGATGACGGTTCTCGAATTAAATGATTTGGTGAAAGCGATTGAAACAGAGTTTGGCGTGACGGCTGCAGCGCCTATGGCAATGGGCGGTGGCGGCGGCGCCGCGGTTGAGGCGGAAGTGGAGCAAACAGAGTTTGACGTCATTTTGACGGGCGCTGGCGCATCCAAAATCAACGTCATTAAAGCGGTTCGCGAAGTGACAGGCCTTGGTCTGAAAGAAGCAAAAGATCTTGTAGACAACCTGCCGAAACCTCTTAAAGAGAAAGTAAGCAAGGAAGATGCAGAAGGCTTCAAAGCGAAGATTGACGAAGCTGGCGGAACGGTCGAAATCAAGTAAGTTAATTGAAGAATGGATGATGATAAAAAGGAGTTGCTGCATTGCGGCGCTCCTTTTGTCTGTCAGGTGAACGATCATGAGCGACCACTATTACACAGAAAATCCTCAGTCCCCCTCTGCTAAAACGCGGTGGACAACACGTATCAAAGACGTGCCTATCACATTTCAAACTGCTCACGGCGTATTCAGCCGTGAGCGAGTGGATGAAGGGACGCGTCTCTTGATTGAGTCTGCGCAGATTTTGCCTCACGCGAATGTCCTTGATCTCGGTTGTGGCTATGGCGCGGTTGGCGTGAGTGTTCTCACGCTCGTGAAGACTGCGACCGTTACAATGGTGGATGTGAATGCGCGCGCGGTAGCGCTGGCTGAACAAAATGCGCAGATCAATCATGTCGATGAGCGCGCGCGGACGCTGTGTGGCGACGCCGTCGGTCTTTTGATGACAGATGCGCAATGCTATGACGTTATCATGTTGAACCCGCCTATTCGCGCTGGGAAAGACGTCGTATTTTCGCTCTATGAAGTTGCTCGAATGAAACTGAATCAGCAGGGCGTGTTGTACGTCGTGATTCAGAAGAAGCAAGGTGCGCCTTCGACGGAAGATAAATTGCTTACGCTCTTCCAACAGGTGGAACGCGTCGCGCGCCATCGCGGTTATGTCGTCTTCTGTGCCAGGAACCCCCGCTGACATTCAAAATTTATTCATTTTGATGAAATTCTCCTGTTGACTTCAATTTGTCGTCGTGGTATTGTTTAATAATGCGAAATGATACTGTGGTATGCTATGCCACTGGGAATATTTTGCTTTGCTATTGGCAATACAAGAATACTGCGCGCTATGTAAAGGGAATTTGCGGCTGTGAGGCCCGTTCCTTTTTCTATCTTTTCACGGAACGCCAGCATCCAGCTACGAGGGGTGACCGTATTGCAAGGACATGTTGTTCAGTATGGACGCCGTCAGCGTCGGACGTATTCGCGGGTGTCAGAAGTTCATGAACTTCCGAATTTAATTGAGATTCAACAAAAGTCGTATGAATGGTTTTTGAATGAGGGGTTGCGCGAAATGTTTGCGGACATTTCACCGATCCAAGACTTTACAGGAAACCTCGTGCTGGAGTTTATCGACTACAGTCTCGGCGAACCGAAATACAGTGTTGATGAGTCAAAAGAGCGCGATGTTACCTATGCTGCTCCTCTTCGTGTCAAAGTACGGTTGATTAACCGTGAAACGGGCGAAGTGAAAGAGCAAGAGGTATTCATGGGTGATTTCCCTCTGATGACTGAAACGGGAACGTTTATCATCAATGGCGCTGAGCGCGTCATCGTAAGCCAACTCGTTCGCTCTCCGAGTGTGTATTTTAACGCAAAGATTGACAAAAACGGCAAACGCACATTCAGTGCGACTGTGATTCCCAATCGCGGCGCCTGGCTCGAACTTGAGACGGACGCGAAAGACATAATATATGTTCGCATTGATCGAACGAGGAAAATTCCGGTCACGGTGCTTTTACGCGCGCTCGGATTCTCGACGGATGCTGAAATTTTAAACCTTTTGGGTGAAGACGACTATCTGAGAAACACGCTCGAAAAGGATAGCACAGATTCGACCGAAAAAGCGTTGACTGAAATTTATGAGCGGTTGCGTCCTGGTGAACCGCCGACGGTAGATAATGCGCGGAATCTCTTGTCTTCACGCTTTTTCGACCCGAAGCGCTACGACCTTGCCAACGTGGGTCGCTACAAAATCAATAAGAAATTACATCTTAAAAACCGCCTTCTGAATCAACGGTTGGCAGAGACGCTGGTCGACCCGGAAACGGGGGAGGTCATCGCAGAGACGGGACAGTTGATTGATCGTCGCCTCCTTGACCGATTGACGGTATACCTCGAAAACGGACTGAATCAAGTGACGCTGCGTTCGAACGCGGGACTTCTTGAAGACCCGACGGTCGTTATGCAAGAGATTCGCATCCTCAGCCAAGTCGAAGAGGGTAAAATGATCAAAGTGATCGGGAATGGGCAAATCGACCGTCAGGTTAAAAACATCATTCCGGCGGATATTATTGCATCGATCAACTACTTTATGAATTTGTTGCACGGTGTTGGAACGACGGATGACATTGACCATCTCGGCAATCGTCGTCTGCGCTCCGTGGGAGAGTTGCTTCAAAACCAGTTTCGTATCGGGTTGTCGCGCATGGAGCGCGTGGTTCGCGAGCGGATGTCAATTCAGGATGCCAATGCAATCACGCCACAGGCGCTGATCAACATTCGTCCGGTGATTGCCGCGATCAAGGAGTTTTTCGGTTCCAGCCAGTTGTCGCAGTTTATGGACCAAACCAACCCGTTGGCTGAACTTACTCACAAGCGCCGCTTGTCTGCGCTTGGGCCGGGCGGACTTACGCGCGAACGTGCAGGCTTTGAGGTGCGCGACGTTCACCCGTCTCACTACGGACGCATGTGTCCAATCGAGACGCCAGAAGGTCCGAACATTGGCTTGATCAACTCCCTCTCGACGTATGCGCGCATTAATGAGTTCGGTTTTATTGAAACACCGTACCGCCGCCTTGACCCGGATACGGGCCGCATTTCTGAAGTTGCGGACTATTTGACGGCGGATGAAGAAGACAATTATGTCATCGGGCAGGCTGTCGCCAAACTGACGAAAGAAAACCGCATGGTTGAGGATGAGCAGATTGTCCGCTACAAAGGCGACATCCTCACGATGCCAAAAGAGCGCGTCGATTATATCGACGTTTCGCCAAAACAAGTTGTGTCTGTCGCGACGGCCATGATTCCGTTTCTTGAGAATGACGATGCGAACCGCGCTCTAATGGGATCAAACATGCAACGTCAAGCGGTGCCGCTGCTCGTGACGGAAGCGCCGTTCGTTGGAACGGGTATGGAACACAAAGCAGCGAAAGACTCAGGCGTGGTCATCGTGGCGCGACATGACGGTGTCGTTGAGCGCGTGACGGCCACCGAGATTATCGTGCGCACAGAGCTCACTGTGGATGGACAACTGGTGAAAGGTGACGTAGTACGCTACCGCTGCCAGAAGTTTATGCGCTCTAACCAAGGGACGTGTATTAATCAGCGTCCGCTCGTGCGCATGGGTGATCGCGTGAAACGCGGTGATATCTTGGCGGATGGACCTGCGACAGAACAGGGCGAGTTAGCGCTCGGACGAAATGTGCTCGTCGCGTTTATGACGTGGGAAGGGTACAACTACGAGGATGCGATTCTGCTCAGCGAAACGATGGTCAAGGACGATGTTTACACATCGATTCACATTGAAGAGTACGAGTGTGAAGCGCGCGATACGAAGCTAGGGCCTGAAGAGATTACGCGCGATATCCCGAACGTGGGTGAAGAGGCGCTGCGCAATCTCGATGACCGCGGAATTATTCGCATTGGCGCAGAGATATTTGCAAATGACATCCTTGTCGGGAAGGTTACGCCAAAAGGAGTCACGGAACTCACAGCTGAAGAGCGATTGCTACACGCGATTTTCGGAGAGAAAGCGCGTGAAGTGCGTGACACGTCTCAGCGTGTTCCAAACGGTGGCGCGGGAATCGTCGTCGACGTGAAGGTGTTTACGCGTGAAAATGGCGATGAGTTGCCACCGGGCGTCAATCAGTTGGTCCGCGTTTATATTGCACAGAAGCGCAAGATTTCCGAGGGTGACAAGATGGCAGGCCGTCACGGAAACAAGGGTGTCGTCGCGCGGATCATGCCGATCGAGGATATGCCTTATTTGCCTGATGGTACCCCTGTGCAAATCGTCTTGAATCCGCTTGGTGTTCCTTCACGGATGAACATTGGCCAGGTGCTGGAGACGCATTTGGGGATGGCGGCGAAAATGCTCGGCATTCATGTTGCGACGCCGGTTTTTGACGGCGCTCACGAGAGTGACGTGTTTGACGCGTTGGAAGAGGCGGGGCTTGCGCGGGATGGCAAAACGGTGCTCTTCGATGGTAGAACGGGTGAACGCTTTGACGGTCGCGTGACCGTTGGGTACGTGTATATGTTGAAATTGGCACACTTGGTCGATGACAAGATTCACGCGCGCTCGACGGGGCCTTACTCGCTTGTCACACAGCAACCGCTCGGAGGCAAGGCGCAGTTTGGCGGACAACGCTTTGGGGAGATGGAAGTGTGGGCGCTTGAAGCGTATGGAGCAGCCTATACCCTGCAGGAGATTCTCACAGTCAAATCGGATGATGTCGTGGGTCGCGTGAAAACCTATGAAGCGATCGTGAAAGGCGAGAATGTACCGGAACCTGGTGTGCCTGAGTCATTCAAAGTGTTGATCAAGGAACTGCAAAGTCTTGGTCTCGATGTCAAGATCTTGTCTGAAGATGAACAAGAGATCGCGATGCGCGAAGTCGATGAGGATGACGATACGTCAGAAAAACTCAACTTTAGCCTCGAAATGCGCGAGTTAGGCGACGACTGATAGGGAGGGACCCCTTTGCTGGATGTCAACAACTTTGAGTATATGAAAATCGGTCTTGCATCGCCGGATAAAATTCGCTCGTGGTCACACGGTGAAGTAAAAAAACCGGAAACGATTAACTATCGCACACTGAAACCCGAAAAAGAGGGGCTCTTTTGCGAGAAGATTTTTGGCCCGCAGCGCGACTGGGAGTGTCACTGCGGAAAGTATAAGCGTGTCCGCTATAAAGGCGTGGTGTGTGATCGCTGCGGCGTGGAGGTTACACGCGCAAAAGTTCGACGCGAGCGCATGGGGCACATTGAATTGGCGGCGCCGGTATCGCACATCTGGTATTTCAAAGGAATTCCAAGTCGCATGGGGCTTGTCCTTGACATGTCTCCGCGCAATCTTGAAGAAGTCATCTATTTTGCCTCCTATGTCGTGACAGATCCAGGCGATACCCCGCTTGAGTTAAAGCAGTTGCTCTCGGAGAAAGAGTATCGCAGCTATCGCGAAAAGTATGGCTATGGCTTCGAGGCGGGGATGGGCGCAGAGGCAGTGAAAAAGCTTCTGCTCGGCATTGATGTCGATCAACAAATTGAAACACTCCGCGAAGAACTGCGCACCGTTCAAGGTCAGCGTAGAAATCGTGCGATCAAGCGCCTCGAAGTTCTTGACGCTTTCAAGCAATCAGCAAACGACCCGTCGTGGATGATTCTTGACGCACTACCCGTCATTCCGCCGGATCTTCGCCCGATGGTTCAGCTCGACGGAGGACGTTTTGCGACTTCCGATCTAAATGACCTGTATCGCCGCGTCATCAACAGAAACAATCGTCTAAAGCGGTTGCTTGAACTGGGCGCGCCTGACATCATCGTGCAAAATGAGAAGCGGATGCTTCAAGAAGCGGTCGACGCGTTGATTGACAACGGCCGCCGTGGTCGCCCTGTTACCGGGCCTGGAAATCGACCGCTCAAATCTCTGTCGCACATGCTAAAAGGGAAACAGGGGCGGTTTCGTCAGAATCTCTTGGGTAAACGCGTTGACTATTCCGGTCGCTCAGTAATCGTTGTTGGTCCGGAGTTGAAGATGTATCAGTGCGGCCTGCCAAAAGAGATGGCGCTCGAACTGTTCAAACCGTTTGTTATGAAGGAGCTTGTTGCACAAGGGCTCGCGCACAACATCAAGAGCGCAAAACGCAAAGTTGAGCGCGTGTCGGATGAGGTTTGGGATGTTCTCGAACAGGTCATCACCGAACACCCTGTGTTGCTCAATCGTGCACCGACGCTCCACCGACTGGGGATTCAGGCATTCGAACCGATTCTCGTGGCGGGGCGCGCCATTAAACTGCACCCGCTCGTCTGCACGGCGTATAATGCTGACTTTGACGGCGACCAGATGGCGGTTCACGTTCCGCTCTCGGCAGAAGCTCAGGCGGAAGCGCGTCTGCTCATGCTTGCAGCGCATAACATCTTGAATCCAAAAGATGGAAAACCGGTTGTTACGCCGACGCAGGACATGGTGTTAGGATCGTATTACCTTACGATTGAGCGAGAAGGCGAAGTTGGTGAGGGACGGATTTTTTCGAGTCCGGAAGAAGTCCTTCTTGCCTATCAGGACCATCAAGTAACGCTCCACACGCGAATCATGATTCCGGCAAAAGTGTTAAACAAGGTGTCCTTTACAGCTCGTCAACGTGAGGCTATTTTGGTGACGACGCCGGGAAAAATCCTATTTAATGAGATCTTCCCGAGCGAGTTTCCTTACATCAACGTGGCGGATCGCAAGAACTTGCTGCATGGAACGCCGGATGACTACTTTGTCTTTGAACGGGGCGTCAATCTGCGCGAACACGCGATGAGTATTCCGTTTAAGGGAGCGATCGTCAAGTCTTTCCTCGGTGCGATTATTGGTGAGTGCTTTGCGCGCTATGGAACGACGAGAACGGCAGAAATTCTCGACAGAGTGAAAAAGCTTAGCTTTACGTACTCGACGAAAGCAGGCATCACCATCTCTGTCGCAGACATCTATGTTCCTGAGCAAAAAGAGCGGATTCTGGCTGACGCGGAACAAAAGGAAGATCGCGTCTTGGTTCAGTTTCGCCGCGGATTGATCACGGAAGAAGAGCGCTACAATCGATTTATTAGCATTTGGAGTTCGGCGAAAGATGAACTTACCAATACGCTTATGGATTCGCTCGATCGGTTTAATCCGATTTACATGATGGCCAATTCTGGAGCGCGCGGATCGGTTTCGCAAATCACGCAGCTCGCGGGAATGCGCGGATTGATGGCGAATCCATCTGGTCGCATTATCGAGTTGCCGATTAAGTCGAATTTCCGCGAGGGTCTCACGGTTCTCGAGTATTTCATATCGACGCACGGCGCTCGAAAAGGACTCGCAGATACGGCACTGCGGACGGCAGACTCAGGGTACTTGACGCGGCGCTTGGTTGACGTGGCGCAAGATACGATTGTCCGCCAGGAAGACTGTGGGACGGATCGCGGAATCATGGTGGAAGAGATTCGCGATGGAAAAGAGATTATTGAGGATCTTTATGACCGGATTGTCGGGCGCATCGCGTTCAAAACGCTGCGCCATCCAGAGACGAGTGAGGTTCTCGTTGAAAAAGACGGTCTGATCGATGAAGCGATCGCGCGTTCGATCATCGACGCGAACATTCAGTCTGTCGTGATTCGCTCCGTGCTGACCTGCCGGGCGCGCCACGGTGTCTGCATACAGTGCTATGGAAGAAACCTCGCGACAGGAAAAATGGTCGAGATTGGTGAAGCTGTTGGAATTATTGCGGCGCAATCCATCGGTGAGCCAGGAACACAGTTGACCATGAGGACGTTCCACACAGGGGGCGTCGCGGGAGATGACATCACGCAAGGTTTGCCGCGGATTCAGGAACTTTTTGAAGCGCGCCACCCCAAAGGGCAAGCGACGATCACGGAGATTTCTGGCACGATCTCAGATATTCGCGAGATCAAAGACAAGCGCGAGGTTGAAGTCGTCGGTGAGTCTGAGACAAAAGTCTACGCGATTCCGTTTGGATCGCGCATTCGGGCGAGTGTCGGGCAGATTGTTGAAGCGGGCGACGAGTTGACGGAGGGTTCGGTTGATCCGAAGGAAATGTTGCGCGTTAAAGGGTTGCGTGGGGTGCAAAACTACCTTTTACGCGAAGTCCAACGGGTTTACCGCATTCAGGGCGTCGACATCAATGACAAGCACGTCGAGGTGATGATTCGCCAAATGATGCGCAAAGTGCGTATCGTGGATAGTGGCACTACGGATCTGTTACCAGGCACGTATGTCGATTTACTTGCGTATGAAGAGTCGAATCGCAAGGTGCTTCTGTCGGGTGGAGAACCGGCCGTTGCTCGTCCAGCGCTTCTTGGCATCACGAAAGCATCGCTTGAGACAGATTCCTTCTTGTCCGCTGCATCCTTCCAGGAGACGACGCGCGTCCTTACGGAAGCCGCCATCAAAGGAAAGGTTGATCATCTGCTCGGGCTGAAAGAAAATGTCATCATCGGCAAATTAATCCCTGCGGGAACGGGTATGTCGCGCTACCGCAACATTGCGCTGGTTGATGCATCTGCGTATACCGATGATGTGACGGGAACGGCTACAGCAGTGAAACCTAAAGAACTGGTTGAAGTTCTCGCGACAGAATCGGGCGATCTGCACTAGCCCTTGCGTGATGAGAGACGGTGAAAGCCGGGAGAGCGAAAAATGCTCCCCGGCTTTCTTGACTTGAATGTCAAAGACGTGATAATATCATCAAGTGTGCCTACATGTGAGCGTTGAGGTGTCACCTATGTACCAACGAGTCAAAAAACAGCAGCGTCGTACAGTCGGAACTTCGTCGACTCTGCGTGCGATTGAACGCGACCGAATCTCGGAGGTTTATATCGCGCGAGATGTTGACCGCCATGTCCTCAACCCGGTAATCGCCATCTGCAAAGAAAAGGGCGTCAAAATTAATTGGGTTGATTGCCAAGGTGCGCTAGGCGCAGCCTGCGGAATGAAATTAGCTACGTCGACCGTAGGATTTCTTCGTGACGATGTGTGATTCTTTTTTTGGCTCACAAAATGAACCACCAGGGTCTGTGGTCTAAAAAAACACTGCAGAACCCACTCTTGGAAGGAGGTGCACACGATGCCGACAATCAACCAACTCGTCCGCAAAGGACGTTTGGCACTCGAAGACAAGTCAGGCGCTCCTGCCCTGCAAAAAGGCTATAACAGCTTTCAAAAAGAGCAGACTGATTTGCCTTCGCCGCAAAAGCGTGGCGTCTGTACTCGTGTAGGAACGATGACGCCGAAGAAACCAAACTCGGCGCTTCGCAAATACGCGCGTGTCCGTTTGACGAACGGGATTGAGGTTACAGCCTATATCCCTGGGATTGGCCACAACTTGCAGGAGCACTCCGTCGTTCTCGTTCGCGGAGGGCGCGTAAAAGACCTGCCAGGTGTTCGCTATCACATCGTGCGTGGCGCGCTCGATACTGCTGGCGTGAAAGATCGTCAACAAGCGCGCTCAAAATACGGCGCAAAACGCCCGAAAAAGAAAAAGTAAGACTCATCGATCTGTCGCCTGATGCAACGTATTGTACAGTGTGATGGAGGTATTGCGCGATGTCACGGATCGTGCGAGAAAGGAGGATGTACTCATGCCGAGAAAAGGACCTGTACCGCGTAGAGATGTTATGCCGGACCCGCTTTTCACCAACAAGTTGGTCACGCGTTTGATTAATAAAGTGATGCTTGATGGCAAGCGTGGTGTGGCACAGAATCTCGTTTACGGTGCGTTTGAAAAAGTGCGTGAACGTTCGGGAAAAGACCCGATGGAAGTGTTTGACGCGGCAATGAAAAATATTATGCCCGTCTTGGAAGTCAAAGCACGTCGGGTTGGTGGATCGAATTATCAGGTGCCTGTTGAAGTTCGCCCGGATCGTCGCACGACGCTTGGCTTGCGCTGGCTTGTTCAGTATTCGAGACAGCGTCATGAAAAGAGCATGGATGATCGTCTCGCCAATGAAATTCTTGATGCTGCCAACAATGCGGGCGGCGCTGTAAAGAAACGCGAAGATACGCATCGCATGGCGGAAGCGAATAAGGCGTTTGCCCACTATCGCTGGTAGGATCATGAGATTGCGAAGAAAGGAGGACACAGCTCATGGCAAGGCAGTTTCCGCTCGATAAGACGCGCAACATTGGTATCATGGCGCATATCGACGCGGGTAAGACAACGACCACGGAGCGTATCCTGTTTTACACAGGCCGCGTGCACAAAATCGGTGAAGTTCACGAGGGTGCGGCGACCATGGACTGGATGGTTCAAGAGCAAGAGCGTGGAATCACGATTACGTCGGCTGCTACGACTGCGCAGTGGAAAGCGCATCGCATCAACATCATTGATACGCCAGGGCACGTTGATTTCACAGTTGAAGTCGAACGCTCTTTGCGTGTACTCGACGGTGCGGTGGCTGTTTTTGACGCCAAGGGTGGCGTTGAACCACAGTCAGAAACGGTGTGGCGTCAAGCAGACAAGTATGATGTGCCTCGTTTGGCTTATGTCAACAAAATGGATATTATCGGTGCTGACTATTTTGAGTGCATTCGCCAAATCCGCGATCGCCTTAAGTCAAACCCGGTTGCGATTCAAGTCCCAATTGGAGCTGAAGATCACTTTCATGGCGTCATTGATCTGGTCGAGAATCGCGCGATCGTCTATACGGATGATCTCGGTACAACTTCAGAATCTCGCGATATCCCGGAAGAGTATCAAGCCCAAGTGGAAGAGTACCGCACGTTGTTACTTGAAGCTTGCGCCGAGGTTGAGAACGAGTTGATGGAGAAGTATCTCGAAGGCGAAGAGCTCACGGTTGAGGAGATCAAACGCGCGCTTCGCAAAGGCACGATCGCTTCAACGCTCGTGCCTGTACTCTGTGGCTCATCGTACCGCAACAAGGGTGTTCAACCAATGCTTGATGCGGTTGTCGACTACCTTCCATCGCCGCTCGATGTGCCGGCGATCAAAGGGACATCGCCTGACGGTGAGGATATGGAGCGGCACGCGAGTGACGAAGAACCGTTCTCGGCGCTTGCGTTCAAAATCATGACCGACCCGTTTGTCGGAAAGCTTGCGTTCTTTCGCGTCTATTCCGGAACGCTCTCTTCTGGTTCGTATGTCTTGAATTCGACGAAAAACAAGCGTGAGCGCATTGGGCGCATTCTGCAGATGCACGCGAACCACCGCGAAGAGATTCCGGTTGTGTACTCCGGAGATATTGCGGCTGCCGTCGGATTAAAAGATACGACGACTGGCGATACACTGTGCGAAGAGAAGAATGTGGTTATTCTTGAGTCGATGGACTTTCCGGAACCGGTTATCTCGGTTGCGATTGAGCCTAAAACAAAAGCGGACCAGGATAAGATGGGAATTGCGCTCTCCAAACTGTCTGAAGAGGATCCGACGTTTCGGACGCACACCAACCACGAGACTGGGCAAACGATCATCTCGGGCATGGGCGAGTTGCACCTGGAAATTATCGTTGATCGCATGATGCGTGAGTTTAAAGTCGAGGCAAACGTCGGCAAGCCGCAGGTTGCTTACAAGGAAACCATTCGCAACAAGGTAAAGGCGGAAGGGAAATTTGTGCGGCAGTCCGGCGGTCGTGGACAGTATGGTCACGTCTGGGTCGAATTCGAACCACTCGAGCGCGGTCAAGGGTATCTGTTTGAAAACAAAGTTGTCGGTGGTGTTGTTCCTCGCGAATACATCCCGGCGGTTGACAACGGTATCCAGGAAGCCATGCGCAATGGCGTGCTTGCAGGCTATCCGATGCTTGACGTCAAGGCGACAATCGTTGACGGTTCGTACCATGATGTTGACTCGTCTGAAATGGCGTTTCACATTGCCGGTTCGATGGCGCTGAAAAACGCGGTAAGCCGCGCTGACGCGCACTTGCTTGAACCGATCATGAAGGTTGAAGTAACCGTTCCGGAAGAGTACATGGGCGATATCATGGGGGATATCAACTCCCGCCGTGGTCGCATCGAGGGTATGGAGGCGCGCTCTGGCGCGCAAGTCATCCGCGGGTTTGTCCCTCTCTCTGAAATGTTCGGATACGCGACAATCCTTCGCTCGCGCACGCAAGGACGCGGAACGTATACGATGGAACCTGCCACGTATGAAGAAGTTCCGAAAAACATCGCGGCAGAGATCATTGCGAAACAAAAAGGTTAAAACGATACGATAAGGAGCTGATTTCATTGGCAAAGTCAAAATTCGAACGGAATAAACCGCACGTAAACATCGGTACAATCGGTCACGTTGACCACGGTAAAACCACACTCACAGCGGCGATCACGACCGTTCTTTCTAAATCTGGTCAAGCGCAAGCGATGGCGTATGACGCGATTGACAAGGCGCCGGAAGAGCGCGAGCGCGGTATCACGATCAACACTGCGCACGTGGAATACGAGACGGCAAACCGTCACTATGCACACGTTGACTGCCCGGGACACGCCGACTATGTAAAGAACATGATCACGGGTGCCGCGCAAATGGACGGCGGTATTCTCGTCGTGTCCGCGACGGATGGCCCTATGCCACAAACGCGCGAGCACATCCTGCTCTCCCGCCAAGTTGGCGTTCCGCACCTTGTCGTCTTCATGAACAAGTGCGACATGGTGGAAGACGAAGAACTTCTTGAGTTGGTCGAGATGGAAATTCGTGATCTTCTCAGTGAGTATGAATTCCCTGGCGATGACACCCCAGTGATTCGTGGTTCGGCGCTCAAGGCGCTCGAAGATCCGAGTGGTGAGTGGGCGAAGAAGATCGACGAGTTGATGGCGGCGGTTGACAGCTTTATCCCAACGCCTGAGCGCGATACCGACAAGCCTTTCTTGATGCCTGTTGAAGACGTGTTTACGATCACGGGTCGCGGTACGGTTGCAACAGGTCGTGTTGAGCGTGGACAACTGAAAGTCGGCGACGAAGTTGAAGTGGTTGGCTTTACGGAAGACCCACGCAAAACGGTTGCCACGGGGATTGAAATGTTTCGCAAGCTCCTCGACTTTGCGCAAGCCGGCGACAATATCGGCGCTTTGCTTCGCGGCGTTGATCGCAAAGACATCGAGCGCGGCCAAGTCATTTGCAAACCGGGCTCGATTAAACCGCACACCAACTTTCAAGCGCAGGTGTACGTTTTGAAAAAGGAAGAAGGCGGTCGTCACACGCCGTTTTTCAACAACTATCGCCCGCAGTTTTATTTCCGTACGACGGACGTTACGGGAATCATCACGCTCCCAGAAGGTACGGAAATGGTGATGCCTGGTGATAACATCACGGTTACGGTTGAGCTTATTTCGCAAATTGCAATCGAAGATGGCACGCGCTTCGCGATTCGCGAAGGCGGCCGCACAGTTGGTGCGGGTGTCGTTGTTGGCATCTCGAAATAAGGAAAATTGATGTAAGGAAGGGGCCTTCTTTGAAGGCTCCCTTTTTTTGTGATCAGGCTCGTCGCATTGGGCGATGGATGTATGTATAATGATGAAGGTATAACCATGGACATTGTAGGCAGGTAATGCTTGTACATAAAGGAGTGCTTTGACGTTGGATGACCAGGTGACGGACGAGATACAAGCGCCTGCGCATAAAAAGGGCAACCAAAGGAAAGATTCCGTTTGGGATTGGGTCAAAGCGGGAATTGTTGCGTTGATCATCGCGTTTGGCATTCACCAGTTTCTTTTTACGCAGTTTCGCGTCGACGGTCAATCGATGGATTATACTCTGGCAAATGGCGAACGCTTGATCGTCGATAAGATCCCGTATTATTTTGGCATGCCAAAACGAGGCGACATCATTGTATTTTTGGCGCCGGATGGTCAATATTGGGTGAAGCGTGTCATCGGCTTACCGGGTGATACGATTCAAATCAAGAATGGTCAATTGATCTTGAATGGCAAAGTGATCAAGGAACCGTTTATCGCGCAACCGATGGACCCGAGTATGCCGTTTGGTCCGGTAAAAGTACCACCAGGACGACTGTTCGTTATGGGGGACAATCGAAACATCAGTGAAGATAGTCGCGTCATTGGACCGATTAAGATTTCAAGCGTCGTGGGGCGTGTCGATCTGGTGATTTGGCCGTTCAATAAATTCGAAGTGATCGGATCGACGCAGGAACATTTTTTACCGCAAACACCGTGATCATCTGAGTGAGCGCTTGAAAGATCGATAACGCTGAAGTGCAGCTTTTCGGATGCGGAGAGACTCCGCATCTTTTTTTATATATTGTATTGTGTTTCGTCGAGGTGTTTAGTATAATTTTATATTGTTGGTTTAAGACTGCGTTGATGCAAAAGGTTGCTCACGTACCGTTCGCCATGTGCGGGACCACTGAGGAAATTTTTGCTGAGTATGTCCAATCGATTGGGCGACGAAGGAGGGAAACCATATGGCAAAGCAAAAGATTCGCATTCGACTCAAAGCGTATGACCACAAGTTGTTGGATCAGTCCGCTGAAAAGATTGTCGAGACCGCCAAACGTTCTGGCGCTGGTGTGGCGGGGCCCATACCGCTTCCGACCGATAAGTCAATTATCACGATTTTGCGTTCACCGCACAAATACAAAGACTCTCGGGAGCAGTTTGAGATGCGCACCCATAAACGACTCATTGATATATTGAGTCCGACGCCGCAGACGGTTGATGCGCTGATGCGTCTTGATCTGCCTTCTGGCGTGGACATTGAGATTAAACTTTGATGTAAGAAGCGGGGGTGTAAGTTATGAAAGGGATTCTTGGACGCAAACTTGGAATGACACAAGTGTTTCTCGAAGATGGAAACGTTGTGCCTGTGACCGTTGTTGAAGCGGGTCCGTGTGTTGTGTTGCAAGTGAAAACGCCTAATACGGATGGCTACGAAAGTGTACAGTTGGGGTTCGCTGACAAAAAGCGCCCAACCAAACCGGAGGCAGGCCACGCTGCAAAAGCGAACACGGTTGCCAAGCGCTACGTTCGAGAGCTTCGTGGGCCACTCAGCGAGACTTATGAAGTGGGTCAGGAAGTCAAAGCGGATGTCTTTGCAAGCGGGGATATCGTCGATGTGATCGGCGTCTCAAAAGGTAAGGGGACGGCGGGACCGATCAAGCGTCACAATCAATCGCGCGGTCCAATGGCGCACGGTTCCAAATATCACCGTGGTGTCGGTTCGCTTGGTTCGATCAATGCAAACCGCGTTTTTAAGGGTCAAACCATGGCGGGACGCATGGGTCACGAGCGCGTGACGGTGCAAAACCTTGAAGTGGTTCGCGTTGATGTTGCTCGCAATGTTCTTCTGATTAAAGGTGCGTTGCCTGGTCCGAAGAACTCATTTGTAACCGTGCGTTCTGCGGTTAAAAAGCGCTAGGATGAAAGGAGGTACAATCCATGGCAAAAGTTCCGGTTTACAACCTGGAAGGTGCGGTCGTCGGGGAAATTGAGCTCTCGGCTGACGTGTGGAATACAGAAGGAAAAGAACACTTGTTGCATCCGGCTGTCGTCGCGCAATTGGCGAGTCGCAGAGCGGGCACGCATAAAGTGAAGGGCCGCTCAGAAGTGCGCGGTGGCGGACGCAAACCTTGGCGTCAAAAAGGAACGGGTCGGGCGCGTCAAGGAAGCATTCGCAGTCCGCAATGGGTAGGCGGCGGTACGGTTCACGGTCCAGTTCCACGCAGTTACGCGATCTCGCTTCCGAAAAAGGTGCGTCGCGCAGCGATTCGCTCGGCACTCACGTCAAAGGTTCAAGCGGGCACCATTCTTGTGTTGGATCAACTGTCGCTTGAAGGTATCAAAACCAAAGTGATGGCACAAGCGTTACAGAAACTCGGCGTGACTAAAAAAGCGTTGCTGGTGGATGCTGTTAAGCAGCAAAATGTGTACCTATCGATACGCAATCTACCGGGTGTTTCTTATTCAGGCGCAGACACTGTCAACGTATACGATGTCTTGGCGCATCAGCGTCTCGTCATCACGACGGCTGGCGTGGCTCGTGTGGAGGAGGTGTTTTCAAAGTGAAAGATGCGCGCGATATCATTAAACGCCCGATCGTAACGGAAAACACCACAGAGCTTATGGAATCGAATGTTTATACGTTTGAAGTGGACGGACACGCGAACAAAATCGAGATTGCACAGGCTGTCGAAACCCTTTTTGGTGGATCGAAAGTGGCTGCCGTCAATACGATGTGGGTTCCGGCAAAACGCAAACGCTACGGGAAACATTATGGTTTCACATCGAAATGGAAAAAAGCCTATGTAAAATTCACGGCTGAATCCGAATTGCCTGATTTCTTAGGTTGATTGACAACGGCGTGAAAAGAGGAGGGAAACAAGATGGCGATTAAGAAGTATAAACCGACTTCTCCAGGGCGCAGATTTATGTCTGTCTCGACGTTTGAAGAGATTACGACAGATAAACCGGAAAAGTCGCTGCTAAGACCGCTTGCAAAGCGTGCGGGTCGCAACCATCAGGGTAAAATTACTGTGCGCCATCGCGGTGGCGGACACAAGCGTCAGTACCGGATTATCGATTTTAAACGTGACAAAGATGGCATACCAGGCCGCGTTGCCACGATCGAGTACGATCCGAATCGCTCTTCGCGTATTGCACTGATTAACTATGTGGATGGCGAGAAGCGGTACATCTTGGCTCCGGTTGGATTGAAAGTTGGAGACATGATCTACTCCGGTCCGGATGTTGACATTAAAGTGGGAAATACGTTGCCGCTTATCAACATTCCTGTCGGTACGGTTCTTCACAACGTGGAATTGAAGCCTGGCAAAGGTGGCCAATTGGCGCGTGCGGCGGGTGCGGAAGCGCAACTGCTTGGTAAAGATGGGGATTATGTCACGCTTCGCCTTTCGTCGGGGGAAGTTCGAATGGTTCGCAAAGAATGTCGCGCGACGGTTGGGCAAGTTGGGAATCTTGATCACGAGAATATATCGATCGGAAAAGCGGGTCGCACGCGCTGGAAGGGCATTCGTCCAACAGTTCGTGGTGTCGTTATGAACCCGAACGATCACCCGCACGGTGGCGGTGAAGGTCGCGCTCCGATTGGTCGCAAGTCTCCGATGTCGCCTTGGGGTAAGCCGACCCTTGGTAAAAAGACGCGGAAAAAGAATCACAATACGGATAAGTACATTGTGCGTCGCAGGAAGAAGTAGTGTGAGAGGAGGCTTTAGGCATGGGACGTTCTTTGAAGAAAGGCCCGTTTGCGGATGAGCATCTGCTAAAGAAGGTTGAAGTACTAAACGCTGCGAATGAAAAACGCGTGTTTAAGACGTGGTCACGTCGCTCAACCATTTTTCCGCAGTTTGTAGGTCACACCATTGCAGTGCATGATGGTCGTAAACATGTGCCGGTGTATATTACAGAAGACATGGTTGGTCACAAACTCGGAGAGTTTGCCCCGACCCGCACGTTTAAGGGCCATGCTGGTGACGAGAAGTCGTCGCGGTCACGCTGATCGCGAAAGGAGGAGGCAAGTCATGGAAGCACGCGCTGTGGCAAAACACATCCGCATTGCGCCGCGTAAGATGCGTCTGGTTGTCGACCTGATTCGCGGTAAAAGTGTGGGCGAAGCAATTGCGATTTTGAAACACACCCCAAAAGCAGGTTCGCCTGTCATAGAAAAGGTGTTGAAATCGGCGATTGCCAACGCAGAACACAATTACAACCTGGATACAGAACGTCTTGTTATCAGCAAGGTGTTTGTCGATCAAGGGTCTACACTGAAACGGTTTCATCCCCGGTCCCAAGGACGTGCGTTTAGTATTCTTAAGCATACGAGCCATGTGACGGTCGTTGTGACGGAAAAGTAAAGGAGGGATCGACTGCATGGGTCAAAAGGTAAACCCTACAGGCTTGCGTATTGGTATCATTCGCGACTGGGAGTCAAAATGGTTTGCGTCCAAGAAGGACTATCGCGGTCTCTTGCATGAAGACCTTCGCATTCGTGAATTCGTGTTTCGTCGTTTGAAAGATGCAGCGGTTTCCCATGTGCAGATCGAGCGTTCGCCGAATCGCATCAATGTGACGGTGCAAACCGCGAAACCTGGCATGGTGATCGGCAAGGGCGGAACGGAAGTGGACACACTCCGAAATACGCTTAGCGACATGACGGGCAAACGTGTACACATCAATATCACGGAAATCAAATCGGCGGATCTCGACGCGAAACTGGTTGCGGACAATATTGCATTGCAGCTGCAGCGGCGGGTAGCGTTTCGTCGCGCGATGAAGCAGGCGATGCAGCGGACGCTTCGCGCGGGAGCTAAAG
Source organism: Ferroacidibacillus organovorans (assembly GCF_001642725.1). Taxonomy (GTDB): domain Bacteria; phylum Bacillota; class Bacilli; order Alicyclobacillales; family SLC66; genus Ferroacidibacillus; species Ferroacidibacillus organovorans. Next base: position 51,706 of record NZ_LSUQ01000006.1, read on the forward strand.
GGATCAAGGTGCAGGTTTCTGGTCGACTGGGCGGTGCGGACATTGCGCGGACAGAAGGCTATTCAGAAGGTACTGTTCCATTGCACACCCTTCGCGCAGATATCGACTATGCACTCTCTGAGGCGCATACGACATTTGGTCGCATCGGTGTAAAGGTATGGATTTATCGCGGAGAAATTCTCCCGACTAAAGTAAAAAAAGAGGCGGAACAGCCCGAACTCTAAGTTAGGGAGGCAACCAAGCATGTTGATGCCAAAGCGCGTCTTACACCGTAAAGAACATCGCGGGCGTATGACGGGAATGAGCAAGGGCGGCAACGAAGTGACGTTTGGTGAGTATGGACTACAGGCTCTTGAGCCTGCGTGGATCACCAATCGGCAAATTGAGGCTGCTCGAATTGCGATGACACGCTATATCCGTCGAGGCGGAAAAGTGTGGATCAAGATTTTCCCGAGTAAGCCAGTGACAGCAAAGCCTGCTGAGACTCGGATGGGTAGCGGTAAAGGTTCACCGGAAAAATGGGTGGCCGTAGTAAAACCAGGTCGAATTCTTTTCGAATTAGCTGGTGTTCCTGAAGAGGTTGCACGCGAGGCGTTGCGTCTGGCTGCTCATAAACTTCCGATTAAAACGAAGTTTGTCACTCGCCAGGAAGCAGGGGGTGAATCGGTTGAAGGTTAAAGAGATGCGTTCAAAGACTAACGTAGAAATTTTGCAAGATATCGATTCACTTAAAGGCGAATTGTTCAATCTGCGCTTTCAGGTTGCCACAGGTCAGTGTGAGAATCCGATGCGCATCCGTGAAGTTCGCAAAGCGATCGCGCGTGCAAAAACCATTTTGCGCGAGCGTGAACTGGGTATCGGTTAAGCAAGACGAAAGGAGGCTGTTTGATGAGCGAAGTGCGTAGTGAGCGTAAAGTTCGAAGTGGCAAGGTTGTCAGCGATAAAATGCAAAAGACAATCGTTGTGGCAGTTGAAACGACGATGCGCCATCCGCTTTATGGTAAGCGAGTAAAGCGCACGAAAAAATTCAAGGCGCACGATGAATACAACGAAGCTAAGATTGGCGATGTTGTGCGCATCATGGAGACGCGGCCACTCAGCAAAGACAAGAATTGGCGCTTGGTGGAGATCGTTGAGAAGGCTGAGATTTTGTGATCAAATGCGTGTGTAGCATCGAGTTAATGGAAGGGAGGCGCTCGCAGTGATTCAACCGCAAACGAGACTGGTTGTCGCCGATAATTCAGGTGCGAAAGAGATTATGTGTTTTCGTGTACTGGGTGGGTCCAACCGTAAGACTGCGAACATCGGAGATATCATTGTGGCTTCTGTCAAAAGCGCAACACCAGGGGGCGTTGTCAAGAAAGGCGATGTTGTTAAAGCCGTCGTCGTTCGTACCCGTCGTGGTGTCCAACGCGAAGATGGATCGTATATCCGATTTGATGAAAATGCCGCAGTCATTATTAAAGAGGACAAGGGACCACGTGGGACGCGGATCTTTGGCCCTGTCGCTCGCGAACTTCGCGATCGGGATTTTATGAAGATCATCTCCCTCGCTCCTGAGGTACTGTAAAGGAGGGATTAACGTGACACAACCGAAGTTGAAGGTCAAAAAAGGCGATACGGTCATTGTGATCTCTGGCAAAAATCGCGATCAAAAGGGTAAGGTATTGGCTGTCTATCCGCGCGAAAGCCGTGTGGTGATCGAAGGCGTCAATATGATCAAGAAGCACACAAAGCCGAGCTTTCAATCGCCAGAAGGCGGTATTGTTGAGAGAGAAGCTCCGCTGCACGTTTCCAATGTTGCTCTGGTCGACCCAAAGACAGGTGGCCCAACGCGTGTAGGCTACAAAATCCTTGAGGATGGAACCAAGGTTCGCATTGCAAAAAAATCTGGTGAAGTACTCGACTAGTAGCCAGGTCAAAACGAGGTGATGTTCGTGGCAAGGTTAAAAGATCACTATGTCAGTGCGGTTACGCCGAATCTCATGGAAAAATTCTCTTATAAAAGCGTAATGCAAGTGCCGAGAATTGAAAAAGTCGTCATCAATATGGGTGTCGGCGAAGCGGCTCAAAACGAGAAGGTTCTCGACCATGCGGTTACCGACCTAACGCTGATCGCAGGTCAAAAACCTGTGATCACAAGGGCGAAAAAGTCGATTGCCGGTTTCAAACTCCGTGAGAATCAGAAAATCGGCGTGAAAGTAACACTGCGCGGTGAGCGGATGTTTTACTTTCTCGACAAGCTTTTCAACATTGCACTCCCACGCGTTCGCGACTTTCGCGGGGTTTCTCCAAAGTCGTTTGACGGACGCGGCAATTACACGCTTGGCGTTCGCGAGCAATTGATTTTTCCTGAAATCGAGTATGACAAGATTGACAAAACTCGCGGCATGGATATCGTCATCGTCACAACGGCGGGGAGCGACGAAGAGGCGCGCGCGCTGTTGACGGAGATGGGCATGCCTTTTCGCACTGCATAATGCGGTGAGCAAGATTAAGGAGGAACACCTGTGGCAAAAAAGTCGATGATCATTAAAGCGTCACGGCCCGCAAAATTCAGCACGCAGGCGTACACGCGTTGCACGCGTTGTGGACGACCACACTCCGTACTACGTCGCTTTGGGATTTGTCGGATTTGTTTCCGCCAATTGGCACACAACGGGCAACTGCCTGGCGTGACCAAGGCGAGCTGGTAAGGGGAATCGGAAGGAGGTTTTGTTTCATGGTATTGTCAGATCCAATCGCGGATATGCTCACACGCATTCGAAACGGCAACATGGTCGGGCATGAGAAGGTTGACATTCCAGGGTCGAAGATTAAAAAATCGATCGCTGATATCCTGAAAGCTGAAGGATACATTCGGGATGCCGAGTTTATTGCAGATGAGAAGCAAGGCACGATTCGCGTGCACCTGAAGTATGGTCCGCAAAATACGAAGGTGATCACTGGGCTAAAGCGTATCAGCAAACCAGGGTTGCGCGTTTATGCAGGCGCCGAGGAATTGCCTCGCGTGCTTGGGGGACTTGGCATCGCGATCGTCTCGACATCGCGCGGCATCATGACGGATCGTCAAGCCCGTCAGCACAAAGTTGGCGGAGAAGTTCTCTGCTACGTTTGGTAATCGATTCAGTCAGACAAGGGAGGTGTCGGTGTGTCCCGTATTGGCAGAAAGCCGATTGTTGTGCCTGCGGGTGTAACCATCACCCAGGAAGGCCACGTGTTGACCGTTAAAGGACCCAAGGGGACTTTGAGTCGCGCGCTACATGAGGACATGATCGTACGTATAGAAACCGACGAAATTCATGTAGAACGTCCATCCGATGCAAAATTGCATCGCAGTTTGCACGGTACGACGCGCAGTGTGGTTTCCAACATGGTTGAAGGTGTCACGAAAGGCTATGAAAAAGTGCTGGATCTCGTTGGTGTCGGTTACCGCGCTACGAAGGCTGGCAACAAGGTCACCCTGACACTCGGATTTTCCCACCCGGTTGAAGTGGTTGCGGAAGAGGGTCTGGAGATTGACGTCCCGACCAATACGCGCCTTATTGTAAAAGGAATTGACAAGGAGCGTGTGGGGACATTCTCCGCAAAGATCCGTGATCTGCGCAGACCTGAGCCGTACAAAGGTAAAGGAATTCGCTATGAAAATGAAGTGGTTCGCCGCAAGGTCGGTAAGACCGGTAAGAAATAACCGGAAGGGGGCGTAAACGGTGATTAATAAAGTTGATAAAGTCGCGGGCCGCGCGAGAAGACACTCGCGGATTCGCAAAAACCTGACGGGTTCCCCTGCGCGTCCGAGGTTGAATGTGTTTCGCTCTGGCAAGCACATCTATGCGCAAGTCATCGATGATTCGGCGTCTCGCACACTCGTCTCCGCATCGTCTGTCGAAAAGGATCTCAAAACGGAGATTCCACACGGCAATACGGTGGAAGCAGCGAAAGCGATTGGTCGCATTGTGGCAAAACGTGCTAAAGAAGCAGGGATTTCAACAGTCGTTTTTGATCGCGGCGGTTATCTCTATCACGGACGGATTCAGGCGCTTGCCGACGCTGCTCGTGAAGAAGGCCTCGAGTTTTAACTTGAAAGGACAAGGAGGGAATCTCGCAGGTGCGCATTGATCCGACTAACCTCGATTTGACAGAGAAAGTAGTACACATCAACCGCGTCGCCAAAGTGGTGAAAGGCGGTCGTCGCTTCAGTTTCAGCGCGCTCGTCGTCGTCGGCGACGGTCAAGGGCATGTTGGCGCTGGTCTTGGCAAAGCTTCGGAGGTTCAAGAAGCTGTACGTAAGGGTGTCGCGGATGCGAAGAAGAATCTCATTAGCGTCGCAATGCAACGCACGTCGGTCCCACACGAGATTTTGGGACGCTTTGGCGCTGGTCGCGTCTTGATCAAGCCAGCGCGCGAAGGTACGGGTGTTATTGCAGGCGGTCCTGTTCGCGCAGTGATCGAACTCGCAGGGATTAAGGATATTGTGACAAAGTCGCTTGGCTCTTCAAACTCCATCAACATGGTACACGCAACACTTGAAGGTCTTCGTCAATTGAAACGCCCTGAAGACGTTGCAAAAATGCGCGGTAAAACGGTTGAAGAGATTCGCGGATAATACGTGATTCGGATCCGCTGAATCTACTGTGTTTTGTAGGAGGTGCATCGTCGTGAAACAAGTGGAAATCACCTTGGTGAAGAGCCTGATTGGCCAGAATGAGAAACAAAGAGCAACGGTACAGGCTTTGGGACTTCGCAAGATTCGCCAATCGATCGTTCGGGAAGATTCGCCATCCTTACGCGGTATGATCGACAAGGTTGGGCACCTCGTTCAGTACAAAGTGATTGAAGCGTAACAGACGTGAATACGGAACGGGTCACTCATCGACCCGATCGGAGGGATCGCATTGAATCTTCATGAACTATCTCCGCAACCCGGATCGCGCAAAAGTCGCAAGCGTTTGGGACGCGGAATCGGTTCTGGACTTGGAAAAACATCGGGGCGCGGACACAAAGGTCAGTGGGCGCGTTCAGGCGGTGGTGTACGTCTCGGATTTGAGGGTGGTCAGACACCGCTTTTCCGTCGACTGCCAAAGCGCGGTTTTTCCAATGAACCGTTTAAAACGGAGTATGCAATTGTTAATGTGGGTCAGTTGAAGTCGTTTGAAGCGGGTACGGTCGTGACACCTGAGCTCCTTCTTGAGCGTCGGATCATCCGTAAGCTGAAAGATGGCGTCAAGCTGCTTGGCGAGGGGGAAATCGCAATGGGCGTGACAGTTCGCGTGCATGCGGCTTCTTCGAGCGCTGTGGAAAAGATTCAAAATGCGGGTGGCACGGTTGAGGTGATCTGATGGCGTCGACGTTGGCGGGTGTATTTCGGGCGAAGGATTTGCGCAAGCGCATCCTGTTTACCTTGATGATTCTCGCCGTCTATCGCATTGGCGTCATCATTCCCGTACCGGGAGTCAACGCGACGATGCTCCAATCTCTCGCATCGAAAAGCGCGGTGATTGGACTGCTCAACACCTTTTCAGGCGGCGCGCTCAATCGTTTTTCCATCTTTACGATGAACATTTACCCGTACGTCACTGCATCGATCATCGTCCAGTTGCTTTCGCAAGGCGTTATCCAGCGCTGGGACGACTGGTCGAAAGAAGGCGAAACGGGTCGGGCGAAACTGACACAGTGGACGCGGTTTCTCACAGTGGGTCTGGGTATCGTTCAGGCCGTTGCGCTAACCTTTTCGTTCAGTCGTCAGTTAGGAGCCGGGTTTATCGTTGATCCATCCATTTGGACGTATGCGCTGATTGCGATCACAATGACTGCGGGCACCGTTTTCATGATGTGGCTCGGGGAACAGATCACAGACAAGGGCATCGGTAACGGGATCTCGGTGATCATTCTGCTGAGTATCTTGTCTCGCGTCGAGACGGTGATCCCGTTGCTTTATGCAAACTGGTTTCAAGCGCATCCCGGACAGATTTTCCTGAATGTCTTGAAGGTGGTTATCCTTCTCGCGGTTGTTCTGCTTATGACGGTGTTCATCGTCTTTGTGCAACAAGGTGTGAGACGCATTGCTATCCAGTACGCAAAACGACAAGTGGGTTCAACGGTGTACGGCGGTCAAAGTGCGCACATTCCGATCAAGGTGAATGCGGCGGGTGTTATTCCTGTCATCTTTGCCACATCGCTGTTGTTTCTTCCGGCGATTATTGGCGGGTTCATTCAAGGAAGTCCGGTAGGTCAGTGGTTAGTGAACTTCTTCTCACCCACCAACTGGATCTTCGATGTTCTTGAGTTCGCATTGATTGTCGGGTTCACGTTCTTTTACACGCTGGTGCAAATGAACCCGCAACAGATGGCGGAAAACCTCCAGAAGAATGCTGGATCAATACCCGGCATTCGCCCTGGGAAGGCCACAGAGGATTACATTACGCGACTCCTCAACCGTCTCTCGCTGATTGGCGGATTGTTCCTGGCCGTTGTCTCGATCCTACCGCTCGCCTTCATGAGTATCGGTGGCATGAGCCAGATCAATAGCTACTACAGCGGAACATCGTTTCTCATCGTCATCACCGTCGCGCTTGACACCATGCGACAGCTTGAGGGGCAGATCTTGCAGCGCAGTTATCGAGGCTTCATTCGCTAACGCGATGCGCGGGGGGCAGTAAAATGCAGATCGTATTCCTGGGATTGCCCGGGGCGGGTAAGGGAACACAGGCGACTTCGATCACCGAAGAGTTCCGAATTCCCCATATCGCAACCGGTGACATGTTCAGGGCTGCGCGCGCCGCGGGAACACCGCTTGGCGAGGAGGTCAAAGGGTATCTGGATGCCGGGCGTCTTGTACCTGATGAACTGACGATTCGCGTCGTAGAAGACCGCCTGATGAAAGAGGATTGCAAAGGCGGGTTCTTGCTTGACGGGTTTCCGCGCACGGTGCCACAGGCGACAGCGCTCGATGATGTGTTGAGCGGGCTAGGAAAACCGGTGACGCATGTTTTGTATCTCAACGTGAGCCCGTCCGAATTGCTCGCGCGAATCACGGGGCGGCGCGTATGCCCGTCTTGTGGTGCATCGTACCATCTGTCGTTTCATCCGCCGACGCAAGCCGGAATCTGCGATCGCTGTGGTGCTGAACTCATTCAGCGGAGTGACGATACGCCTGATGCGGTGGCGGTGCGAATCGAAGAAAATTTAAAGCGTACGCAGGTGCTCGTTGAACGCTATCGCGAGCGCGGTGTGTTGACACAGATTGACGGGGAACAACCCATCGATACGGTGTACAGCCAGATTCGCGATACGCTTCGAGGGAATGTTCGTTGATCACGCTTAAGTCTCAACGCGAATTGGAGATCATGCGTGAGGCTGGACGCATTGTGGCGAGAGTGCATCAATTGATGCGCACGCTCGTGCAACCGGGAATCACAACGGCAGAACTTGACGCGGAGGCGGAAAAGCTTATCCGCGCGCATGATGCGACACCGTCGTTTAAGGGGTATAACGGGTTTCCGGCCTCCATTTGCGCATCGGTAAATGAAGAGCTGGTGCACGGAATTCCCGGAATGCGCGTGTTGCGCGAAGGAGACATTGTTTCGATTGATGTCGGTGCGAAGTGGAACGGCTTCCACGGAGACTCCGCATTCACGTACGCTGTGGGGCAGATTCATCCGGACGCGCAGGCGCTTCTCGATGTAACTGAGCAATCGCTGTACGAGGGAATCCATCACGTGCGCTCGGAGAATCGTCTGTCTGATGTCTCTCACGCCATCCAGATGTACGTCGAGGCGCGAAACGGTTCGATCGTGCGCGATTATGTCGGACACGGCATCGGACGCGAGATGCATGAGTCCCCCCAGATTCCAAACTTTGGCCCGGCGGGCAAAGGCCCGCGGTTGCGTCCCGGAATGGTACTTGCGATTGAGCCGATGGTCAATGCAGGCAGCTATGAAGTGCGGACCCTCTCGGACAACTGGACGGTGGTTACGGCGGATGGTTCGCTTTGTGCACATTTTGAGCACACCATCGCCGTTACGGAAGACGGACCACTCATCATGACTGCGCTGTGACGGAGAAAATCGTAAGACGCCTTCCCCTTTGTCAAGGGAGAGGGGCAACAGGCGAATGAAGCAGAAAAAGGGGTGCCATGCGTGGCAAAAGACGATGTCATTGAAGTCGAAGGTAAAGTGATCGAGCCGCTACCCAATGCGATGTTCCGAGTTGAACTGGAGAATGGCCATAAGATTCTTGCGCATGTATCCGGTAAGATTCGTATGAACTACATCAAGATCTTGCCTGGGGACAGAGTGACGGTCGAGTTGTCACCCTATGATCTTACTCGGGGTCGGATCACGTATCGTTACAAGTAATTGACCTTGTGAGAGGAGGCGCACGACGTGAAAGTTCGTCCTTCCGTCAAGCCGATCTGCGAAAAGTGCAAGATCATTCGTCGCAAAGGCAACGTGATGGTTATTTGCGAAAATCCAAAACACAAGCAACGCCAGGGTTAACCTGATGCAAAGATTGAAAGACTATTAGGAGGTGCAGTGAATGGCACGTATCGCAGGCGTCGACTTGCCTCGCGACAAGCGCGTGGAGATCGGCTTAACCTATATCTTTGGCATTGGCCGTCCAACCGCAAATGCGATTCTGGCAAAAACCGAGATTAACAAGGATACGCGTATTCGCGATCTTTCGGATGAAGATGTACAAAAGCTTCGCGATGAGATCGACAAGACGTTAAAGGTTGAAGGCGATCTACGTCGTGAGATTGCGCTGAATATTAAACGTCTCATCGAAATCGGTTCTTTCCGTGGCGTTCGTCATCGCAAGGGTCTGCCGGTTCGTGGACAGCGGAGCAAAACCAATGCGCGCACGCGCAAAGGCCCGCGTCGCACGGTTGCTGGCAAGAAGAAATAAGGAGGTCTGCACGTGGCGACTAAGGTTAAACGCAAATCGGCTGCAACCGCTCGACCAAAGCGTCGGGACCGCAAAAATGTTGAAGTGGGAATCGCGCACATTCGCTCGACGTTTAACAACACGATTGTTACGATTACGGATCCAACAGGAAACGCGATCAGCTGGGCGAGTTCAGGCGGTTTAGGATTCAAAGGTTCACGCAAAAGCACGCCGTTTGCAGCGCAAATGGCCGCGGAGTCTGCCGGTCAGGCTGCAATGGAGCACGGAATGAAGTCGGTCGAAGTCTATGTCAAGGGACCGGGCGCAGGACGTGAAGCGGCAATTCGCTCCCTTCAGTCCGTGGGACTTGAAGTTTCTGCGATCCGCGACGTAACGCCGATCCCACACAATGGGTGCCGCCCTCCGAAACGCCGTCGCGTATAACGCAAACCATGCGCGAGTAGGCTCGCGTTTTGATGAATTCATGGAGGTGTCAATCACAGAATGGCTCGATATTCTGACCCTGTCTGCAGAATTTGCCGCCGCGAGGGATTAAAGCTCTACCTAAAGGGTGAGCGTTGTTACACGGATAAGTGTGCAATTGATCGTCGCGGTTATGCACCTGGCCAACACGGCCAAACGCAAGGTCGCAAACGTACCAGTGAGTACGGATTGCAACTGCGCGAGAAGCAAAAAGCACGCAAAATGTATGGCGTGCTCGAGAAGCAATTCCGCGCATATTACGATGAAGCGGCGCGTCGCAAAGGGATCACGGGTGATACACTCTTGCAACTGCTTGAAACGCGTCTCGACAATGTCGTGTACCGTCTCGGCTTTGCAGCGTCCCGCCCGGAAGCGCGTCAACTCGTCAAACACGGTCATTTTGAAGTCAACGGCCGTCGAGTCGACATTCCGTCCTACCAAGTGCGTATTGGGGAGTTGGTGAGTGTTCGCGAGAAGAGCGCTACATCCCCTAAGTTTAAAGAGTTGCTCGAAGCGGCGGAAGGAAAAACCGTATTGTCGTGGCTCGAGCGCGACATGGTTACGCGAAGCGGTAAAGCGACACGCCTGCCCGCACGCGAAGAAATCGATGCACCAGTAACGGAGCAACTGATCATCGAATATTACTCGCGATAAGTGCGACCTGCCCGATCTCGCGCGTGGCGCGGGTCGGCTTCGTCCTGAGGGAGGGTTAGTGGATGAACGATAGGGAAAAGTCACGCATCCTGATCGAAGAGATCAGTGAGGATGGAAAGTACGGCAAGTTCGTGATCGAACCGCTTGACCGAGGTTACGGAACGACACTTGGAAATTCGTTGCGTAGGGTGCTTCTCTCGTCGCTGGAGGGAGCGGCTGTAACGTCCGTCAAGATTGAGGGCGTATTGCATGAGTTTTCAACGATTCCAGGTGTTGTGGAAGACACGACGGAGTTTATCCTCAATGTCAAGAAACTGGCATTGAAAATTCACTCTGACGAGTATAAGCGACTGATTATTGACATCGATCAACCTGGAGAAATTCGTGCAGGCGATATTCGCGGTGATTCGGATGTGGAGATTCTCAATCCGGATCTGCACATCGCGACGCTTGCCCCGGGTTCCCGCATCTATGTCGAAATGATGGCGCGAACGGGGCGCAGCTACATTCCGGCGAATCTGAACAAAGGCGAAGAGCAGGAGATTGGCGTGCTGCCGATCGATTCGATCTTCTCCCCGATCTACCGCGTGAATTATCAGGTTGAGAACACGCGCGTTGGGCAGATTACCGACTATGACAAGTTGACGCTTGAGGTGTGGACGGATGGCAGTGTTCGGCCAGATGAAGCGGTGAGCGACGCTTCCCGCATCCTGATTGAACAATTGGACCCGTTTCGCCGTTTGACAGATCACGGACGCCCGCTCGACACGACACTTGAGCGTGGTGACGAAAAGCATGACAAGGCTTTGGATATGACCATCGAAGAGCTTGATCTTTCGGTGCGTTCCTATAATTGCCTAAAGCGTGCAGGAATCAACACGGTTGCGGAACTCTGTTCCCGCACGGAAGAAGAAATGATGAAGGTGCGTAACCTCGGCCGTAAGTCGCTGGAGGAAGTGCTTGAAAAATTGGAACGTCTCGAGTTGGGCTTGCGCCCAGACGAGTGAAACTAGGCTGAGAGGCTGAAGGAGGAGTTACAATGGCCATGGGCTACCGCAAGCTCAATCGGCGCACGGGTTCGCGCGAAGCGATGTTTCGCAGTCTCGTCACGGATCTCTTCATGTATGGAAGGATTCGCACGACAGAGGCGAAAGCCAAAGAGCTTCGCAAACTCGCGGATAAGATGATTACTCTCGCAAAGCGTGGCGATCTGCATTCCCGTCGCCTCGCCGCTGCGTATGTTCGTCCGGAAATGGTGCAAGTCGAGGGCGAAGCAACGCAAAATGTGCTGCAAAAGCTGTTCACGGAGATTGGTCCGAAATTCGCGGAGCGTCAAGGCGGCTACACGCGCATTCTTAAACTCGGACCACGTCGCGGCGATGCAACAGAGATGGTTTACATCGAGCTCGTCGAGTAGTTTGCATTGCGATGACTCGGATCCGTCTCGTCGTCGCCTATGACGGCACAGGGTTTCGCGGCTTTCAGACACAGGGTTCCTTGCGAACTGTCCAGGGTGAATTGGATCGTGTGCTGTCCCGCGTCTTCTCACGAGAGATTCGTGTTGTCGGCGCAAGTCGCACCGATGCAGGCGTTCATGCGATTGGGCAGATGATTCACTTTGATGTGGATCATTGCCCGTATTCGGCGGATCATTTGCGCTATATTCTGCGCGCGCATCTTCCTGTTGATTTGACGGTGCCGCGCGTGGATATCGTGCCTGATACGTTTCATGTTCGCCACGATGTCACGTGGAAGACCTATCGCTATGAGTTGGACACGCGCGCTGTACCAGACGTCTTTCGTGCGAGGTACGCGGTTCACGTTCCTTATTCACTGAATGTGCGCGCGATGCAGGTCGCGAGTCACTATTTAGAAGGAATGCACGATTTCTCATCGTTCTGCTATGTTCACGCGCAGCAACCGGATAAGGTTCGAGAGGTCTACGCATTTCACGTAGAAGAGCGATCGGACTCGCTTCTTCTCACGGTCTCTGGCAACGGGTTTTTGCACAATATGGTGCGCATCATGGCGGGAACGCTGATCGACGTTGGTCGAGGACGTTTTCAAGCGGATGACATTCAGACGATGCTCGGTGCAAAAGATCGCGCGAAGGCGGGGCCCACAGCGCCTGCCAAGGGGTTATGCCTCTGGCAGATCTCTTACAAGCCTTGGCCGTATCTTGACGAAACCCCTTGAGGTACGGTACTCTAAAATTCAATGCGTTGGATCAGCGAATGGAATGACATTTAGGAGGAACACCCATGCGAACGACCTATATGGCCAAGCCGGGTGCGGTTGAGAGAAACTGGTATGTTGTCGACGCAGCAGGCAAACGCGTCGGTCGCCTTGCGACTGAAATTGCGTCTGTCTTGCGCGGAAAGCATAAGCCTGAATTTACTCCGCATACGGATGTCGGCGACTTTGTCGTAGTAGTCAACGCCGAGAAAGTTGTATTTACAGGTAAGAAATTGACGGATAAAGGCTATTTCCGTCACTCAGGCTATCCAGGTGGTCTGCGTGAAGTTAAAGCGATCGACATGTTGCGGACTCACCCAGAGCGCGTTCTGGAAGCGGCCGTCAAAGGTATGCTCCCCAAAAACAGCCTTGGTGCGCAATTGTATACGAAGCTTAAGGTGTACGCGGGTCCAGAACACCCACACCAGGCACAACAACCAAAACCGCTCGTGATCAACGAATAATCGCTGAAAGGAGGAGAACCATGGCTCTCATTCAATATTGGGGTACAGGCCGCCGCAAAACGTCGGTAGCACGCGTACGATTGCTTCCAGGTGAAGGCGCGGTGCGCATCAACAACCGCACCATGGATGAGTACTTCGGGCTTGAGACGTTGAAACTGATTGTGAAGCAGCCGCTTCTCGTCACAGAAACGCTAGGTCGCTATGATGTGCTTGTAAACGTTCAGGGTGGAGGTATTTCTGGTCAGGCAGGCGCCATTCGTCACGGCATTGCCAGAGCCCTCTTGAAAATTGACCCGGATTTACGTCTTGCGCTTAAGCGGGAAGGGTTTTTAACCCGCGATGCGCGCATGAAAGAGCGTAAGAAGTATGGTCTCAAAGCGGCTCGCCGAGCGCCACAGTTTTCAAAACGCTAACGTACCGTTTGCCACAGTTGTCAACGTTTATCGAACAAGTGCGTCAGCGTATCAAAAAGGTACTCCTCGACAAGAGAGGAGTACCTTTTTCGTGTTACAATTCATGTCAGATGGAGGTGTTGAGGCATGTCGAGCGAAGTCACGAGAGAAGCGATTCTTGACGCGTTAAAGGACGTGCAAGATCCTGAAGTTCAGCGCAGTATTGTGGAAATGGATATGGTGAAGTCGATTGAGATCAAAGGTTCAGTCGCTCATGTTGAAGTGCTATTAACCATTCACGGGTGCCCTCTGCGCTCGGTGATTGAAGATCAGGTGCGCGATGCGTTGTTACGCGTCGAAGGAATTAGCGATGCGCATGTGGTGATCGGAACGATGAGCGATGAAGAGCGGCAGCGTTTCGCGGCAAAATTAAAGGGACCTGGCGCGTCTGCGCAACAGACGCCAGACCTGCTAAAACCTGATACACTCACTGAATTTGTCGCCATTGCAAGCGGTAAAGGTGGTGTCGGAAAATCGACGGTGACTGCGAATCTCGCGGTGGCACTAGGGCGCTTAGGATATCGCGTGGGTGTTATCGACGCGGACATCTACGGATTTTCCCTACCGAATCTTTTTGGCGTGGCGGACGTGAAACCGGCGGTCGTAGAAAATGTGGTGATGCCCGTTCAAGTGAAAGGGATCAAGCTCATCAGCATGCAGTTTTTTGTACCGGATAATCGACCGATCATTTGGCGCGGTCCCATGCTCGGAAAAATGTTGCGTAATTTTTTTCAGGAAGTGCACTGGGGCGCCCTCGATGTGGTGTTGCTCGATCTTCCGCCAGGCACAGGTGATATGGCGCTCGATGTCCACGGTATGTTTCCGCGCAGCAAGGAGTTGATCGTGACGACGCCACAGCAAACGGCGGCGGACGTGGCGATTCGCGCGGGACTTATGGCGCTACACACGAAACATGAAGTCCTTGGCGTCATTGAAAACATGGCGTTCTATCAGTGTAAAGGCTGCGGTGAACGCGCTTATCTCTTTGGGCAGGGCGGTGGAGCCCAAGTGGCAGACGGATTGCAAACGAGTGTGCTGGCACAGATTCCGATGGGTGAACCGATGCCAGGCACGCAGGGGATATTCGCCCGGGATTCGTTGCAAGGCCAGGCGTTTGACCTCTTGGCGCAACAGTTGGCGACAGAGCTGCGGCTTGAGGCGCTCGCGGCCGCGCGTGATTGACGGTTGTCTGATGTTTTGTGAGTAACGATAAATTTATACAATTCGTGACGAAGCATGCCTGAGCGGTTAAAGGGCATGCTTTTTTCTATCGATTCACTTGCATGAAATGGGCAACTTGTTATAATGCAAGTACATACTTACGCAAGTGAGAGCTTGCACGCATCGAGAGGGGGGATTGGTTTGGATGATACGCCGCAGAGTTCGCGTGTCTCATCCACTGACCAGGATGCGCATGCCCGCATCCTGCGCGCCGCCCTGACCGAATTTACGCAGCGCGGCTACAAGGGGGCAAGCACTCGCGGAATTGCAGAGCGGGCAGGTGTGAATGAAGTCACGCTTTTTCGGCACTTCGGAAGTAAGCTTGACCTGTTGCGCGCTGCCGTGGAGCAGGCATTGATGCAGATGAAGATTCCGCAGGATTTGGAGCCTTATCTTCACGGAACGCTTGAACAGGGATTGAGTCAGTTTATCTCTGACTATCTCTTGCAGGTGACGGCGCAAAGCGACATCTTAATGCTCGGTTTCTCAGAGGCGTTTAGCCAGCCTGAAATCTCCGATCTGCTGCGTGAATTTATGTGGAAGATGCGAGGGATGATCGTTCGCTATTTTGAGGCTATGCGCGAACGAGGGGCGATCAAGGAAGGGGACTACCCGATTCTTGCCCATATCATCATGACCTCACTGCACGGCGCAGCCTCGATGCGAAAGAGAACGCCGATTGAAATGGCGCAGTTGAGCGATGAGCGCCTGACGGGCTGCCTTGTGAAGACGATCGTGGATGCATACGCAAGGTACGCGCCTGATTCACCGATTCATGACACGCAATTAACGTAAGGGGGGTTCTGTGTGGCGAATCCGCGCACAGTCAGTCTTTCGATTATCAGCATTCTTGCCGCAATCGTGGTGATTGGCGGAGGTGGATATTACATCTACCAGCAGCAAAACTACGTAACAACAGATAATGCAAGCATTCAAGGGACGATGAGTCAAATCACGTCTCCAGCCGACGGAACGCTTGTCAATTGGCGCGTCAATGACGGTGCTACGGTGCAAAGAGGCACTGTGATTGGACAGGTGCAGGGATTGACCGGTACGACGGACATTACGGCGCCGATTACGGGCACATTTCTCCAAAATAACGCTGTTGATCGCGAAATTGTCGTTCCGGGAGAATCGCTCGGCTATATGAGTAACCTGAATAATTTGCAGATCGTCGCCAACGTAAACGAGACGGACATCAGCAACGTTACGGTGGGTAAACCAGTAAACATTACGATCGATGCGTACCCAGGAACGCTGTTTACGGGAACGGTCAGTCAAATCGGCAGTGCTTCAACTGTTTTGTCACAAGGAATTCCGAATACGAGTTTGACGGGCAATTTTAATAAAGTGGTGCAACGTGTACCTGTTTACATCTCGATTAACGGTACAGAAGGAAAACAGCTCATGCCGGGCCTATCTGCAGAAGTATCCATAAATCGCAATTGACTGTAGAAAGACTTTCTGTGAATGGAGTGAAACGCTTTGGCGAACAGCAGCATCGTACGCGTCGTCCTCATCAACCTTATCGTGCTCGTCGTCCTGATTGGCGCATTATTCGGCGGATACTTGTACTACACGAATTCGACGAACTTTGTCACATCGCAAGATGCGCAGGTCACAGGCACCATTGTCCCGATCACCGTTCAGTATGCTGGACGCCTCAACTCGTGGGATGCGGCAGTCAACACAACGGTCAATCAATCTGACGTGCTCGGCACAGAGTCAAACACCTCCGTGCTCGCGATGAACCCGCTTTTGAGCGGGCTGGTCGCGCATAATTCAACGCTGCGCCAGCGTCTGAACGATGCGGAGTCGATCCAATCGCCGATAAGTGGAACGATCATTCAAAACAACGTGCAGAATGGTCAAGTGGTGCAACCCGGTCAAGTGTTGGCTGAAGTGGTGAACCTGGGCGACCTGAATGTGACGGCGAATATCTCGGAGACAGAAATACGACACGTCTTAGTGGGGCAGAGTGTAGATGTAACGATTGACGGCATTCCAAACACGACGTTTAAAGGTACGGTTCAATCGATTGGCAACGCAACGCAATCTGCGTTTTCACTCGTGCCGAACATCTCAGCTGCATCCGGTTCGTACACCAAAGTGGAACAGCGAATTCCCGTTGTGATCAGTTTGAATGGTGGCTACTCCGGAAAACCGGTCGTGCCTGGGATGAATGCGGTCGTGGCGATTCACGTCAACAACAATTGATTAGGGTGGATGAATGATAGGGGGGAAAGCGCGTGTCGTTTAAAGAACGGTTTGGTATGAGCCCTCTCGCCCTCATCAGCGTCGTGTTCGGCGTCTTCATGGCGATTCTTGACAATACCGTCGTGAACGTCGCCATCCCAAAAATGATGTCGGTGTTTGCGGCAACCCAGAATGAGATTGAATGGGTCATCACGGGGTATCTGCTCGTAACGGGGATGCTCACACCCGTTAGTGGGTATCTCGGTGACCGCTTTGGCCAAAAGCGAATCTATCTTATCGCGCTCGGAATCTTCACCGCGGGATCGGCGCTGTGTGGGTTATCGTGGAGCACGGAGTCGATTATCACCTTTCGCGTGATTCAAGCGATTGGTGGCGCGATGCTGATGCCCGTCTCGATGACGATTCTCTTTAGCATGTCAAAGCCGGAGCGGCGCGGTACGATCATGGGAATTTGGGGTATTGCGCTCATGTTCGCGCCAGCGCTCGGACCTACACTTAGCGGATACTTTGTGGAGTACCTCAATTGGCGGCTCATTTTCTACATCAACGTGCCAATCGGGATCTTGAGTTTTTTCATGGTCACCGCATCGATTCCGAAGATGCCCGCGCGCTCGACAGAGCGTCTCGACATCGCCGGATTTCTCACATCACTTGTCGGATTCTTCTGCGTGCTGTACGCGCTCTCTGAAGCGCCTGCCGACGGCTGGGGATCAATCACGATCCTTTCCTTTTTGACCGCGGGCATCATCCTTCTGACGTTTTTCGTGGCGATCGAACTCACAGCAAAAAATCCGATGCTCGATCTTCGTCTCTTAAAGCGCAAAGTGTTTCTGGTCTCGATCATCACGTCAAGTTTACTGAGCGTATCCATGCTCGGTGCGCTTTTCATCTTGCCGGTTTTTTTACAAAACAGCCTTGGATTCACACCGCTTGAGACAGGTCTTTTGACGTTGCCGGGGGCCATTGTGACAGGTGTTCTCATGCCGATCTCGGGGAGTCTGTTTGATCGCATCGGCGCGCGCCCACTCGGCATTCTCGGTTTAGCCATCATGCTCGTTGGCTCCCTGCTTTTGATGGGCATTGACCTCAATTGGACGTTTGGCACGATTCTTCTTGTTTACATGTTTCGCCAAGCGGGAATGGGGCTCTCTATGATGCCGCTCTCCACGGCTGGCATGAACGATGTGCCGCGTGAACTGGTCAGTCGAGCGACTGCGCTGCAAAATACGATGCGAAATGTCGCAGGTTCTATTGGCACCGCGTATTTGAGCACCGTCATGCAATCTCAATCTTCGACAAATTTGATTACGTATCTTCAACGTCTGAGCGTTCACAACCTATCGCAAATCAATTTGACGGGGATTCCTTCCGTGTTTGGTGTTACAAATTCAACGCAGTTGACCTCGCTGGTCGGGGAGCTTCAGCAAATCGCGTTTGAGCACGGCACACAAACTGCGTTTGCTGTTGCGGCGATCATCTCTGTCTTAGGGTTTATCTCCGTGCTCTTTATCGGAAAAAAGAAACCGCCGCTCGATATGGGCCAGCGTGGTGGACGTTCCGCGGCGATCATGGAATAAGGGATGTTATCGACAAAAAAAGGTTCGCAGGCGATTGCTCTGCGAACCTTTTTTCAAGAAGAGGAGCCCTCACTGCCACTTCCCTCTTTTTCTCCGCTAGAGGAGTCGCTCTGCTTATCTTTCTGAGTATCTTCTTGATCGCTCTTTCCTTTTTCCCCTTTCTCCCCTTTTTCAGACGCTCCCGGTTTTTCGGTTTTCCCCATTTTCTCTTTATCGCCACCGCCCGCCTGCTTTACTGCCTCTTTCATACTATCCTGAAAGAGCAGTCGAAACGTGGGCAGTTGCAGCGCCTCTGTCATAATCATCATGATCTCTTTTCGGTATTCAGGGCTCTTCAAAAGATCAAACTGCATTTTCTGATACTCAGGCGACTTCATGAGAGCGAGCAGATCCTTTTGATACGTAGGATCGGTCATCAATTGTTTTTGCACGTTCGTCAATTGTTCCTTAGAGGCATTGACGACGGCGGCGGCGAATTGCGGGTCTTTCATTTGCTCGGTCAGCAGGCTTTTGTTTTTGCCTTGTTGCAACGTTTTTTCCACAGCCGTACTGATATCTGCCTGCGTAACCACTGACAGTCGTTTAAACTCAGGACTTGTCATCGTATCGCGAAGTGTCGCCATTCCTTCTTTGCTGTGGAGGATATCCAGCACCATCGCTTTTAGGTCTGGATACGCCGTACCTCCGCTGCTCGCTTGACCTGATTTACCCGCTGCGCCTTGTGTCCCGCCTTGACCCGTCGCTTGTCCGTCCTGCCCTTGCGGTGAGGAAGAACCACTCTGCGGTGCAGAAGAGCCGCTCTGCGGTGAAGCGTTAGACACTTCTGCGGAAGTTGAGCCTCCTAGCCCGCAGCCTGCGAGCGTCGCAGTCAATCCCAGGCCGAGCAGCCAGACGTGGGCTGCGTGCGTTGCTGATTTCATCACGATTCACCTTCTTTCTTCAGCGAGCGTGATTAAAAGAAAATGTCACTGAACGGTCGAGTGTGTCGCGGCTCCCTTTACCAGTTCCGTCACGGTCGCAAAGTGGTAACCTTTTTCGCGCAGGCCGTCGATCACTGCGGGCAATGCCAGGTGCGTCTGCTTGCAAGAGTCGCTCGCATGCATCAGAATGATGTCGCCAGGTACGACGCGAGTCAGCACACGATTTTTGATCGCTTCGACGCCAGGATTCATCCAATCCAATGAATCGGTGTTCCACTGAATCGTGCTATACCCCATGCTGTGCAGCGTCGACAGAACCTGTTTGTTAAAATCACCGTTAGGCGTACGAATCAAGCGGGTCTTCACGTTCAGTACTTCTTGCAGGCTCGCATCCGCCTTTTGAACTTGCTCGCGAATCCAGCCTTCGCTGAATTCGGAGTAATTCTTGTGCATATACCCGTGGCTGCCGATTTCAAAACCCATGGATTTGATACGTTTGGCAATCTCTTGGTGGTGAAGTACCCATGGTCCGGATAGGAAAAAGGTTGCCTTATCGACGTGTTTTTGGGCTAAGATATCGAGGATAGGTCCTGGCGATTTCTCGCCCCACGAGATATCGAACGTGAGTGCAACGACCTTCTGATTGGTTTGCACCTTATAGATCGCTTCCGGGGTCTTTGATAAAGGCGCTTCAGTTTTGGTTTTCGCATACGTGACGTAGGATGAACCGAACGTAAGCGCAGTCAGCAAAAGTGCTGTGCCAATCCGTACAGCGCGTTTAGCAAGCTTTGGACGAAAGGATTTGATGATGGAGCACCTCCATTCATTCGATTCGTTTCTCAGTTTGCGCGATGGAACGATTCGGCATACACGAGAGGGGAAATCATCATGGTAAAGAGATATCGCAGTTATTTTATCGTCGCACTCATTCTCTTTTTGATCGGCGCCTGGCTCGGAGGCGCGCAGGCGTCGTCGCTCTCAGCGGTGCTGACGCCTATGATGCACGGACTCAAGCAAGAGGCAGTGACACTGAAACACGAGAGTGTGCTCGCCACAGCGCTTGCGCTCTTTTATAACAATCTAAGAGTAAGCTTGATCATGATGGCAGGTGGGTTAGTCCTCGGAATCCTTCCCTTTTTGGTGGTCATCGCAAACGGAGCGCTCGTCGGCTATGTCCTGGCGACGCTCACGGCAAAGATTCATATCAGCCTATGGCTGGCGATTCTCACTGGGATACTGCCGCACGGGATCTTCGAGATCCCGGCCTATCTTCTGGCGAGCGCGTATGGTATGCGCATCGGTGCAACGGAGTTTCGCGCGATTGCGCGCGCGGGTAAGCCGGGGATGTGGGCGTATTTGCGGAAGGATTTGTGGACGATCGTGCTCATCGTTGCCGTACTGCTTTTGGTCGCGGCGTTTATCGAGTCAAGCATTACGCCCATTCTTTTGCGACTGGCGATTGGCGGTTAGCGTTCACTGCTTCAGATCAAACTCTCGATCTCATCGGCGGGAAACTGGAGAAATTTCGTTTCTTCACGCTCTTTAAAGGAAACCGTATAAAAGGATTCGGCGCGTGCGAGCAGTTGCAGCTCAGTGGTAGAAAAATCGCGCTGCAAGCGGTTTGCGACTTCGCGTTTTGCGGTGCTCACCGTTTCGTCTGTAGGACTCAGCAGTGTGGCATACTGGAGTTGAGCCCACGAGAGGATGAAAAGTTGTGCGTCCATGGATAAAGTAGTTTCGTTCATAGAGAGACGTCCCTTTCTGGCGGAAATGCCCACTTGCTTGATTTCCTATGGTACCATAAGTTTGAGGAGCGTTGAAACGAATGATAAAAAATCGAAAATCCTTACGTGTGATCGGTGTTCCGTCTGACTTGGGTCAGGGGCGGCGCGGGGTCGATATGGGTCCGAGCGCGATACGCTATGCAGGATTGTCTGAGAAGCTCGAAGCGCTCGGCTATGACGTCAAAGATCTCGGCAACCTTTCAGTGGCCCAACCGGAGTCGCGGGTGCAAGGGGATGTGAAGCTGAAATATCTCACCCAAGTGCACGCGATTTGCGATGAATTGCGCGGCATGGTGGCGCAGGTTATGGCGGATAACGCGTTTCCTATCGTGCTCGGCGGCGATCACAGTCTCGCCATCGGCAGTGTGGCGGGGGCGGCCGAAGCGCTTGGCGGCGAGATGGGTTGCATCTGGTTTGACGCACATGGTGATATGAACACGGATGAGACGACGCCGAGCGGAAACATCCACGGCATGCCGCTCGCCGCGTCACTCGGTTACGGACATGATGATCTGACGCGAATTGGATCGCTTTTTCCCAAACTCAAACCGGAGCGTGTGGTGCTTGTCGGCGCGCGTTCGATTGACCCGCTTGAACGCGAATTGATCGCTAAAAGTGGGATGCACGTCTTTACAATGGCGGACGTGGATGAGCTAGGCATGAGTACAGTGATGAGGCGCGCAATCGAGATTGCTTCAAGCGGAACGAGTGGTGTGCATCTGAGTGTGGATCTCGATGCGCTCGACCCGATGTACGCGCCGGGTGTAGGAACGCCTGTTCACGGTGGATTTACGTATCGCGAGGGGCATCTCGCCATGGAATTGCTCGCGTCTGCCGGGTGTGTCACGTCTGTCGATGTGGTGGAGGTAAACCCAATTCTTGATTCGGAGAATCGAACGGGCAAAATGGCCGTTGAGCTTCTTTCTTCTTTGCTTGGACTTACGGTCATTTGACGCGATAGAGAAAGAAAGACGAAGGGCTGAGCCGC
The DNA here is from genome assembly GCF_001642725.1 of Ferroacidibacillus organovorans. Lineage (GTDB taxonomy): Bacteria > Bacillota > Bacilli > Alicyclobacillales > SLC66 > Ferroacidibacillus > Ferroacidibacillus organovorans. The sequence continues at coordinate 73,587 of NZ_LSUQ01000006.1, forward strand.
GTCGCTTAGCCTTTTTTATGGTGCTGGAGGGTGAGACGTTTGGAGATGGATCAGACATTCGCGCAACTCGAACGGCGTGCCGATGTTGCGTGGATTGATGTACGTTCGGAGGGAGAGTATGCTGAATCGCACGTTCCTGGCGCCGTATCGGTTCCGCTGTTTGACAATGAGGAACGCGCGGAGATAGGGACACTGTATAAACAGGTTGGGCCTGAGAGAGCGCGCGAGCGTGGACTTGAGATCGCATCGCGAAAACTGCCGAATCTGGTGCGCGCGATTCGAGAGCGGGCGGGTGACCGGATCCCTGTAATTTACTGTTGGCGCGGAGGGATGCGCAGTCAGTCGGTGACGACCGTTTTAGGTCTGATGGGCATACCTGCCGTGCGGCTCGCTGGTGGGTATCGCGCGTATCGTGTTCATATCACGGAATGGCTTGCCAGCATGCGCGCGGACAAGCTGCCCCCGCTTCTTGTGATCCACGGCATGACGGGGGTCGGCAAAAGTATGCTCTTGCAGTTGCTCAAAGAGCGCGGGGAACCAGTTCTCGACTTAGAGGGATTTGCGGGGCATCGCGGTTCAGTATTCGGCGGGATTGGCCTTAAACCGGCGAATCAACGGGAGTTTGACGGACGTCTGTACGATGCTTTGCAGCGACAGCAAAATGCGCCGTATTTGATTATCGAAGCGGAGAGCAAGCGTATCGGGCACGTGAATATGCCTGATTTTCTCTACGAGGCAAAACTTCGCGGACACAATCTCCTTCTTTTTGCCTCGCTAAAGACGCGGGTGGTGAGAACGCTTTTGCAGTACCGACTCGATGATGAACAGGCGTTTGTGAGCGCGGTCGGGCATGCGCTTGCGCGAATTGAGCGACGCTTTTCGCCGGCATTTCGCACGTTTGTGAGCGAAGCGTTTTTAGCGCGTGACTGGCACAGCTTGATTGCAGCACTTCTCACCGACTATTATGATCCGCGCTATGAACACGCAATGAAATCGTATACGCATCCATTTTATGAGGTAGATGGTGAGGATCTTGAAAAGGCGGCAGATGAGGTTGTGGCGCGCGCCTATTCAGCGTTTGCTGTGACGGATTCCGGTCAGCGTGAATGGATTGGTGGGAGAACAAATTAACCACCGGGTGATGCGCGATGATCTATGTGGCATTGGGGGACTCCATCACGCATGGCTATGATTCCAGCAAGCCAGCACACCGCTACGTTGATCAATTGACCGAGAAGTTAAACCAGATGAATGTGACTCACACGTACGTGAATGCTAAACCGGGGTATACTGCGCCGCAGTTGCTTGCAAGTATGGAAAAGATTCCTCCGTGCATTCTGGCAGAGTCGACGCTTACGACGGTGATGATCGGGGGCAATGATCTTTTGCGTGTCCTCCCGTGGTACTTGAATGACCCTGAGGAGGGACGCCGTCGATTGGAGACGACGGTCATTCCCGTTGTGCGCGAGATTCTCGAAAAGGCGAAACCGAGCTCGCATACGATCTTGCTTCTGTGCACGATCTATAACCCATTTCCAAACAGCGATCTCGCTGCGCGCGGGGTTGGCGATTATAATGACATGCTCGCGCGTCTCGCCTCAGAGTGCTCATGTGAACTCGTGCGGATTGATGATTCTTATCAGGGGCGAGAGTCGGAGCTTGTAAATGGATATCGGAGAGGAGCACTCGAAGATTATCGCTTGATCAAGAACCCGATTCATCCAAATGACCGCGGGCATGCGCGCATCGCGGAGGCCATCTTTCACGTATATAAGAAGAGGGCCCGCGAGATGCTTGTGGCGATGAAGAAAAAGACGGGTGATCCAGTGCTTGACGCGCAAAGGAGAAGGCGGTCGCGCAGGAGCGGCGGCGGGGTGCGGGTGAATCGAAAGCGCTAAACATCTCAGCACATTCTTAGAAATCCGTGCGGCACTGGCACCGTTTGCGATGTATAATAGAGTAGAATGTTTTGATTACCAAAGATTGATGGGGGTCGCGGATGGACCACGTCGCGCAGGGTGTGCTTGAAGAAGCGCAAATGGGAGATGTCGCGGCGTTTGAGAAGATTGTCAACGCCTACGAAAATCGTTTGTTCACGATGGCCTTTCGAATGCTTGGAAATCGCACAGAAGCGGAGGACGCGGTGCAAGAAACGTTTTTGCGCGTCTACACGAACCTGCCGCGCTATAACGAGACGTATCAATTCTCGACGTGGATTTACCGCATAGCGACAAATGTTTGCATTGACGGATTGCGTAAACGTCGCCCACACCAATCGCTTGATGTTGACGATGGCGAAGAAGGAAACAGAGATGGGTATGAGCGTCTCGCGAGTGATGAACAAGATCCACTCGATTTCGTCGTTCAGACTGAGCGCTGCGCTGATGTTCAGCGCGCGCTGAACGATCTCCCGGTTACCTATCGAACGGTGCTCATTTTAAAATACATTCAGGAATTATCTCTTCAGGAGATTAGTGATATTTTGCACGTTCCTGTCACGACGGTGAAGACGAGAATTCACCGCGGCCGAGAGGCCATGAAAGAACGATTTGTGGATGTGCCTGTATCGTGAAAGAGGGGATCCTTGTGACGTGTGAGGAAGCAAAGCAAACGCTGCATTTTCACCTGGATGGCGACGACCACCACCCTCATGTAAAACTCGCGCATCACCATCGAGTGACGTGCGCGCACTGTGAAGCGCATCTTGATCAATTGAAGGAAGTCGAGCGAGAACTGCGGAGCATGGTGCAACTTTCGGCCCCGTGTTCGCTTCATGAGCGCATCATGAAGCGTGTGCAGTCGACGCCTCAGAAACGCCCTCTCTATGGTTCGGTAGATCGTGGAAAGCTGATGTGAGCGCATGCCCTCTCTGCTGATTCTTTTAAATAAGTACATTTTTGATGTTCTGGATATCGCGATCGTATCGTACGTGTTCTATCGTGTGATTCTCTTGATACGCGGCACGCGCGCGGTACAACTGCTCAAAGGTTTGATCGTGCTGTTTGTGGCGCTCGGCCTGAGTCGCGTGTTTCATCTGCAAGCGCTAAACTGGCTCCTGACGCAAACCCTCACGGTGGGACTCTTTGCGATCCCTGTCGTGTTTCAGCCTGAACTGAGGCGTGGACTCGAACAGTTGGGGCGGGCAAGCCTATTCCAGTTGCGCTTGAATTGGCAAGGGACAGGCGATACGACGCATGTCGTACAGGAACTGGTCGCGGCGACAAAGGTTTTTTCCAAGAATCGAATTGGCGCGCTGCTCGTTCTTGAGCGGGACACAGGGCTGAATGAGTATGTTCAAACCGGGATTGCGATTCAGGGCCTGCTCAGTGCTGAACTCTTGATCAACACCTTTATTCCGAATACACCCCTTCACGATGGCGCGGCGATCTTGCGCGGCGAGCGGGTTCTTGCCGCGAGTTGTTTCTTACCGCTTAGCGACAGTGACGCGATTTTGAAGGAGCTTGGCACGCGCCACCGCGCAGGGATCGGTGTAACAGAACAATCGGATGCTGTTGCGATTATTGTTTCGGAGGAAACGGGCCAAATCTCAATCTCTGAGGGTGGCATTTTAAGACGGGGATTGGATGAGCGCGAATTGACGGAGCGACTCAATGAGGTTTACGGAACGATGCGCAATCAACGGCCTTTCCGACTCTTTGCTCGAAAAGGTGAACGCGCATGAAAAAGGCCAGCGATTTTTTGCAGAGCAATCTCACAGCACGACTCGTGAGCGTTCTTTTGGCGGTGATGCTCTGGTATGTGGTGCAGTCTTCTTCGACGCAGTCGATCTCACCTGCCGCACTCACGACGACGACGGCCGTTCTACACGGCATTCCGATTCACGCCCGCATCAGCCCTGACATGGCGGTGCTCGGTCAGAATCCTGTCAAGACGGATGTATCCGTCTCCGGTGGCCTTTTGAGCGTCGCTTCCGTACAGGTTGCGTACGGGAACTTACAAGCGGTAGTCAATGCGCGGGGACTGAAGCCAGGCGTTCATGAACTGCCTGTCACGATGATCAATCTGCCAACACACGCGACCACGTACACCCCCCAAGTGAAGCATGTCACACTCGATCTGCGGCCTGTGATTGATCACGCGTTGAAACCGACGTTACGCTTTCAAGGGGCTGTGAGCGCCGGCGCTCAATTGGCGCACGTCAACATTGGGATCTCGCACGTCGTCGTGCGCGGGCCTGATGTGGATGTTCACCGCGTTCGCGCGGTCGTGGGGACGATTTCTGTCGTGAATCGCGGTTCAACGTTTGCGGCGCGCGTCACGTGGGTGCCCGTGGATCAAAACGGTGCGGTGGTGGGCGGTGTGCAGTGCTCGCCGAGTACATCGATGGTAACCGTGCCTTTTCGCCAGACGTCTGTCACTGTGCCACTCGTCGCGAGCACATTTGGCATTCCTGCGTTTCCTTATTATGTGGCATCTGTGCAAGTGCTGCCGCACACGATCCAGGTGACAGGCGCCTCCGCGGCGCTTGTGAATCTTCCTCCGATTGCGCTCTCTCCGATGAACGTGGCTGGTCTGCAACAGACGTCGACCATTACGAAGACGATTCCTATTCCGGTGGCGGGCGCTCATTTGTCGAGTGTGACTGCGACGGTGACGGTGACGGTCGTCCCAGGTGTGCGAACGGTGGTGCAGCATGTTCCGATCGTCATCCGGGGCGCGACGTCGCATGTGCGCTATCGTCTTTCAACGAGTACGGTTGATGTCGCGTTGTTTGGGCCGCAATCCCCAGCGCTCACAGCGCAGGATCTTGAGGCGTCGGTGCAAGTGCAGGGACTGGCGGCAGGGCAATCGACACGTGAAACGGTGACAGTGAGTGTCCCCGCACCTTGGGTGATCCAGTCGGTGACGCACAGCGTCGTTCATGTAAGCGCATTGCCATAGCGTCTGTGTTCGCCCAAATCCTACCATTTCCCTTGCACGGCTTGAAAGACGGTGGAGGGTGTGGGAGAATGAGCTAAATAAACGAGGATTTACGTGAATGAGGGGTCATGGAAGAGCGTGAGTCGACTTTTTGGCACAGATGGGGTACGTGGCATTGCGAATGTTGGGCTGACACCGGAACTCGCATTCTCTCTAGGAGTTGCGGCAGCGAGTGTTTTAAAACTGCAGTGTACAGGGCGACCGAGCATGCTTGTCGGGAAAGACACGAGAATCTCGGGAGACATGCTAGAGTTTGCGCTGATCGCGGGCATCACGTCGGCGGGTGTTGATGCTGTGCGCTTGGGAATTTTGCCTACGCCAGGTGTCGCCTATCTGACGAGGCATTCAGAGGCGTGCGCGGGTGTGATGATCTCAGCGTCACACAATCCGTTTGAGGACAACGGGATTAAATTTTTCGGTGCGGACGGGTTTAAACTTCTCGACGCACAAGAAGACGAGATTGAACGTAGGATGGAGCGCACAGAAGCGGCAGACCGTCCGCAGCGTGAGCAGATTGGGCGTGTGTATGATCGACACGATGAAGTTGTGCGCTATCGGGACTTTCTTTCGTCGACGCTTAAGGCGGATTTGACAGGGTTACACGTGGTGGTGGATGCGGCAAACGGCGCGGCATATGAACTCGCAAAGGCGCTCTTTGCGGAGCGCGGAGCGCGTGTGACGCTGTTGTCGGTTGAACCGAACGGGATTAACATCAATGTGGGATGTGGCTCGACGCACCCTGAGACACTGGCGCAAACGGTGAAGGATCTGAAAGCGGACGTGGGTTTGGCGTTTGACGGTGACGCAGATCGTTTGATCGCGGTAGATGCGAGCGGTGAGATCGTGGATGGGGATCGCATCATGCTGATTTGTGCGCATCACATGAAAAAGCACGGTCGCCTCCACGATGACACACTCGTGACGACGGTGATGAGCAACGTTGGGTTTGTGCGCGCGGCGCAGGAATTGGGAATTCGGCTTGTGCGAACGGCTGTGGGCGATCGCTATGTGATGGAGGCGATGCGCGAAGGACACTTTTCGCTCGGCGGTGAGCAGTCGGGTCATCTGATTTTCCTCGATCTAACGACGACTGGAGACGGTATGCTCTCGGCGCTGCAACTGCTTGATGTGATGGCGCAGGAGAAAAAACCGCTTCATGAATTGGCGGCGATTATGAAATCTTATCCGCAGGTGCTCGTCAACGTACGCGTAAAGGATAAGACGGCGTGGAGGACGAACGGCTCGATTCTTCAAATCATTCGTGAGATTGAGGATGAAATCGGCGAGAATGGCCGCTTGCTTGTTCGCGAGTCAGGCACGGAGTCGCTTGTTCGCGTGATGGCAGAGGGACCGCAGGAGTCGCTTGTGCGCGCACAGGTGGAACGCATCGTCGATGTGATTCGACGGGAGCTTGAGACAGCGTAAGACGTGGTGACTCTGCCTCGTTTTACGCGTCCATCCGCATGGTAAAGGGGGAATGCGCTTAGAAGAGGATCACACGCACAAAAAGCAGTTGTCGTAAGCGCCAGGACTGGACGGGACGAGATGTGCGCTCCAGTTGACGCGGTGGAGGTTGGCGAAGGACTCGGCGGGTGCCTCCCGGTGTAGATTCACACCGCGAAGATCAATGGGAAAATGGCAAGGTGACTTGCCGGACAGGACTTGATCAGAATCAGAAGCGCTTGATGCGCTTCTCGCGCGAACGGAATAAAAGAGGGTGACGGAACCCTTGTTTGTCATTTCCAAAAACGCGCTTGAGCCGCGTGGGGAGGTTTCTTTCAATGTGTGGAATTGTTGGCTATGTTGGACGTCGGCAAGCGCAGGATGTCCTGTTGTCGGGACTTGAAAAGCTGGAGTATCGTGGGTATGACTCAGCGGGCGTGGCGATTTTTGAAGATGGCGAGGTGCGCGTGGAAAAGTCGGTGGGCCGACTCGCGGTGCTCGGTGACGCGCTTATTGCACACCCTGTACGTGGAAATCAGGGGATCGGTCACACGCGATGGGCGACGCACGGGCGCCCCTCGAACGAGAATGCGCATCCGCACGCGGATTGCTCGCGCGCGTTTGTCGTTGTGCACAATGGAATCATTGAAAACTATCAGTCGCTGCGCGAGCAGTTGATGGAGAGCGGGCATTCATTCGCCTCAGAAACGGACACCGAGATTGTGGCGCATCTCCTGGAAGAAGCGTGGACGGGCGATCTCTTTTCGACCGTGCTCGCGGTGCTTCCAAACTTGCGCGGTGCGTACGCGCTTGCGATCATGGCGAAGGATGAACCAGGGAAGTTAATCGCGGTGCGCAAACAGTCGCCATTGGTCATCGGTCTTGGCGACGGGGAGCAATTCTTGGCGTCGGATATCCCTGCGCTCCTTGAATATACGCGGGACGTGTACATCCTCGAAGACGGGGAGCTTGCCGTTTTAGAGGCGGATCGCGTAGCCTGTTACGATCTCGCGGGGAATCCGGTTGGCAAAGAGATCTTCAACGTGACCTGGGATGCGGTTGCCGCCGAAAAGGGCGGCTATGAGCATTTCATGCTCAAGGAGATTCACGAGCAGCCAAAAGCGGTGCGTGACACGCTCAGCGGGCGGATCGCGGAAGATGGCTCGGCAGTGACGCTTGGCGAGCTTGACTTAAGCGAAGAAGTCGTTCAATCGATTGATCGCATCCACATTGTCGCGTGCGGCACGTCGTACCACGCGGGACTTGTCGGCAAAGTTGCGATTGAAACGCTCGCGCGCATTCCTGTGGACGTTGAAATTGCGTCAGAATATCGCTATCGCAACCCGATTGTAACGGATCGCACGTTGATTCTGGTCATCTCGCAGTCCGGGGAGACGGCCGATACGCTGGCTGCGCTTCGCAATGCGAAGATGGCCGGCAATCGCGTCATGGCGATCACAAACGTGGTCGGCAGTTCAGCGGCGCGGGAGGCAGATCACGTTCTCGTCACGTGGGCTGGGCCTGAGATTTCCGTCGCTTCGACAAAGGCGTACACGACCCAGTTGATCGCTCTCTACCTGTTTGCGACGTATCTCGGGCAGATCAAGGGAACGCTCGCCTCTGATGAGCGTGCAAAACTATTGAACGCCCTGCTGGATCTGCCATTGAAGATTGACGAAGTCTTGAAAACGGCGCCGGCGATCGAGACGATTGCGCGCGATTTCTCTTCGTGGGATGACGCGTTTTTCCTCGGGCGGGGGCTCGATTTTGCAGTCGCCCTCGAAGGCGCGCTCAAGTATAAGGAGATTTCGTATATCCACGCGGAGGCGTATCCGGCGGGCGAGTTGAAACACGGCACGCTGGCGCTGATTACGGAGGACGTCCCGGTCATAGCACTCGTGACGCAGGATGAACTCTACGAGAAAACGGTCAGCAACATTAAGGAAGTGAAGGCGCGCGACGCGCACGTTCTTGCGCTCGCCTGGGTGGGGGACGAAGAGATTGGCAAGAGTGTGGATCGCGTCCTCTATGTGCCGCGCACGCTGCCCTTTTTGGCGCCTGTGCTTCTGGTTGCGCCGCTTCAACTGCTGGCGTATTACGCGTCAGTTGCGCGTGGGAATGACGTCGACAAACCAAGAAATTTGGCCAAGAGCGTCACGGTGGAATAATAAAAAGGCAAGCAGAGAGCGGCTGTTGTAGGTTGTTCTCTGCTTGTCCCGTCTTTGGGATCACCTATCGATAAAATGATCTTTACCATCGTGGCAATCTCCATAACTGGACAACGAAATTGCGAGTGAGGAACGAGTACATCGATGAACCAGTCAATCGTTGCGGGAAACCAAGGTAAACGCTATGTAACGAAAGTTCCAGAAATCACGTTCTATTTCTGGATTGTGAAACTCCTGACAACTGCCATGGGCGAGTCAACGTCTGACTATCTCGTCTACCACATCAATCCTTATGTTGCGGTCATCCTTGGTTTCATCGGCTTTGTGGTTGCACTCATTTTACAGTTTGCGGTGCGCCAATATATAGCGTGGATCTACTGGCTTCTGGTCGTCATGGTTGCGATTTTCGGCACTATGGTTGCCGATGTCACGCATATTGTTCTCGGGGTACCGTATTACGCCTCAACCATCGCTTTTGCCATCCTACTGACCGTGGTGTTTATGACCTGGTATAAGGTAGAGGGCACGTTATCCATCCACAGCATCCATACCCGCCGACGCGAGCTATTTTACTGGTCGGCCGTGTTGGCTACGTTTGCCATGGGGACGGCATCAGGGGATATGACAGCAACGACCTTTCGTTTAAGGTACTTGGCTTCAGGTGTTTTATTTATCGTTTTATTTGCACTTCCTGGACTCGGCTACGCATGGCTTCGTCTTCATCCTATCTTTGCGTTCTGGTTTGCATACGTAATGACCAGGCCGCTTGGGGCATCCATTGCAGATTGGCTTGGAAAGCCAAAAAGCATCACGGGATTAGGTTATGGGGATGGCATTGTTGCGGCAGTATTGACAGTACTCATAGTTATTTTTGTAGGGTATTTGACGGTGAGCAAAAGGGATGTTCAACGGCAATTATCGAGAAGTAGGGAGAGTCAGTTCGGACAGGTGTAGGTCAGATTTGGGTGAAGTGGAGGATTGGAGAAAATGTCTTTTTTTCTTGTCGATCGTTAAAAAATGTCGTATTATTACGTTTTACGTAGTAAGTTGAACGTAATACTGATGGGGGTAGTGCAATGAGACAGAATGATTTAGGGCGATTCTCGGATGCGTCGTTTCTTATTCTTTCAAGTTTGGCGACCGGTCCAAAACACGGTTATGCCATGATGGAGGACATTCGTGCATTTAGTGGCACGCAATTGGAACCAGGAACACTTTACGGTGCGATCACACGCTTAGAAAAACAGGGTTGGATCGAAGCATTGCCTTCTGAGGAAAGAAGGCGACCATACCGTATGACTGACGAGGGTGTGATGGCGCTTCGCAAGCAGGTTGCAACATTAGAACAAGTCGCTTTCGTGGGGAAGAACCGGTTGGCCATGATGGGGGGGAATTAAATGCGCTTTTTGCTAAAACTCTATCCTCAAGCGTGGCGAGAGCGATATGAAGAAGAAATGTTGGCAGTACTGATGGAGCACAAAATCACTCCTGCAACGGTTGTGGATCTCTTGATTGGCGCATTCGATGCCCATTTAAACGATAACGGTTTTGCGAAAGGAGCGAGATTTATGCGCAACCAACTTCGTTCTGGATTGGTTATGACATTCTGTGCGTTCATGGTCTTTGGGGTGGGTTGGGGGGCATTGCAAAGAATCACCGATCCATTGCCTCTGTTTCAAGCTGTAAATAAGCTATATCCTGAGCTAGGTATTTTACACGATACTGTATTTATTGTTGGTTGTTTTGCGTTTTTAGCTTTCTTGATCAGCGGACTTCCGATTTTCTTCATTTCTATCAAGCGAGCTTTTGAGAACAAACTATCTTCGCAAAAAGCCGATCTATTCCAGCAAAATAAGTTCTACTCTGAGTAAAATAAGTTGGTTCCTACAGCACGGGTGGATTCGGGTCAAAAGCCTGAATTAGCCCGTGTTTTTGTGTTGCAGGGACGAGGCGTTTTGGGACAAGGGTAAGGCAAAAACCGAAGGAAATAAGACGCGAAAAAGCCCGATATATCAAGGATTCATGAACCATGCCCGATCAAAAATGAGAAAAAATACATGACCAAATCTGCTCTCCCTACGCCCTTCAAGCCGCTCTTGCCCTGTTCTTCCACGGAAGCACTTCATTTTACGCAAAATCGATGAATCTGGAAAAATTACGGAGAAAAATGGGTGGGGAAAGGCGTGATCTACGGAAGAAATTCATTCGACGGTAGAAATTGGGTGAGAGTGAGAAAAGGGCGGGAAAAGCCTTGTGGGGCGTGGGATTTGGCGGGGTGGAGGCGGGAAGGGTGTAGGGACGAATTTGATTTGACGCTCACACAAACAAAAAAATGTATTGATTTTGTTTTGGGTTGCATTGTCCTGTTTGTTGTTATTTATATTTGAAACCGCTATTCTGGCGAACTGGAACCACATCTCATTCGTCAAGCATCACTTTTATGCATTTTTTCTGAGTTACCTTGGAGTGGTTGTGATTGAACTCGTCACAGGGGCGGTCTCCGTCTCTTTGACACTTGCGAGAACGGAATATCAATTAAGGGAACTGAGGTTCATGCTCATTCCTGAAATCATCCTTTGGTTGAGCATGGTGATATCCGTTATTTGTTCAATCGTGCTCATCAGCTTTATTGCTGTTTTCGCGCCACAACTGTTCAACACGCAGGATGTGGGTAGTCCCATGTTCATCACAGGTCTTATCGGTATGGCGATCGGAACACTCTTTGCTTCGATGGGACTGAAACGCGGAAGGATCATTCGTATCAATTGAGAGCAAGGTTTGTTTTTATGTAAATGATAGAGTTAGAGTAGCTATGGGTGGAAGAGGTTGTCCTTGAATCGTATGGATGAATGGGATAACATTCCATGGAGGGCACATTGATTTACAAATGAAAGGATAATGAAAATGTTACGCGTGAGTTTTGTCAGTATTCCTATATCGGATCAGGATCGCTCTTTAAAATTCTACACCGAAAAACTGGGCTTTGACGTTGTGACAGACCAACCGTTTGGCAATGGAACGCGGTGGATTCAGCTTCGACCACCGGGAGCACAGACCGATGTGGTATTGTTCACACCTCCCGGTCAGGAAGAGCGAATCGGCGGTTTCCAAAGCATGGCATTCACGTGCGAAGATGTCGTGGGGACTTGTAGGATGCTGAAAGAACGCGGTGTGGAATTTGTGAAGGATGCGGAGCGTGCCAATTGGGGAGGCATGGAGGCTATCTTTAAAGACCCTGATGGGAACACGTTTGTTCTGGCAAATCCGAATGAATAGAGGCAGGGGTGGGCACCTGTGGATGGCTGGGGAGAAGAAAGCACTGTATGGGATTTAAATGAAAAACAGATCATCGTTCTTTACCATCAATTGTTGGCTGCATGGAACCACAAAAACGCTCGCGACATGGCCGATCTGTTCGCCGAAGATGGTGAACAGATCGGCTTCGACGGAAGTCTAGCGATTGGGCAAGCGGAGATCTATTCGCATGTAGCGCCGATCTTCGAACATCACGAGACAGCCCGATTTGTGAGTAAAGTCAAACGCATCCGCTTTCTGTCGACAGACATCGCGATCCTTCGGGCTATTGCAGGGATGGTTTCGCCAGGGCAGTCAGACATTAACCCCCAGGTCAATACGCTGCACACATTGGTTGCGGTGCGGATGGAAGATACGTGGCGAATCGCACTGTTTCAGAACACACCTGCACAGTTTCACGGTAGAACCGAGTTGGTTGATCAAATGACTGCTGAGTTACGAACGCTGCTCTCGTGAACGCGTTTTTTAGATTCTATCGAGTAGACCCCCATGGCGCGAGCGCACCAGTTTGTTCGATGCGATCTTTGAATTATAAAAGAGCATTACTGGCTGTGAGCGGTGACAATGTAACGCGATATCACAACGTGCTTGCGAAAACTAATTTGATTAGTTATATTATAAACGCGATTATCCAAATGTCTATTTAAGTTATCGAGAGGAATGAACATGATGCGCATCATTCACGATGAATTCTTATATCAACTTACGTTTCTTCCAAAAATATTTCCGGTGAATTGTTATTTTGTGAGGGAGGATGATGGATTAACGTTACTTGATACTGCACTGCCTTATAGTGCAGAGGGCATTGTCACTGCAGCGAAAACGCTAAATATCCCCATCGTAAGAATCGTTCTTACGCATGCCCACGGTGATCATATCGGAGCGCTTGACACGTTGAAAAAGGAATTGCCGAATGCATCCGTCTCGATCTCGTGTCGAGACGCACGCCTGTTGAGAGGTGATCGGACGCTTGATGCAGATGAACCCAATTCGCCAATTCGAGGGGGACTGCCTAAACCGAACACCATTCAAACGACCCCAGACCATTTGCTAAAGGATGGGGATCGCATCGGTTCATTGCTTGCCATTTCGACACCTGGCCACACACCGGGTTCGATGTCATTCATCGATACCCGCAACCAATCTCTCATTGCAGGGGATGCATTTCAGACGAGGGGTGGATTTGCAGTGGCAGGACAATTCAGGCCATTGTTTCCTTTCCCGGCGATGGCAACGTGGAACAAGGAGGCAGCCATGCACAGCGCTCGTAGAATTCGCGAATTTCGTCCTACACTGCTGGCTGTTGGACACGGGGTAATGGTAAAAAACCCGATAGAATTCATGGATCGAGCGATCGAACGCTAGGAGAGTGAGGATCATTGGCGCAGGGAGTAAGTGTAAATTTGCAGACCATTTTACAGGCTGCGACAGAGATTGTCGATTCACAAGGGCTTAAATCCCTCAGTCTCACCTCGGTTGCTCACATGCTCAGTATTCGTCCTCCTTCCTTATACAATCATATCCATGGCCTGTCCGGGCTGCGAACAGAGATTGCTATCCATGGATGCGATCTCCTGAACTCTGTGATCATGCGGGCGGCGCTTGGAAAATCCGGAGATCGTGCCGTGTACGCCATGGCGGAAGCCTTTTTAAACTTTGCCCGGATTCATCCAGGATTATATGATGCGGTCCAGGAGATTCATGAATATCAAGATCCGAGGTTGCAGCAAGCTGCAGAGAGGATCGTTGATACGGTCGTTCAGGTGATGAGGCACTACGGACTTGACGAAGAGAACTCCATTCACACTGTACGTGGTTTTCGTAGTTTGGTGCACGGGTTTGCCTCGCTGGAGCGTAGTGGGGGATTCAGAATGCCCGTTGATGTGGATCACAGTTTCCGTTTTCTTTTAGACGCATTTTTGACTGGACTTCATGCCATATACAGCGTTTGACAAATGGATAGGGAGCCTTTTACATACTGTAAAATACACATGGACGACCGCTGCTTCTATCGCCATGTGTATTTTCAGATTGCGTAAATATAGAAAGAATCACATACCGCTCATGGTGGCCATGCCCGAATTCGTGTAAACGTCCGTCTTTGCCACGTTTGATACAAGTGTCATACCGTGAAATGCTGTCCCGATATTCATGTTGGTAGGATTCGCGGCGACAGAACTCGGCGCCGTTCCTGATACGACATAGGCGCGAATGCAAGGCATCGCCAAATTTGAAAACAGCGGTTTGACAACATACCAATCTGCGTTGATCACTTCACTGCCGGCAAGGTTCCACCGCACACCAATGATTTGAAAAAGGCCCGCGAGGTTCTTCGAAGCGCCACCCACCTTGGCAACCGTCCCCGTATCCGTTACGACAAGCCCCGGAAAGAAGTGACTCGCGCCCGCCTTGAAGTAAGGGCTGGTCGGTGGAACAAATGCGGAAGTCGCCGGGATTTTCTTGGCGTACGCCGCGGGAATGGTAATCTGGATTTCGACCGTGTAGCCACTCCCCGGTATTTTATCTCCCTGTTGAGGAGAAACCACTTTCACCTGAGCCATTTGCATCCCTTTTGGCGCGGCCATCGCGCGATGGTGTGTCGCGGCCAACGCGGGAAGCGCCGCCGCCATGGAACTCACCACAAACGTCGCTGCCAGTCCAAGCTTTGCGATGTTCTTCATCTGTTCAACCTCCTTAGGATCACCCTCTTTCTAAAGAAACGCGGGCTTTGTACAAACGGTTTTCTCAGCAACACACAGAATGAGATGTGTCACAAATTGTACAAATCAAAGTCGATTCTGAATGCCTCAGGTGACACGGGTTGACGCGTGCAGAATCATCGGTCCCTGCGGCTTTGGGTCATTCATGTGTGGTTCATGCGAGATATTCACTGCGGAAAATGTCATGTTCTCAGGCACACGGGCTGTTAATACACCTATGCCATTTGGCTTGACCTGAAGCAGGCCAGCCTTTCGGTGTGTGTGTCCTTGGACAAGCCAAACCGTGTAACACGTGCCAGGTTGAAGTGGATCAAGTCCGTGCACCCAAACGACCAACTCGCGGGTTCCCTTGTTGTGAATCAGCATCACGACGCCAGTTGTGTGTATATGAGCATTTGCAGGCGCAAAGCTGGCGTAGGTCAGCGGCGTATTTGACACCGCGAGAGATTGCGGTGGGATGTTGCGGTGCGATGTAGAAACACCAAACCAATAGCCGACGAAAAGGAAGGCGATTGCAGCAAGCGCCATTCCGCTTTGCATGAAAGGCGCTCTCTTATCGGCAGAGTGAGAGGAAAAACTTGTCCAGGCGAACCGCTTTACATTTGTGTTGCGCGTTTTAGGTTCAACATCTGCCGCAGGCATTTGAGCGAACGATGGTTCTTCCCATGGGCTGTAAGGCGCGCGCGCCGCGAACGCTTGAGCTAGCGTCCGCATCTTTTGTTCGCTGGACACGTCAGGTGATGCGTCGATCCTATTTCCAGATAATAGGGCATGGGTCGGCATGAGGTGGTGAAGCTCTCGGTTGCATGATTCACAGCTTCTCAGATGCTGTTCAAACGGAAGGCGCTCTTTTTCAGGGAGTTCTCCGAGAAGATAAGCGATGCGCTGATCACACAATGGGAGTTGCGGCATGTTCATCCCTGCACCCCTTCCTTCCATTCGTCCATTCGTGCGCGCAGTGCCAAAAGCGCGCGGTGTAACCGCGTTTTCACTGTCCCGATCGGCAGTGACAGGATGCGTGCGACTTCCGTCAGTGTAAACCCTTCGAAATAGGTTAAACGCACAACCTCGTAATCTTCTTGGCGCAGGTGCGCTAGCGCGTGTGCGAGATCACTGCGCAAATCATAGGCGTCCACTTCCGAAGTGTGGGCTTTCAATGCATCGCGCGACAAGCGGTCGCTGTAGATCGTTTCGGAAGCAGGGAAGTCATTCACGCGCATTCTTCGACGCAATGCATCGATCGTCACGTTTCTGGCAACCGTTGTGATCCAGTGGTAAAAGAGTCCGCGCGTTGGATCGTACGATGTTGTCATCCAAATCTTCGTGAAGACTTCCTGGACAATCTCTTCGGCAAGCGCAGACTCCCGGGTCATCCGCAGTGCAATGCCGCGCACTCTCGGCGCGTACCGATCGTACAAGACGCTGAGCGCGTCCGGATCGCCCGTTTTGATGCGTTGCCACAGCTCTTCATCGGGCATAAACCCAGCTCCTCTTTAATGAGCTCCTGAGAATGGATAGGATTTCAGGGTTATCGCGTTGGATTGTCTATCGTTGTTTGAATTCATAGGATACAATTGCCATAGTATCCTACTGGTGATCGAAAGCAAGTCACGAATCGAAAATGTATGAGGAGGATTGTGATGCGCATCCGTCCGCTGTCTGATGAATATCCAGAGTACTATGGAAGGTATATCCACTTGGTTCCTGATGGAGAGATTGAAGAGACGCTTCGCACGCAACAGACGGAGATGATGCACCTGATAAGACAGGTGGTCGAGGAGACGGCTGAGCACTCCTACGCGGCAGGAAAGTGGACCCTGAAAGAGGTGATCGGGCATCTCGCCGACACGGAGCGGGTGATGTCCTACAGGATGCTCGCCATAGGGCGCGGAGAACGTGCGCCGCTTCCCGTGTTCGATCAGGATGCGTATGTCGCGGCGGCAACGTTCAACGCATTCCCACTCGCTCGGCTGCTTGATGATTTTGAGGCGGTTCGCGTCGCGACGATCAGCCTCGCAACCACACTGGATGAGGCGGCGTGGATCAGGCGCGGCACGGTGGGAGAAAACGTTGTGTCGGCGCGCGCGCTTGCGTATATCATCGCGGGCCATGAGCGCCATCACTTTACTGTGTTGCGGGACAAATACTTGTGAGTTTGTGACCGGATTTTCGCTAAAATTAGGAGGTGCACGAATGCAAGTGATTCCAGCGGCAGTGGGGCAGTCGGACGGACTTCTCGTGTTTTGGGATGACCAACCAGAACTCGGTCTGCTCTTTCCGCGGTCTGCAGAAGTGGTCGCAGACGTGCGCTTTGGTGCGGGACGGTTAGATTCCAACGATTGTTTGATTCTCTACTTGTTCATCGGGGAGCAAACGGTGGAATTGTATCTGCCGGAAATGCTCCCGACGCGCTTTGACCAGACGGCAGCCGTTTGGGTCCTGCTTTGCGCGTGGGATCCTCAGGCGTTAAAAATCCGCTACGGTGAAACGCCGGGTGACCGCTCGAAAGAGTCGATGCTGCTCTTACCTAAGCTTGAGGGAGAGCGGTTGCTTGATCGCTTGCGCCAGTTTGTCGCGCAGTCAAAAGGCCAGGCGGAGTCTGACGTGTCAGGTGACGCCGCGCCAGAGTGGATCGACCGTTTGCAGGAATTGCTAAGTGAAATTGAACATCGTCGTTAGACGCGCGGGGGATGATCGGGATGCATTTGGAGAGTCACGAAGTATTCTGTGCGGTCGTCGAGTATGGAAGCGTAACCAAAGCGGCGATTGCGCTGCATATGACGCAATCGACCGCCAGTCGCCATCTCCAGGCACTCGAAGATGAGTATGGCGGGCTGCTATGTGAACGGAGCGCGCTGGGTCTTACGCTGACGCCATTGGGGCGTGCGCTCTATCCTTATTCGTGTGACCTCGTAAACTGTCACGCCCGCTCCAAGGAGGAACTCTTGCGGTTGCGCCAGGAAGGTGGAGATATCGCGGTGGGCGCAACGCAGTCGATTGGCGAATATCTCTTGCCAAGGATTCTTGGCAGGGTGCGAAAGCAGCATCCGCACGCGAACATCCGCATGCGCATCTCAAACACCGCAGGGATTCTCGAGGATCTTCAACGCCATCGCATCGACATCGCACTCGTGGAAGGTGTGGTTCATCAGCCGGGGGATCTCCAAGTGACCCGCTGGCGAACCGATGAGTTGGTGCTGGTCTGTGGACACGATCATCCGTTTGCCACGCTTGACGCGATTGTCCTGCAAGATCTTATCGGTCAGCCGCTTTTGATGCGGGAAGAGGGGTCGGGTACGCGTGAAGTAACAGAGGTTGCTCTGGAAAACGTGGGACTCTTGTCCTCGCTTTCAGTCGCGATGGAACTCGGGAGCATTCAGGCGATCAAGTCGGCCATTGAAGCCGGATTGGGGATTGCCTTTCTTTCCAAATTAACGATTGAAGAAGAGTGTGCGAGTCGGCGGCTAAGGGTTCTTCCCATTCGCGACTTTCGTGTCACTCGGCATCTTTCAATTGTGGAGCGGCCTGAGCGGTACGCCAAGTGGATCGTCAAATCCTTTCTTCATTTCCTCCAGAGTGCGACAGCCTGAATACCCTCATGCAATCTTTGCATTACCCCGACGTCTCCCTTCGATGATACGCTGAACAAAGATTCAGCGCATGATTGAAAGGGGGCGCGCACGTGTTGGATGAGCGTGAAGTGACCCTGCCGAAGGAGCTTCCGATTCGGTGGGGGAAAGTGATCAATCAAGATACGTGCATTGGGTGTCACGCGTGTTCTGTGGCGTGCAAGATGGAGCATGATGTACCGCTTAGTGTCAATCGCACCTATGTCAAACAAGTGGAAGTCGGCGTTTACCCGGAGGTCAGCCGACAGTTTCAAATCACCCGCTGCAATCAATGCGAGGACGCACCGTGTGTCCCCATCTGTCCCGTGACGGCGATGTTTAAGCGTTCGGATGGCATCGTCGATTTTGATCGCGACGTCTGCATCGGTTGCAAAGCGTGCATGGCGGCGTGTCCCTATGACGCGATTTATATAAACCCAGAAGTGCACAGCGCAGAAAAGTGCAATTTTTGCGCGCACCGGATTGATCAAGGCATGGAGCCCGCCTGTGTCGTCGTTTGTCCCGTGGAGTCGATTGTCGTCGGAAACTTGAACGATCCTGAAAGCGAAGTGGTGCAACTGATCGCGCGCGGCAAGGCGGACGTTCGCAAGCCGGAGAAAGGCACTCAACCCAAGGTGTTTTATGTCGGAGCCAGTGACTATACGCTCAACCCCTCGAAATCATCCTACGAAGGATCGCACCTCTATTCGCAAGAAAAAGAAGGATACCCGGTGCACGCGCGAAAATCGCAGAAGGCAAAGCATAGTGTCGCCGCGGCCCGCCTCGCTTACGAC
Source organism: Ferroacidibacillus organovorans (assembly GCF_001642725.1). Taxonomy (GTDB): domain Bacteria; phylum Bacillota; class Bacilli; order Alicyclobacillales; family SLC66; genus Ferroacidibacillus; species Ferroacidibacillus organovorans. The sequence goes on from NZ_LSUQ01000006.1 coordinate 92,576, forward strand.
GTTCCTCACAGCGCGCCGTGGCACTGGGAAGTTTCGCTCTATACGTGGACCAAATCGATCGCGGCAGGCGTCTTTCTCATGTTCGCCATCCTCACCTTTGCCGGTCAATCTTTACGTTCATCCTGGGGACTCGCGTCTTCGTTGACCGGTCTCGTATTCTTAGGGATCACCGGTGTACTTTTGATCGCGGACCTTGAGCATCCCATGCGATTCATCCGCATTTTTACGCGCCCGCAGTGGAAGTCCTGGCTGGTGCGCGGTTCGTTTATCATCGCCTTGTACGGGCTTGTCCTGCTGGCACAGCTGGTTGCCAGTTTGCTTGGTCACACGGGGCTGAACCTCGCGCTCTCGATTCCAGGCGCCTTGCTTGGCGCACTGACTGCGATGTACACCGCCTTTTTGTTTGCGCAGGCAAAGGGGCGCGACCTGTGGCAGAATCCCGCGTTGCCGCTTCATCTTCTCTCTCAGGCCATTCTCGCAGGCGCCGCATGCTTCTCGATCGGCGGTCTATGGCTCCCGCTGTCCCATGCGGCGCTGCAGATTGTTCATCTCACGCTGCTCGTTGCGATCGCGTTTCACACGGTTCTGATCTTGAGTGAGATGGTGATCCCGCACACCATCGCGAGCGCGAAAGACGCAGCGCATCAGATGATCTACGGTGCGTACAGAGGATTCTTCTGGACGGGATTGATCGGTGGCGCACTGCTTCCGCTCGTGCTGAGTCTTTTCGTGAGTTCGTGGGTCGCACTCGTCGCGGCGTCTGCACTGGCGCTCCTTGGACTGCTCGCCTACGAACACGCCTACGTGCAGGCGGGTCAGTCCATTCCGCTGAGCTGACGCGCAATGAGGAGCGCCGGATGAGCCAGACATTTTGTTCATCCGGATTTTGATGGAGGGGATCGAAATGAGCATTCAGGAGAAACACGCGCAGCTCACGAAAGGGTTTGGGCATCTCCGCTCGCATCCAGAGCCTGCCCACTGGGACGATTGGTCGGAGCTTGACGCAAAAGCATGGCCGAAGCGCGAGACGCACCACTATGAATTGATTCCCACCGTCTGTTTTAACTGTGAAGCTGCCTGCGGATTGCTCGCCTACATTGACAAGGAGACGGGGGAAGTCAAGAAACTGGAGGGTCATCCACTCCATCCGGCGAGCCGCGGCCGCAACTGCGCCAAAGGTCCCGCGACGGTCAGCCAGATGACCAATCCGGAGCGCATTCTCTATCCGCAAAAACGGGTAGGGGAGCGTGGCGATGGCAAGTGGGTGCGCGTGACGTGGGATGAGGCGCTCGACGATCTTGCGGGCCGCATTCGCGCGAGCCTGACGGAGGGGCGCAAAGACGAGATCGTGTACCACGTCGGGCGTCCGGGGGAGGATGAGTATACGGAACGGGTGCTCAAGGCGTGGGGGATCGACGGGTTGTCGAGCCACACTAACGTCTGCTCTTCCGGCGGGCGCACAGGGTACGCCTTTTGGATGGGGATGGACCGTCCGTCGCCGGATTATGCCAACGCCCGGTTCATCCTGATGATGAGCGCGCACCTCGAGTCTGGTCACTACTTCAATCCGAACGCGCAACGGATCATCGAGGCGCAGCAAAAGGGAACGAAGATTGCGGTGATCGACACGCGGCTTTCAAACACGGCATCGAAAGCGGACTACTGGGTTTCGCCGTGGCCCGGGACCGAGGCGGCGCTGCTTCTGGCAATGGCCAATGGATTGTTGCAGAGTGACCGCTTCAATCGCGAGTTTGTGGAGCAGTGGGTCAACTGGCGAGAATTTCTCGCGGATCGGCAGTATCTCAATGACTTGAAGATGCGCGGATTTCTGACGGAGATCCCGTCGACGCAAACGTTTGCCGATTTTGTCACCGTATTGAAAAATCTGTACCGTCACTACACGCCAGAGTGGGCGGCGGAAGAAGCGGGCGTATCTGCGGCGATGATTCGCCAGATTACGGATGAAATCGCGCGCGCGGGAACGGCCTTCTCCAGCAACATCTGGCGCAATGCCGCGGCGGGCCATCGCGGCGGCTGGATGATCACGCGCTGTTTGATGTTTCTGAATGTGTTGATGGGAGCGGTGGGGGAGCCTGGCAGCATGATCCCCAACGCATGGGTCAAGTTCGTGCCTGCGCGCAACTCGGCGCCGGCGCCCATTCGCGAGTGGAATGAAAACCACTGGCCGCGCGAGTTTCCGCTCTCGTATTTCGAGATGAGCTTTTGTTTGCCGCACATTTTAAAGAAGCGAGACAAACGTCTTGAGGTGTATTTCACGCGCGTCATGAATCCGGTGTGGACATTTCCCGACGGGTTCTCGTGGATCGAAATGTTTAAGGAAAAGGATCGCGTCGGCTGTCACGTGACACTTTCGCCGGTGTGGTCGGAGACCTCCCAGTTCTCGGACTATGTGTTGCCGATGGGACTTGGGACGGAGCGGCACGATCTGCACAGTTACGAGACGCACGCGTCGCAGTGGATTGGTTTTCGGCAACCGGTCGCGCGCGTGTCAAAAGAGCGCAAAGGGGAGCGCGTCGCAGACACGCGGGATACAAACCCTGGCGAGGTGTGGGAAGAAAACGAGTTTTGGATTGAACTGTCGTGGCGCATTGACCCAGACGGGAGTCTTGGCATCCGCCAACACTTTGAGTCGCCATACCGCCCTGGGGAAAAGATCACGGTGCTTGAGTATTATCAGTGGATCTTTGAGAATTCAGTTCCCGGACTCCCCGCGGCGGCCGCGGCGGAAGGGATGACACCGCTTCAATACATGCAGCGCTACGCTGCATTTGAAATCACTAGCGATGTGTACGCGGTGCACAAAAAGCCGGTGGATGAAAAAGTACTCGAACACGCGGTGCTGGTGCCTGAACCTTCGTCTGATCGAATACTTGTTGATCAAGAGCCTGGCGTATGGGTTGATCAGTTGCCGCGCTCGGCCAATCACGCACCCTTACCGGGGCCGTTCAAGAATGCCCATGGGAAGCTGCGGGCGGGCGTCATGGTGAATGGCCGGGCTGTCAAAGGGTTCCCGACGCCATCCGGGAAGCTGGAGTTTTTCTCGACGACGTTGCGCGACTGGGGATGGCCTGAATACGCGATTCCGATCTATCCGCGCAATGAGCGGGAGCGCGAATCGATGGTGCACATCGTGAGTCAGGTTCACCATAAAACGATCGATCCGTCACAAGGTGAGTACATGTTGTTGCCGACGTTCCGGTTGCCAATGCTCATTCACTCGCGAACGAACGGGGCGAAGTGGCTGCATGAGATCGCGCATACGAATCCGGTGTGGATCAACCCGAAAGATGCAAAAAGACTCGGCGTGACCACAGGGGATGAACTCAAGATCTCGACGGAGATCGGGTCGCTCGTCGACAAGGTCTGGGTGACGGAGGGGATTAAACCGGGGGTGATTGCCTGTTCGCATCATCTCGGCCGCTGGCGATTACACGAAGAGACCGGGAGTGATCGGTGGAACTCGTCGCTCGTGAAAATGGAGCAGGGGTCTGCTGGGACGTGGCAGATCAAGCAGATTCACGGTCCACAACCGTTTGCGAGTTCAGACCCCGACTCGGAGCGAATTTGGTGGACAGACGGCGGGGTGCATCAGAATATCATTTTCCCTGTGCAGCCCGACCCGATCAGCGGCATGATGTGCTGGCATCAGCGTATTCGCGTCGAAAAAGTGGCGAACGGGACGCGCTATGGGGAGATCGAAGTGGATACTGAGAAAGCGTATCAGGTGTTTGAGAAGTGGCTGACCCTTACACGCCCGGCGCCGGGGCCGGGAGGACTTTACCGCCCGTACTGGATGTTGCGGGTACTGAAGCCTCACCCCGACGCGTACATCGTGCCACAAGAGCAAAAGGGAATGCGCGACGTGAACGAAGCTTGAAAATACGATCACACAGGTTGTCACTGCCTGTGTGATTCGTTTTTGTGTGGCGACACGTTAGGAGCCGATGGCGATCATGCGGTCGATGGGCGTTTTCGCGCGCGCGCGGATTTCGCTTGGCACCTCAATCACGTGGTTCATCTCCTGGAGTGCTTCAAGCACATTGTGGAGCGTGATTTTTTTCATGAAGGGACAAACCGCGTGTGGATTGGCCGCGATGAACTTCTTGCCAGGATTGGCTTTTTCCATCTGATGAAGGATCCCGGTTTCTGTCGCTACGATAAACGTGTTCGCTGAGGAAGCTTTTGCATAGTTGAGCATGCCGCCCGTTGAGAGAAGGTGCGTCTTGTCCTGCGGCAGGAGACCGTCAGCCAGCATGTACATGCTCGACGTTGAGCAGCCACACTCCGGGTGAATCAGCAGATCGGCGTCTGGGTATTCTCTTGCCACGCTGTTCACGTCGGTCGGCGTGATGCCTGCGTGTACGTGGCACTCGCCCATCCAGATGTGCATATTTTCGCGACCGGTGACGCGCTGAACATAGGAGCCGAGGAACATGTCGGGCAAAAAGAGGATCTCTTGATCTACTGGAATGGAGTGTACGACTTGCACCGCGTTTGAAGACGTGCAGCAATAGTCACTCTCTGCCTTGACTCCCGCTGATGTGTTCACATAAGAGACGACGACAGCTCCCGGATGCTCCGCTTTCCACGCTTTGAGTTGTTCGACGTTGATGGAGTCTGCCAGTGAGCAACCGGCCTCGAGATCAGGGAGGAGAACCGTCTTTTCCGGGTTTAAGATCGCTGCCGTTTCCGCCATAAAATGGACACCACAAAAGACGATCACGTCGGCGTCCGTTTTTGCGGCGGCGCGTGCGAGCGCGAGGGAGTCTCCGAGAACGTCGGCGATGTCTTGGATCTCTGGGAGTTCGTAATTGTGGGCGAGAATGACGGCGTTTCGCTTTTCTTTCCACAGGCGGATTTCTTGCTGGAGCACGGTGTCATGACGGAGTGCGGACATGGCGAATCCTCCCTTTCCCGGGATGTGCAGGCTGCTTCCATAAAAGGTCTTTTGTTCTGTATATACAGATGAACATACTATGATGAATAGATGACGTCAAGGGTTGCTTGATTGCTGTAGGAACTGAAGAGATGATGAAAGCGGTCTCGTTGATTTTGGCTGATTTAATTGTACAATCACGTGTATATACATGTACGAATCATAGAAGGGAAGATGGATCGTGATCCTGGAATCGACACGCGAGCTCATTCGCTTGGCGCTCTCGGAGGACATTGGGCGCGGAGATTGTACGACGGAGGCGATCATTGATCGAAATCTCCAGGCTACGGCAACGGTGTATGTCAAACAGGCAGCAACACTCGCAGGACTCCCGCTCATTCAAGATGTGTTTGCGGCGCTTGATGCGCGCGTTACGGTTGTGCCTCTCGCAGAGGATGGACAAACCATCGCTGGAAAGACGGCTGTGTGCGGCTTGGAAGGTCCGGCGCGTTCGATTCTTACCGGTGAGCGCACGGCACTTAATTTTCTCGGGCGTCTCACAGGGATCGCGACACTTACGCGCCAAGCGGTCGCGCAATTGGAAGGAACGCGCGCAAAGCTGCTTGACACGCGAAAGACGACGCCAGGTTGGCGGATTCTTGAGAAGTACGCGGTGCGTATGGGCGGCGGGCATAATCACCGCTTTGGGCTCGATGATATGGTGCTGATTAAAGATAATCACATCGCGCTGTGCGGGGGTGTCGCCCTGGCGGTCTCCCTTGCGCGCGCCCGTATTGGTTTGTCGCAAAAGATCGAAGTCGAAGTCGACACGATGGAACAACTCGTCGAAGCGTTAGAAACGAGCGCGGATATGATCCTTCTTGACAACATGAATCAAGACCAGTTGCGCCAGGCTGTCCAGTGGTCGAAAGGTCGTGTTCCGCTTGAGGCTTCTGGCAATCTTACACTACAAACGATCGCAAGCGTTGCCGCAACGGGCGTGGACTACCTTTCGATGGGAGCACTCACACATTCTGCGACAAGTGTCGACGTAGGGCTTGATATTGTCTTTTCTTGAGTGAGGCGATGCTGGAGTGAAAACTGTCGTTGCGGATTTTGTGATTATTGGCAGTGGCCTTGCCGGAAGTGTCGCAGCGTATGCGCTGAGTAAGTTTGGGGACGTGTTGTTGCTCTCAAAAGAGCCTTCCACAAAGAGCAACTCGTTTGCCGCGCAAGGGGGTATCGCCGCGGCGGTTGGACTTGATGATGCTCCGGAGCTTCATCAACTCGATACGCTGTTGGCCGGTGGGGATCTCTGCGATCCAAAGGTTGTCTCGCAGGTGACAGCGCGCGCACCGGAGATCGTGCGCTGGCTCGCAGAACTCGGCGTGCCGTTCGATTGCACTCCGTCGGGTGTGTGGAAGTTAGGACTAGAAGGCGCGCATTCGCGCAAAAGAATTCTTCACGCGGGGGGCGACGCGACAGGACGGCGCATCATGGAGACCATGCGTAAAGCGGTTGAGGCCATTCCGAACGTTGTTCGGATACCGCGTGTCCGCATTCTCTCGCTCCTGGAGAATTCGAACGCTGAAGTGATGGGCGCGCGCGGATGGGTTTTGAATGACGGGAAGGAGCCTCACCGCTTTTTTGCGCGTCGGGCTACGATCCTTGCAACCGGAGGCGCTGGTCAGTTGTTTTTGCGCACCACCAATCCCACCGGCACGACAGGAGACGGGATCGCGCTTGGATATCGCGCGGGCGCGCGGCTGCGCAATCTGGAATTTGTCCAGTTTCATCCGACGGCGCTTGACGTAGACGGCGCGCGCGGTTTTCTCATTTCTGAGGCGGTGCGCGGAGCGGGGGGCGTAATCGTCGATGAGAATCAGCGCAGGATCATGGCGGATTATCCGCGGCTTGATCTTGAACCGCGCGATGTGGTGTCACGCGTCATCTACACGGAGATGGAAAAGGGGAAAACGATTTACTTAGACGGCCGCTCGATTCAGGACTTTTCATTGAAATTCCCGACAATCGATCAGGTTTGCCGCACGCTTGGCTTTGATCCTGCTGTGGATTTGTTGCCCGTCTCACCTGCGGCGCATTTTATGATGGGCGGAATTCACACAGACCTTTCTGGACAGACGTCCGTTCCCGGTCTCTATGCAACGGGGGAAGTGGCGTGTACGGGTTTGCATGGCGCGAATCGACTTGCGAGCAATTCTCTTTTAGAATGTGCAGTGATGGGACATGCGCTCGCAGAGTCGCTGCATCGCGCAGGGGATGAGCGCAGTTTGTTTCATGATGAAGCGTGCGCGGCGGTGCGCGATGGAGAAGAGGCGGATCTTGCGGAAGATGTGCTGATCGATGTGCAAGAGATCCTCTGGAAAACGGCGGGTATGGTGCGTGAACAAAAAACGATGGAGCAGGGACTTCACGCACTGCGCGCATTGGCAGAAGAGCACGGCATGTCTTTCGCAGTAGAGACAGCCACGCTGATCTTGCAGTCGGCGCTCTCCCGAAAAGAGAGCCGGGGCGCGCATTATCGCAGCGATTATCCGCGCGTCGATGGAATGTTAAACGGAGTGGACACAGAGATTTCGCAAAACAGGATCGACCGTGTAAGGAGCTTTTGAAATGTTCGGGGTAGAACGGAATCCGTATTTTATGTTTCATTTCAGCGATCCACGCGGTCAGATCCGGCCGCGCGTTTTTACGGATCCGAAAACGGTGTTGATCGCTCACTCGCTCGCAGAGGTGCGACAGGCGCTTGAGCAGGTTGACTCTTGGGTCAAAAAGGGATATTACGCGGCTGGGTATTTGTCGTATGAGGCGGCGCCAGCGTTTGACCCGGCGTATGACGTGACGGAAGACTCGAAAATTCCGCTCCTCTTTTTTGCCATTTTTGAGCGTGAAACGAACGCTTTGTGTCATGCTGATTCCGCGCGATATGAATGCTCGCCTTGGCGAGCCGACACTTTGCCTGAAGTCTATGACGCGCATCTGGCAAGGATTAAACACGCGATCGCGCAGGGAGATACCTACCAAGTTAACTACACCATGAGGTTGCGGGCGCAATTTGCCGGAGACGATCTCGCCTATTATCACGCTTTGCGCGAGGCGCAGCAGGCGAATTACTGTGCCTATCTGAATATCGGACGGTTTCGCATCCTCTCGGCGTCTCCCGAACTGTTTTTCAGATTGGAGGGAAAGCGCGTCATCACACGCCCGATGAAAGGGACGGTCCGACGCGGACGATGGCTGCAAGAAGATGAACAATTGGCCGCGTGGCTCCATGCGTCTGAGAAAAACCGCGTCGAGAATGTGATGATTGTCGATTTGCTGCGAAACGATCTGTCAAAGATTCCGGGGGCTTGCGAAGTTTCTGTCCCATCGCTCTTTGCGCTGGAACGTTATCCGACGGTTCATCAGATGACTTCAACCGTTTCTACGAAAATTGGCGAACATGCGACGTTTGTCGATGTGCTCGCCGCGCTGTTTCCGTGTGGTTCGATCACAGGCGCGCCAAAGATCAGCACGATGCGCTTGATCGCAGAGCTCGAAAGTCAGCCGCGCGAGATTTATTGCGGCGCGATTGGCTTGATTGAGCCGGGGGGAGATGCGACGTTTAATGTGGCCATCCGAACACTTTTGCTCGATCGTGAAACAGGTGAAGCGCTGTATGGTGTCGGGGGCGGTATCACGTGGAATTCAGAGCCGCGGGATGAGTATGCAGAGGCGTTAACCAAGGCAGCGCTTCTCGATGTGCATTCGGGCGCGTTTGAGTTGCTGGAAACGATGCGCCTGGAGTGCGGTGCGTATATGCTGCTTGAGCGGCATCTTAAAAGGTTGTCTGAGTCTGCGAAGTATTTTGGGATGGCCGTTGACCTTCTGGAGGTGCGCCGACGTTTAGCCGAGCACGCATTGCTTCACGGTGATGAGCGGCGCAGGGTTCGCCTCTTGGTTTCAAAGGATGGGGATCAACGCATCGAGAGCACCCCTTTCCAAGCGTTTCAAAATGGGCCGTTGCAAGTGGCGGTGGCGAAGGTGCCGATCTTGTCTTCTCTGCGGTTTCTCTACCACAAGACGACGCAGCGCACGGTTTATGAAACGCAGCAAAAGGATAACCCTGGCTGCTTTGATGTGCTCTTGTGGAATGAACGCGGGGAGCTTACGGAGTTTACCAATGGGAATCTCGTTTTGGAAATGGATGGGCGTCTCGTCACGCCAGCGCGTGACAGTGGACTGCTTGCGGGCACGTTTCGCGGGCTTCTTCTTGACGCAGGGATTCTTGAAGAAAAGGTCTTGACGATTGCAGACGTTCGCCGTGCGTCGCAGGTGTGGTTGATCAATTCCGTACGCGGGTGGGTGTTGGTCCACGTTGAATAGCATCGCGATCATCGTGTATGCGCATACGCGTGTTTTTTTATGTTTGACACATGGGGTAGGGGGGTATAGTATGTACTGAGGTGGTGATGAAATGCACGGGTACCAAAAGGATGCAGA
>NZ_LSUQ01000007.1 GCF_001642725.1 Ferroacidibacillus organovorans
GTGTGAAGTTGCGCGTGCCATACTCACAGGACCGCATGCCGTCGGCCGCGTGATTGCACGACCGTTTACAGGTGAGTCCGGAAATTATACAAGAACTGCAAATCGACGGGATTTTTCCCGGGATTTTGGAGAAACACAACTTACAGACCTTGAAAAACATCGTATTCCGGTCTATGCGATCGGGAAAATCGAAGATATTTATGGTGGGCACGGAATCACCCAAGCTGTTCATACCAAGAACAATGAGGATGGTGTTGATCAAACACTTCGTATCATGCAGGGTGCAGCTTCACCATGTCTGATTTTTACAAACCTCGTCGATTTTGACATGCTATACGGTCACCGCAATGACCCACTCGGGTTTGGGAGAGCGATCGAAGCGTTCGACCGTCGCTTGCCAGAACTGCTTGATGCGATGCAAACCGAAGATCTTCTCATCATTACAGCAGATCACGGCTGTGATCCGACAACTGCATCGACCGATCACAGCCGTGAGGCGGTACCACTTCTCATGTATCACAAAGGGATGCGCGAAGGGCATACGGTTGGTGAGCGTTTGACGTTTGCCGATGTGGGTGCGACGTTTGCGGCGTGGCTTGACGTTCCCGCCCGTGCCGGAACGAATACGCTTTCTGGAGTTGATTCCCAATGAGAATGGTTGACTTAATTGAGAAGAAAAAGAACTCTGAAGCATTGAGTGAGGCAGAGATCTCTTTTATCGTTGAAGGGTTTACTCATGGAACCATTCCTGATTACCAGATGGCGGCGTGGTTGATGGCTGTATGTTTTGCAGGCATGAATGAAGACGAGACGGCGTGGCTTACTCATGAAATGGCACACTCCGGGGATGTTCTCGATCTTTCGATGATAAGCGGACCAACGGTAGATAAACACAGCACAGGGGGCGTGGGTGACAAAACGACACTGATCGTCGCGCCGCTGGCAGCCGCGCTCGGTATGTATGTCGCCAAAATGTCGGGCCGTGGGTTGTCCCACACAGGAGGGACGATCGATAAATTAGAGTCGATTCAAGCTTTTGAGACAGAGCGCACTCGTGACGCATTTATGGAGCAAGTTTCAACCCATGGTGTAGCTGTCGTCGGACAGTCAGAAGGTCTGGCGCCTGCCGATAAAAAAATGTACGCGCTACGCGATGTGACAGGAACAGTTGCTTCGCTTCCCCTTATCGCATCCTCCATTATGAGTAAAAAAATTGCTTCCGGCGCACGCCACATCGTTCTTGATGTAAAGGTTGGAGACGGCGCGTTCATGAATACACTTGATGATGCGCGCGCACTCGCAAAGGCGATGGTCGAGATTGGAGCAAAACTCGGACGTTCCGTATGTGCCGTTTTGTCTGACATGGATCAACCACTTGGTAGAGCCATCGGGAACGCGCTTGAAGTGCGCGAGTCAATCGATGTTCTGCGCGGTGGTGGGCCTGCAGATTTACGCGATTTGTCCGTGTACCTCACAGCAAAACTCGTACAACTCGTGGAGGGTGGAACACTGGATGATGCAACCAAACGTGTGAGTCACGCACTTGCAACAGGCGCCGCTCTTAAAAAATTTAAAGAAATGGTGATCAGTCAAGGTGGCGTATGGGGGGATGATGAAATCTATCCAGAGATGCACGCTGCGCCTGTTGTGCGTACGATAACGATGTCTTCTGCGGGGTATCTATCGAGTATTCCCGCGCGTGCACTCGGAACGATTGCAATGCAACTGGGTGCTGGAAGAGAAGAAAAAACATCGTCGATCGATCATCGTGTGGGGCTTATCCTCTTTAAAAAAGCAGGGGATGAAGTACGGGTCGGTGATGAATTTGCTGAGATTCACGCGGCGACCGAAGAGGATGCCGATCGCGCAGCTTTACAGTTGGCGGTGTGGATGAAGACATCTTCCCATGCATTTGCCAAACGTCCACTCATTCTCGACGAGATCAACGCGTTCGGATAAGAGTAATTCGAGAAGCACACACTACGCCTATCGATGTTGAACGCGCCCAAAGTATTCGTTTTGGGGGTTCAAAGGGAGGCGTGTGAAATGCTTCGCAAATGGATCGGTATCGTTTTCAGTCTGGTGCTTCCATTAAGCGCACTACCGCTGGGGAATGCGCTGGCCAGTACGTCTAGCCGGGAGATTATGGTTACGCAACGCACAGAACCGATGCCTGATCTCGCACCTCATGCAAAATCGGCTGTGTTGATGGATGCAATGACGGGTACGGTGTTTTATGCAAAAAATGAACACGAGCGATTACCGATTGCTAGCGTGACAAAAGTCGCGACGATGCTTCTTGTCATGGAGGCGATCGAGCGAAAACAGCTTCACTTTCAAGACAAAGTGCGCACGTCAGACTATGCTGCCAGCATGGGAGGATCTCAAATTTTCCTTGAATCTGGAGAAACCATGACGGTAAGCGAATTAATGAAGGGCATAGCGCTCGCCTCAGGAAATGATGCGGCGGTGGCGGTCGCGGAACATATCGCCGGATCAGAGGGTGCCTTCGTATCGCTTATGAACCAACGGGCGAGACAACTCGGTTTGCAAAATACACATTTTGTCAATGCGAACGGATTGCCGGCAAAGGGGCACTATTCTTCTGCGTTTGATCTTGCCGTTCTTTCTAGAGAACTTATGGCGCATGAATCCATTACTCAGTATACGGGTCGTTATCAAGATCACCTGCGGCAAGGTTCTGGTAAACCTTTCTGGTTGGTCAACACGAATAAGCTGATTCGTTTTTACTCTGGGATGGACGGCATCAAAACTGGGTTTACAGCTGAAGCTCACTATTGCCTTGCGGCGAGTGCAAAGCGTGACCATTTTCGGCTGATTGCGGTCATTCTTGGCGCATCGACTGCAAAAGAGCGAAACGCAGAGATTACCGCCATGATGAATTATGCGTTCAGTCACTACGGCGTAAAAATGGCGTACAAAAAGGGACAGGTTGTCACGCTGGTTCCCGTCTCACGCGGTGAGCTACAAGCGGTCGCAGTAACTTCGGCGCGCCCTGTCGGTGTCTTACTCAATCGCACTACTGGTCAAGAAATTGGTACTGTGGTCAGTGAGGTTCATCCCCTTGTAGCGCCTGTGACAAGAGGACAAATCGCAGGCACGCTTCGCGTGATGATCAATCAAAAAACAGTTCTTCAGGTTCCACTGCTAGCAGTCGCTGACGTTAAAAAAGTGACTTGGTTTGAAATGCTCGGTCGCACATTCAAACATGTTTTTTCTCTGGGGGCAAAACGGTCATTTCAGTAACGCGTAAACGCTGTTTTAAGATGAGTGAGAAGCGGGCGATCAGTTCGTCAACGACGAACAAATCGTCCGCTTTTTCTTGACGGAGAATCATGTCTTTCATCACTTCAAGAGTTGCGACGGCTGAGTTTAACAACTGGAGTGCCTCAAATCGTGCAGCCGCATTTTTTAATGTGAGAAATGCCACATCATATTGCGCTGTCGCGCGCAGCAAGAGTCCTTGTACTCTCAAGGCTTCCGCACGCTCAGGAGATTCTTCTTTTGATAGGGCAAGCGCTCGCTCTACACTGCGCGCCGCATCTTCATACTGGGCGATGCTGATTTCGCACTGCGCGCGCTCGCTCCACGCGTTGCTTAACGCATCCATACGTCCTTGTTTGTGATAGTCTGTAATCAATTGCGGAAGAAGGGATACGGCTTCCTGTGAATAACCACGTTCACGTTGAATGATGGCAAGATTCATATACGCATCCGTGAGCGCGTACGTTTGCCCCAACGAACTGTAGATCGAGATCGCTTCTCTCGCATACGCGAGCGCTTCTTCTCCGGATTTGTTCTCCATAGACAATACGCTCAAAAGATGGCAGAGTTCTGCGCAATCCACGCGCGATCCACTCGTTTTCACATCTGAAAATGCGGATCGCGCAAAGTCAAATGACTGATCTGTGTTGCCGAGGCGATACGCGGTGATACTCAAGTTTTTGCGCGTTGTAAAAACGGCCTGCGGAACAGGTTGGGTGGATTGATCAAGATACCAAAGTGCTTGTAAAAAACAGTGATACGCAAGGATGTAACGTCCATTCGCGAGATGAAGCTCGCCTTGGCGATTAAGGCTGCTTGCACCGATCATCCATTCGTGGTGAACCAAGGCTCGCGCAGAAACACGTTCATAGAGCGTTTCTGCTTCTGGAAACATTCCCAATTGCTCATAGAGTCGTGCAATTTCTAGGTCGAGTTCAGTTTTTGTCACATAGGAAATGCTCGCCTGCGCAAGGAGATCGAGCAATGGTTTTGCGGCGTGAGGCGCACTGCGATCAAGCAAATCACGCGCGTCTCTAAGCAACTGGGTTTGCCGATGGCGTAGTTCAATCTCTGAAAGCAGTTCACTCGGGTTGACATCGAGCGCCTTTGTCAATAGGTTGATCACGCGTTCAGACGGCGCTACGCGATCAGACTCAATCTGGCTGATAAGCCCAGGCGTAATCTCACGCCCTGCGAGTTCACCTTGTGTCATACCTTTGGCGAGTCGCAACGCGCGTATTTTACCACCGAGCGTCATGGGAGTTTTCGTCATGTTCAATCCGTCCTTCTTGGCGTTGTTTAGTAGGAGTATAGCATAATCTGAATAAGGAGTTGGGACTCATTTAATATCAAAAAAACATCGCATAAAGATGTCCTGTTGTTTTTTGTCGACCCTGCACTAGTTTTGTCGACAGGCAGGAACTTCCATGTCTAAGGGCGAACAGCATTATCGACGTGAAGTCGTTGCCACTGCGCGGTAACGTAAGCTCTCACGCTAAATTGATTCAGCAGTTTGCAGAGGGAGACTGAGAATGTATGCGAGTCGATATTAGACAGACCCATCGCGGCTCAATCCTTGTGGCAGCGCTTGAAGGTGAACTGGATGATCATGAAGCTGCCGCGGTGCGCGACTTGCTCGATCAAAAACTCCTTGATATGCGAGTTCCATGTCTCGTTCTTGACTTGAGCGGTGTGACATTTATGGACAGCGCGGGACTCGGGGTCATCCTTGGAAGGTATAAAAAAATCACGGCAAAAAACGGAAAGATGAGTGTGGCAGGCGTAACCAAACCGGTTGATCGACTTTTTGAAATATCCGGGATAAAAAAAATCATGAATGTCTATCAGACTCGCGACGCGGCTGTACGCGCTCTGAAGGAGGAGATGCAATGAAATCCCAAAATGAAATGTCCATTCAATTCTCTGCCATCTCTGAGAACGAATCGTTTGCCCGTGTAGCCGTGGCTGCGTTCATTTCGCAACTCAATCCGACGATGGAAGAACTAACCGAGGTAAAAACGGTTGTATCTGAAGCGGTCACGAATGCGATCATTCATGGATACGCTGAACGTGTTGGGGATGTTTACTTGCGTTGTAAAATTATGGGATATACAATGGAGCTTATCATTGAAGATCACGGAAAAGGGATGGAAGACATCGATGAAGCGCGTCAACCTCTCTTTACAACCCGTCCTGATTTGGAGCGATCAGGGATGGGATTTACGATCATGGAATCGTTCATGGATGAGATGACGATTGAGTCCGCCCCCAATCGCGGAACACTCGTGCACATGAAAAAAATCATACGGGCCCCTCACGGTGCGGCTCGCTTTGAGGTGTAATCCATGGAGCACGGACTGGCACGGGAATTCCCGAAACTGTCCGATGAGCGTGTACGATGGCTCATTGAGGAAAGTCATGCTGGCAATGAGGCAGCGCGCGATGAGCTTGTGGTGAATAATCAACGCCTTGTCTGGTCGGTTGTCCAACGCTTTTTAGGGCGTGGTTATGATCCTGACGATTTGTTTCAAATCGGGTGCATTGGGCTGCTCAAAGCGATCGATAAATTTGACCTTCAGTATGACGTGAAATTTTCAACGTATGCCGTCCCTATGATTATTGGAGAGATTCAGCGTTTTCTTCGCGATGACAGTTCGTTAAAAGTGAGTCGTTCAGTCAAAGAAACAGCTCGACACATTCGGCGTGTTCGCGAAGATCTCATGAAACAGTATGGAAGACAGCCCCAGATCAACGAAGTGGCAGAAGCGATGGGACTAACTCCAGCAGAGGTTGTGCTGGCGCAAGAAGCCATTCGCGTGCCAGCGTCGATCCATGAAACTGTATTTGAAAACGATGGAGATCCGATCTATCTGATGGATCAGATCGCAGATATGGAGCAAGACAAGTGGTTTGACCGATTGGCGCTTCACGACGCGCTTACCCGTCTTCCTGAACGTGAGCGGCTCATTGTCTACATGCGCTTTTTTCGCGATAAGACACAGTCAGAAGTGGCTGACATGTTAAGGATCTCGCAAGTTCAAGTATCGCGTCTCGAGAAAAGAATATTGCAGTCGATTAAAGACAGTCTGGATGAACCATTCTGAGTCTCACCTGATCGAATCATGAGTACCTCACACTCGCCGTGTGGGGTTTTTTGACGTGGATTGCAAAGTGAAAAGGGTACGTAATAAATCGTCACTAGATCAGGATCATTTGGGACACGATAATGAACGGGATGTAAAAAGAGGGGTAAGGGGTGCTTGCATGAGTGTTTCGTCAGGTTCTTCTAGAAAATCGTACACAGCGCTCGTCGATACCATGCGTCCTGCAAAACCAGTTCTCCGCAATGTGCTACGCGCATTCTGGGTTGGTGGTGTGGTTTGTTTCATTGGTGAATGTGTCGAGGAATTTTTTGTGCACGCATTTCATTTCTCCGAAAAAACGGCAGGTAATCCAACGGTCGCAATCATGATTTTGCTGGCGGTCATTTTAACTGGATTCGGTGTCTACGATAAAATCTCCCAGTATGCGGGAGCGGGCACTGCGGTGCCGGTCACTGGATTTGCAAACTCAATTGCTTCTGCGGCGCTTGAACACAAAACGGAAGGATATGTTGTCGGTGTTGGGACGAACATGTTTAAAATTGCTGGCCCCGTCATCGTTTTTGGTGTGGTAGCAGCGTTTGTCGTCTCGTTTGTCGTATATGCGTACATCAGATTGCACGGATAACGCAAAGAGGAGGGCATCGTCGATGCAGGTAGGTAAACAAACGTGGCGATTTCCATCACGCCCCCGCATTACTGGCTCCGCTACCGTTGTCGGTGCTAAAGAGGGAGAGGGGCCACTTGGATCTTGGTTTGATGAGGTGGAGCGCGACGCGTATTTTGGAGAAAACAGTTTTGAAAAAGCAGAGCGAATCATGTTTGAACGAGCGCAACGACTCGCTGCAAAAAAGGCGAATCATTCTATGGAGGATGTGTCGCATGTCATCGCGGGAGATCTTTTGGCACAAAACATCAGCGCCAGTTTTTCTGCCCGAACGCACAGTAGACCACATTTAGGCGTATTTAGCGCATGCGCAACCATTATGGAGTCGTTTGCACTGGGTGGACTGCTGATCGACTCTTTAAACAGCGAAAAGGTTCTTGTAGGGGCGAGCAGCCATAACAGTACAGCGGAGCGCACCTTTCGTTATCCAACAGAGTACGGCGGTCAAAAGCCGCAGACGGCACATTGTACAGCAACGGCTGCCGGCGCCGCAATACTTGAAGCAAAGGGAGACGGCCCGGCGTTGACAGAGGCGACCATCGGTCGCGTCATTGATTTCGGAATCACCAATCCTTGGGAGATGGGCGCTGCCATGGCGCCTGCGGCCGTAGATACACTGCGCGTCCACCTTCAAGCTACGGGTCGTTCCGTTCTTGATTATGATTTGATCGCGACAGGTGACCTCGGCCGTGTGGGCCATCCGCTGGCGCGTCAAATGCTGCTCGAACAAGGTATTGATCCTGGTCATCAATTCACAGACTGCGGCATTCTTCTCTACAACGAAAATCAACCGGAAGTGTTTTCAGGCGGTAGTGGACCAGGATGCTGTACAGTGGTGACGCTTTCGTACTTGCTTAAAAAGTTAAAAGAAGGTAAGAATAAACGAATTTTGGTGATTGCAACAGGCGCTTTGCTTTCTCCGCTCACTGTTTTGCAAGGTGACACGATACCGTGTATTGCGCACGCGGTTACATTTGAAGGGTAACAAAGGAGGTTTATTCGATGGGAACCCTTGCAATTTTTCTAGCGGCCTTTTTCGTTGGTGGACTCATTTGTGCCATAGGTCAGTTGTTGTTTGATTTGACCAAATTAACGCCTGCGCACGTTATGGTCATTTTTGTCGTCGCCGGTGCGATTCTTGAAGGGCTTGGGTGGTATGATCCACTGATTCGCTTTGCCGGGGCGGGTGCGACCGTGCCTATTACATCCTTTGGCAGTTCACTGGTTCATGGAGCGATCGAAGAGACACGCCATTACGGTTGGCTAGGTCTTGTGACGGGTATTTTTGAGGTGACGAGTGCAGGGATTTCAGCTGCTATCCTCTTTGGATTTTTGTCAACGCTGGTTTTTCGCGCGCGCGGTTAATGAGGCGTAGCTGATGAACAAAAAAAGAGTCATTCTGGTAACGGACGGGGATATCGTTGCACAGCGGACACTAGAATATGTGGCAAAAGAACTCGGTGCAAGAGTAATTTCTCGTTCGGGTGGTCATCCAACGCCGCTGTCTGGTGAAGATGTTTTACGTTGTATTCTTATGACTCCGCATGATCCGGTGATTGTCATGGTGGATGATAACGGATCACGCGGACAGGGGCCGGGTGAACATGTTTTAAAAGATCTTTGCTTTGATCATCGAATCGTGGTCATTGGGATTCTGGCAGTCGCCAGTGACACACGTTATGTTCGCGGTGTTAAAATCGATTTTTCTGTGGATCGAAACGGCAGGATCGTGGATGCGGCCGTTAATAAAAATGGGTATCGTTTGCGCAGTAAGAGAAAAGTGTTGTTCGGCGACACGGTTGATATTCTCCGGAAAATTCATTCGCCCATTCTCATCGGCATCGGGGACATTGGAAAAATGCGAGGTGCCGATCATTTCCGAAGAGGCTATCCGGTTACGAAGGAAGCACTGAGAATCATCATTGAACTCGATCGCACGCGTCCGTGCGTACGTGTTCCCACCACCTTGTGAATCAAGGTCAGCAATGATATCATTGTTGGTCAGATGCGATTTTTATGCATAAAAATACAGGCGGGAGAGACAGACGATGGAGTTGCATGGGACGAGCAGTGTCAATGAACGAGGCGTTCTTGAGATTGGCGGATGCACCGTCGATGATCTCGCAGCAACCTACGGAACACCTCTTATTCTTTATGATGTAGAGCAGATTAGAGAGCGCATTCGCGCATATTGGAAGTCGTTACTATCCTTTCAGGTGCCGTACGTTCTTGCCTACGCCAGCAAGGCATTTTCTTGCAAAGCGATGTGCCGACTTGCAAATGAGGAAGCGATGTGGCTCGACGTGGTTTCTGGCGGCGAACTGCACACCGCGCTGGCAGCTGATTTTCCTCCAGAACGAATCTATATGCACGGAAATAATAAATCATCTGACGAACTCGAATATGCCATTATGTCTGGCATTCACCATATTGTCATTGACAACTTCGACGAGATCGATCGTATGGTTGAGATTCTACGCAAACGAAACACTTCTATGCGTGTTGTATTGCGAATCACGCCGGGCGTCGATGCGCACACGCATGAATTTATAACGACAGGTACGCAGGATTCCAAGTTCGGATTTGATTTGTTTAGTGGACAAGCAGATGAGGCGGCAAGTCTTGTGCTCAAACAGGAACATCTCATCCTCATTGGCCTTCATATGCATATCGGTTCACAAATTTTTGAGGCAGACGGATTTCACATCGCGAGCGAACGTATGGCTCAACTCTATTCGCGCATAAAAGTGAATTGTGACACACTGGAATGGTTCAATATGGGTGGCGGACTCGGAATTCGCTATACCAAAGAAGATCGTTTGCCACCTTTAGAACAAGCTGTCAAAGGGCTTATTGAAGGTGCTAAACGTGCGTTCGAACGAGTCGGTCTTGTACTCCCCAAGCTCATGATTGAACCAGGCCGAAGCATTGTCGCAGAAGCGGGCACTACGATCTACCGAGTTGGCAGTCGCAAATCTGTCCCTAATGTGCGCGACTATATTGCGATTGACGGAGGAATGACAGACAATCCGCGCCTCGCACTGTACGGGGCGGTTTACGAGGCGTGCATCGCCAATCGCATGTTCGATGAATCGAAACAGACTGTCTCTGTGGCGGGAAAGTGCTGTGAGAGCGGAGACATGATATTGTGGGATGCGCTGCTTCCGGAACCGCACCCAGGAGATCTACTCGCCGTTTCATGCACGGGTGCGTATAATTACTCAATGGCAAGTAACTACAATCGACTCCCTCGCCCAGCTGTCGTGTTTGTTGAACGCGGCGAGGCGCGCCTTGTCATTCGCCGTGAAACATACAGCGATGTGTGCAGTCTTGATCTGTAGGCGTTCGTCGCTCCACGCGATCACTCTTTGACATACACTGTGTGATGAGGAGGGGATGTTGTGCTGACAATCCTCGCGTGGGTACCTCGCATCGCACGTTTTTTCGGGATGTTTCGAGGTGTTGTGGGTTTTGTTACACCGATGTGGCCCTATGTGTCATCTTTTGTGCGACGCGTCCGTCAACCGCGCGCGATTGCACAAGCCTACTAGTTGTCCATTCATTCCTTATTAAAAAGGGCGCCCAAAACACCATGCGACTTGGTGTGGGCGCCTTCTTGTGATCGAAATTCCTGCTGCGAGGGAATTCCGATCTCGCTTTACAACAGGGAAAGCTCATCTGTATACTTTGGAAACTAGAGAAAATCGTTTGCTGTGCAGGAGGATCATCGTGATCGAATGGAGCACTATAGATCGCCACTGGATGGATCTGGCACTCATGCTCGCGCGTGCGACACGCGGACAAACCCATCCCAACCCACAGGTTGGAGCAGTCCTTGTCGCTGCTGGGCGAGTGATCGGTTTAGGGACCCATCTCAAGGCGGGCGATCCTCACGCCGAAGTTCACGCGTTGCGAATGGCGGGGGAGCATGCGCGCGGCGCCACACTCTATGTTACGCTGGAACCGTGCGCGCACGTCGGTAGAACCCCTCCGTGTGCTGACGCGGTCATTCAAGCGGGGATTACGCGCGTTGTCGTCGCGCTTGAGGACCCTGATCCGCGCGTTGCTGGGCGAGGTATTTCTCGCATGAGAGAAGCGGGTATCTCGGTTGAAGTAGGATGCATGCGTGAACAAACAGAGGAGTTGCTTCGCCCCTATCTTCATGTCAAAGCTACAGGACTTCCATATGTTACGCTGAAATTGGCGACGACGCTCGATGGATTTTTGGCGACTGCATCAGGTGAGAGTTTATATATGACAGGCGATGCGGCACGTGCGGCAGTCCATCGCCTGCGCGCGCAGGTGGACGCCGTCGGTGTAGGGATCGGAACGGTACTTGCAGATGACCCAAAGCTCACGGTGCGGCTTGGAGGAGAGTTCAGGCAGCCTGCGCGCATCGTCTTTGATCGCAAGGCGCGCCTACCTCTGGATGCGCGCCTTGTTTCGGATCGCGCGGCAGAAACGTATGTGCTTTGTAGTGAGGATGCATCCATGGATCGTGTTCACGAGTTGCGAGCGCACGGTGTCAATGTGATTGTCATCGGACCTCACGAGACGTTTACAATGAAAACCGCGCTTCACAAACTGGTAGAAATAGGATTTATACATCTCCTTATTGAAGGCGGATCTACGATTGCGACAGCGCTTTTAAGTGAGCGTCTCGCGACAGAGCTCTGGTGGTTTCATGCCCCTCTCATTCTTGGACAGGGCATTTCGGGACTGGGAGCACTCGCGATCCAATCCTTACACTCAGCGTTCACACTTGAGAACCCCAGGATTGAGGTCTTTGGAAGCGATGTGTTGACGAAAGGCGCGCTTAAGTATACATAATGTTTATTGTGTTAACAGATGAGCATGGTGCTCACGGAGGTATACGATGTTCACAGGACTTGTGGAAGAGGTAGGGCGTATTCACCAGATCGAGCGAAAAGGTCGCTCACTCCTGCTCACAATCACTGCGAAGCGCGTCCTTGAAGATGCGAAGATCGGTGATAGCATCGCAGTGAGTGGCGTCTGTTTAACGGTTACGAAATGCTTCGACGATCGCTTCACAGTGGATGTCGTACCTGAAACGGTAGATCGCTCGACACTTAAGCGTCTACAGCCTGGTTCGCGCGTCAATCTGGAGCGCGCCATGCGCGCGGATGGACGATTTGGCGGTCACATTGTGGCTGGACACGTTGACACGGTCGCTCAAATACGCCAGATTCAACCTGATGAGAATGCGCGCATCGTCACAATTCAAGCGGAATCAGACACCATGAGGTATATTGTTGAGAAAGGCTCGATTGCAGTGGATGGGATCAGTCTGACGGTCATGGATGTTTCAAATGAAGCGTTTCGCGTCTCTTTGATTCCACACACTGCAGGGGAATCGACTGCACAAGATTTTATGATCGGTCAATCGGTTAATCTTGAAGTTGACATACTTGGAAAATATGTAGAGCGGCTGTTATCTGGGCAAAAAGGTGAAGCACAATCGGGTTTAACGTTTGCGAAATTGCAACAATACGGTTATTAGAGATGATCGTTTAAAATGTGGCCGGGTAAGAGCCAAGCCCAAGGGAGTGGAGGATCCATGTTTTCTCCAATTGAAACTGCGCTCGCGGCACTTAGACGCGGGGAAATCATTATTGTGGTTGACGATGAGGATCGCGAAAATGAGGGGGATTTTGTCGCGCTCGCGGAGTATGCGACGCCAGAAGTCATCAATTTTATGATTACCCACGGCCGCGGTCTCGTCTGTATACCGATAGAGATGTCACACGCAAAAGCGCTTCACCTTCACCCCATGGTAGAGAAAAATAGTGATCTGCACGGCACAGCCTTCACCATCTCGGTGGATCATGTGAGCACGACCACCGGAATTTCCGCGTTTGAACGCGCGCAAACGGTTCAAGCGCTACTCACGGATGGGAGCAAACCGGAAGATTTTCGCCGTCCTGGTCACCTGTTTCCGCTCGTTGCAAAAGAAGGTGGCGTTTTGCGCAGGGCAGGTCACACAGAGGCTGCGGTTGACCTCGCACAACTTTGTGGTGCAAAGCCGGCTGGCGTGATCTGCGAAGTTTTAAAACAGGATGGAACAATGGCGCGCGTTCCTGACTTGTTGCAACTCGCAAATGAATTCAGTCTGCACATGATTACAATCGCAGATCTCATCGCGTATCGAAAGCGCGTAGAAAAACTTGTCACACGCGAGGCGGAAGCACTGTTGCCGACAACGTATGGCGACTTTAAAATCTACGTGTATGCAAACGCTCTGGATCAAAAGGAGCACGTCGCCCTTGTGATGGGGGATGTTACCCCCACTCATCCGACACTAGTGCGCGTGCATTCGGAGTGCTTGACGGGTGATGTCTTCGGATCACATCGGTGTGATTGTGGGCCACAATTACACGCAGCGCTTGAAACCATCGCACAGGAAGGTTCAGGCGTGCTACTCTATATGCGACAAGAAGGTAGGGGCATTGGACTGATCAATAAAATTCGCGCGTACGAACTTCAAGAGCAAGGGTTTGATACGGTCGAGGCAAACCAAAAGCTTGGATTTGCGCCTGATCTGCGCGATTATGGGATTGGGGCGCAGATCCTTGAGGATTTAGGCGTACGAGAGATGCGCTTGCTCACAAACAATCCGCGTAAAATAAGCGGACTCTCAGGATATGGGTTGAGCGTTGTCGAACGCGTTCCCATTCAAATGGACGCAAGTCAGCATAACGCTCAGTATTTAGCGACGAAAAAATCAAAATTAGGCCATTTACTTAATATGTAATGACGGAGGTTTACGAATGGGACGTCAATTTGAAGGTCACCTGGTTGGACAGGGTTTGCGAATGGCGGTGGTGGTTGGACGCTTTAATGATTTGATCTCACTGCGCTTACTGGCGGGCGCTCAGGACGCGTTTACGCGACACGGGGTTGCGGAGGCAGATGTAGACCTGGCGTTTGTACCAGGCGCGTTTGAAATCTCGCTCGTGGCAAAACGGCTGGCTGAAACAGGACGCTATGATGCGATCGTGACGCTTGGAGCGGTGATTCGCGGTTCTACACCGCATTTTGACTATGTTGCATCAGAAACGGCAAAAGGCGTCGCATCGTCTTCACTCGCGACAGGCGTGCCCATCATCTTTGGCGTGCTTACGACCGACACAATTGAGCAAGCGATTGAGCGCGCAGGAACAAAAGCGGGCAATAAAGGCTGGGATGCGGCTGTCGCCGCCATTGAGATGGCAAATTTATTGAGGAGTTTCGCTTGATTTGACGAAAATCCTGTTTCGTCAAGAGTCATCCTATCAGACGGTGTGTGTTGGAGAACAGCAAAATGTTCGTTTTTTGCGTTTTGGAGACGCATCTGCCGGCTGGCAGGGAGCGTGTGTACTCAATCAACCGAAACGTCTTTATTTCCCGTACCAACAAGCGTTCTCTTTGCATACGGCGTGGGTGCCCACAGTAGAAAATTTTCTCTCGATTGGTGTTGGCACAGGAACCGCACTCACTCATATTCACTGGAGGCACCCCGAGGCAAGAATGACGGGCATTGAGCTTGACGGAATGGTCCTTCACGTTGCAGAACAGTATTTTGGCCTGTCACGCGACGCGGTACAACTTATCGAAGCGGACGCGCGCGCCTGCCTTGATCGACTGTATCCGTCCTATGATCTCATCTTTCTCGACGCCTACTATCAAGAAGATACGCCGAGCGGGATGCTGTGTGAACCCTTTTTAAAGCGGTTGGCTGATCTGCTGATCCCTGGTGGCGTACTTGCCATCAACGCGATTATGACGACATTTGGTCCAGGCGCATCACGCTATCGCCGGCTTTGCAACGAACTCTTACGTGCGGTTGGTCCGACCTTTCGCATTGATGTTGGCATACTTCCTTTTTCAGAGCATAACCTTCTGCTCTATTCCGTCAAAAAGCCTACATTCATCCCATCGATTGAGCGTCTTCGCGCGCGTGCCCGCGCCGAAATCGCGCAGAACTCGAGCGTCTATGGCCCGTTTCGGGAGATGTTGCCAGCGCGAATCAAAGCGATCGATAGTGCCCCGAACAGATCGCTCGGTTGATTCGGAAAGAGGAGGGAATCGCTTGTTGTTCTTGAGTCACAACATGATCTTTATTCTAATTGCGTTTGTCGTGGGACTCTCTTTTCACGAGTTTGGACATGCGCTGGCTGCGTTTCTCGTTGGGGATGATACGGCCAAACGGCAAGGGCGGTTGACGCTTAACCCACTGGTTCACCTCGATCTCATCGGGTTTATCGTCGTCATTTTTGCCGGATTTGGATGGGCGCGCCCTGTCGTTTTTGATCCGCGGAGGATTCGCGGAAATGTCCGAGTCGGCATCATTTTTATCGCGCTCGCAGGTCCACTCATGAACCTTTTTCTTGCCGTGATTAGCGGAATTGTTTTGGTCAGTTTCAATATGCTGACGAGTTCTGCCTATATGACAGGATTAGGTCAGTTTGTGTTCTATCTCTTTCTCTATATGATGCAGTTGAATGTCGCGCTTGCCATCTTCAATCTGATTCCGATTCCGCCGCTTGACGGATGGCAAATTCTCCATCACCTCATGCCGCGAAAAATGTATTTAAAGACGGCGTCCTTTGAACGATTCGGGATGATTATCCTGCTCATTTTTCTGATCAGTCCGCTCGGATCATCCGTGATTGGCACGACCACGCAGTATGTTTTGAATGCGTGGTTCAGGAATTTCTGATGGAACAGCACCCCATTCATGTGACGCTCGATTCGTTTGAAGGGCCTCTTGATCTGCTCTGGCATCTGATTGAAAAGCACGAGATTGACATTTACCAAATTCCGATTGCGCTTATCACAGATCAGTATATACGCGTGTTAAAAGATCGACTCGACGCACAGCTAGAAGTGGCGAGTGAATTCTTGGTGATGGCTGCATCTCTCGTCGCTCTCAAAGCGCGTGCGCTTTTGCCACGCCAAGAGGTGCTGATCGAAGAAGATGACGAGATCGATTTGATCGCGTCAGAGCGCGCACTCACGGAGCGACTTCTTGAATACAGGGCGTTTAAGGAAGTCGCGCGCGTGCTCAAAGAAATGGAAGGTGAGCGAGCACAGTCCGTTGGGCGGATGCCGATGAATCTGGATGCGTATCGAACGGAGCGCAGTGATCCGCCGCTCCTTGGCGTATCTGCCGAGCAGTTGATGACAGCATTTGAAAAGGCGATGGCGCGCATGCCAAAGGAGCGAGATGTCCGCGTCGTTCGTGAACGGGAAACCATTCCGGAGCGTATGAAGCGAATTTTACGCATGTTGCGGGATGCGCCTGCGACCTTTTCGTCGCTTTTGCTGATCGATCATCCCCGGGAAATCGTGACGTCTTTTCTAGCGTTGCTCGAATTGATTCGAAATCAGCAGGTTATCTGTCGACAGGAGGGACTCTTTTCCGAGATATGGATCGAACGGATTACGCTTTTGACGAAATAAATGATGAAGAATCGTTTGCACAGGGACTATTCATCGGTACCCAAGAGCAGTGGGATGAACTCGCAAAAGAAGAGGAAGTACGCTTGTTAAACCTTTTGGAAGGTTTGCTATTTGCCGCTGGAACGGAAGGACTGACCGCAAAAGCGATAGCCAAAGGACTTCTTGTTTCTGAGTCGCTTGTGCCTGAATTGTGTCATCGTCTCACTGTTTTACAAGAGCAATCCATGCGCATGCTGACCTGTATAAAGACGGCAGATACGTGGCAACTTGTCACACACAAAGCGGTTTCTCCTTATCTGACCCGCCTTGCCGAGACACCGTCGCATCCGGGTCTGTCGCAGGCTGCACTAGAAACGCTCGCCATCATTGCTTATCGTCAGCCGCTTACGCGCACCATGATTGAAGCGCTTCGCGGTGTCAAGAGTGAGCGCGCAATCGGAACGCTACTCGCGCGCGGGCTGATCGAAGAAATGGGAAGAGCGGAGGGACCTGGACGACCCTATTTGTATGGGACAACCCGCCTTTTCCTTGATCATTTTGGGATTTCTTCACCTGATCAACTTCCTCCTTTAGAGATTGCGGACGGGTTACTTGACGAAACAGCAATAGCGAAAGAAGAATAGGGACCAAGCGTTCTGGACAAACTTACCTGAACATCGCGGATGTTTTTGGACGGGATGAGATTAGATTCCGTTCAGTGGTAGGTGACCCCATTTTGCTTTGGTTCTTTTTTACGTTGCTACTCATTCTTTTACTTCTCCTTTTACCTGTTCGTATTGAGGTGAGCGCGGCGCTCCAAATGCGTCACACGCATGTGCGTGTCAGCGTCGTCCTTGCGGGCATCCGTCTGAAACTGCCACCCTTCAAGCGCCGCAAATCAAAGCGCAGGGTTCCGGCATCCACCTCGCCCGCGGATAAGTTTCCTTTTAAAGAGCACAAACCGATTGGCTATGAAGAGATTCTCGATAAACTTCATGATGTTACAGAAATGATTGATATTCTGGAAGATACTTTGCCTCGTCTAAAAAAGGCGATACGGCCGCTTTGCGTTACATACTTTACGTGGGAATCGGCTGTCGGTCTACCAAACGCTGCAGAGACGGCCACCGCAGTCGGCGGGTTTTGGATTTTAAAGAGTGGAATTTTAGGAATTCTTTCAAGAATGATTTGCTTCACAAACGAAATCACCCTGGAAATCACGCCTCTGTATGAACAGTTAACGCTTGAGAGTGAGATCACTTGTATAGTCGGTGTGACACTCGGTCAAGCTATCGTGGTAGTTGTTCGTTTAGTCTCTCTGGTGAAAGAAGGGATCTCACGTGTCCGAACATCCGATTCAATCCCTCATGCAAACGGCAATGGAAAACTTAAAAACCATGGTTGATGTGAATACAATCATCGGGGATCCAGTAGAAACTCCTGACGGCAGTGTGATTCTTCCTGTCAGTCGCGTCGGATTTGGCTTTGCCGCTGGAGGCAGCCAAATACGCACGCGAAGGGAATCGGCTGTCGTGAGTGACGCCCAGCAGCCGTTTGGGGGCGGTGCAGGTGGTGGCGTCTCGATTCAGCCGATGGGTTTTTTGATCGTTGGCAATGGTCAGGTCAAACTACTTTCTGCGGAACCTGGCAATCAGTTGTATGATCGGTTGATCGATCTTGCGCCGCAAATGCTGGATCGGCTTGAAGCGTACGCGGTTTCGCGTCGCGAGAGTCGCGCTGTAAAGGAGACTGAAGGATGATGCAAAGCGCTCGGGATAAGTTGATTTCCGTTAGAGGTGTGTCTACTTGGACAAGTCAACTCATAGAGTAATGTGTAAACGGGTTGCGCTGCTTGTCATCCTTGTTTGCACGTCAGCGTCTGTCTTTACAAACGCACCATTTGATCAGCACGCGGATGCAAAACGGATGAAAAGGCATGTTCAACGCATGCAGCAAGTTCAACCGGGGACGGAAAACAGCGCTGAGACGGCCGCCTTGATCGATGTAGATTCCGGACGAATTCTTTACGAGAAATTAGGCGATCGCAGAATGAGAATCGCCAGTTTAACAAAAATCATTACGGCCTGGATTGCGGTGCGTTCACCAAAATTCAATCAAACGGTAACCGTTTCGCGAAACGCAGTGCGTCAAGAAGGTTCATCCGTCTATCTCGCCGAAGGAGAAAAGCAGACGATCCGCAATCTCACGTACGCTTTGATGTTGCGAAGCGGAAATGACTCTGCTGTTGCAATCGCAGAAGGCGTTGCCGGATCGGTTGCTCGGTTTGCGTCGATGATGAATGCGGACGCACGAAAGGTAGGGGCGCAACACAGTCATTTTGTCAATCCCAACGGGTTAGATCACCCTGAACACTACTCAACCGCAAATGACATGGCTTTATTGACGGCTGCCGCACTTCACAATCCTATGTTTCGCGAGATTGTGAGAACGAAATATTATTCGATGCCATGGCCCAACCAACCATGGGATCGAAAAATGAAGAACAAAAATAAACTTCTATTCATGTCTGAAGCGGATGGTGTCAAGACGGGGTACACGAAAAAGGCTGGTCGCTGTCTAGCCTCCTCCATGACAAAAGATGGTCATCAAGTTGCACTCATTGTTTTGCGCGACGGAAATGACTGGGTTGATTCAATGCGTCTCTTGCGATACGGACTCACAGCATTCGAGCGCAAACCACTTGTGGAACGTTTTGCACAAACGGTGAAGATTCCTGTCCGATACGGCGTAACCGCAACCGTTGGGGCACGCGCGGTTGGTCATGCCATCTATCCATTAAAACAGGATGAACAGCGTGACGTGCGCGTCGTTGTGCATGCTGTACGCTCGCTCAGTGCACCTATCCTAAAAAATCAGGTTGCGGGAACGGTCGATTATGTGTTTCACGGCAAACGAATTGGGTCTGCCGTGCTTAAGACTGACAATGATGTGAAAGGTTCTGGATTCATCGGGTGGCTTCGCGGCCTGTTTCATCGCTCATAATTCCAAACCGCTTCACGTTTTCGGGTGTCCTTGGGAGGGGAGAATCCGTCGTGATGAATGTTATCTGGGGTTTTTTAATGCTATCTGGCATCGCCGTTGCAGCAGCGACAGGGCGCATGGACACACTTACGCAAGGACTTTTTAACGGAGCCAAAGATGCGGTCGTCGTCTCGTTTGGTTTGATTAGCATCATTAGTTTCTGGCTAGGCATGATGCAGATTGCAGAGCGGTCTGGGTTGATCCGAGCCGTCGCGCGGGTCGTTCGACCTTTTGCGAAGTGGCTTTATCCATCGGTTCCGGTCGACCATCCTGCAATGGGTTCTCTGATCGCCAATATGAGCGCAAACATTCTCGGACTCGGCAATGCGGCGACGCCACTCGGGCTCAAGGCGATGGACGAATTGCAATCGCTGAATCAAGAGAAGGATACGGCATCGGATGCGATGTGTACACTGCTTGCGCTAAACACGGCCAGTCTAACTTTGATTCCAGCGACGATGATTGGGTTGCGGCTTGAGTTTCACAGTAAAAACCCGTCAGGAATTGTGGTTGATACGATGCTTGCCACACTGATTGCTACGTCTGCCGCCATATTTCTTGATCGTTTTTACCGTAGACGGGCGCGGCGAAAAAGGCAAAGAACCATGGATATCGCAGCATGAATGTACTCACCTTTCTCTCAAACCTGATGCTGCCAAGTACGCTCGCATTGATTCTCGTTATTGGAATCATGCGACGTGTGCCGCTTTTTGACACGTTCATTGAAGGCGCTAAAGAGGGATTTGGGACATCCATCAATTTAATCCCCCAACTGATTGCTATGATGGTGGCTGTGAGCATTTTCCGTTCATCAGGCGCGCTTACGCTGCTCATCCACGCTGTGCAGCCGCTGCTCGTACGCCTTCATTTCCCGAGTGAGCTTCTACCGCTGGCGCTTCTTCGTCCAATCTCAGGTGCCGGGTCTCTTGCGGTTGTCACAGACCTTTTTAAGACGCATGGTCCGGACTCTTTGATTGGGCGCATGGCATCCGTCATGCAAGGAAGTTCTGACACAACGCTTTATGTTTTGACCGTCTATTTTGGAAGTGTGGGGATACGCAATGCGAGATACGCCGTAAAAGTCGGATTGTTGTCTGATTTGGTCAGCGCCTTTGCCTCCGTTCTTGCGGTATACTTACTTCAGAAGTGAGTTGGGAGGCATGCATAACGAATGAACCATTCTTCGACACGTCACGGCGCTCAAAATCCTCGCGCTGTAAAGCAGGATGCGCAAAGAGAAACGCAGCGTCTACAAAAAGTGCTGGCTCACGCGGGCGTTGCTTCGCGCAGAGCGGCTGAAGATCTTATTCGCCAAGGTCGCGTTCGCGTTGACGGTGTCATCGTCACAGAATTGGGCGTGCAGGTGCGTCCGAATCAAGCGATTGAAGTAGATGGCGCATCCATTCACCGCGATACGTTGCCTGTCTATGTATTACTCTATAAACCGCGCGGTGTCGTCACGACATCGTCTGATCCGCAGGGACGCAAGACGGTGCTTGATTTAATCACAGGGATTCCGAATCGCATCTATCCCGTGGGACGCCTTGACTATGATACAAAAGGCGCGCTTTTGTTGACCGACGACGGGGCGCTCACGCACCGTTTAATGCATCCTTCCTACGAGATTGAGAAGGTTTATCGCGCAACGGTAGCGGGTGAACTAGCAGAGCGCGATCTTCTTCAACTGACCGAAGGTGTAGACCTTGACGGCAAGGTGACTGCGCCTGCTGTTGTGCGCCTTATCGGAACGGATGGAAAGACAAGCGTCGTTGAACTTGCTCTTCATGAAGGTCGCAACCGACAAGTGCGTCGCATGTTTGAAGCGGTTGGGCATCCCGTGCTCGATCTGACAAGAACTCATTACGGAAATCTTTCACTAAATGCGTTGCGCCCAGGTACATGGCGTAAACTGACGGATGCCGAGGTCAAACAGTTGTACCGACTTTGCCATCTTGCCACTTCTCAGTGATTTCGCAATCACGTCTTGAAAATAGCGTTTAACCTGATTTGATTTGCAGCCATATGTTTCCTAGAGTAAGCTATACATAGGCACGATAAAACGCGTATATCGCAGCGTTTGTGTTGAGGCACTCTAATGTTTATAGGCTGAACTTCTGGGAGGATAGGCCGTGGACACAGGACAAGAGCGAATTCTTGTAGTGGACGATGAAGAACGGATCCGTCGATTGGTGAGGATGTACCTTGAACGAAATTTCTTTTTTGTGGATGAAGCTGAAGATGGGACGGAAGCGCTTGCCAAAGCTCTGGAAACGGATTATTCATTGATTATTCTTGATCTCATGTTACCCGGAATGGATGGACGCGATGTTTGTTCGGAAATCCGTCAATATAAAGATACGCCGATCATCATGTTGACTGCTGCGGGTGATGAAAGCAATCGTGTGCACGGTTTTGAGCTAGGAGCGGATGACTATGTCGTAAAACCGTTTAGTCCGCGCGAGTTGATGATGCGCGTCAAGGCGCTTCTAAGGAGGACGGGTGGGCAACTTGTCGAATCGACAGCGGCAGCAGGACACCTACTCACGTTTCCAGGACTTGTTATTAACATTGATGCGCGCAAGGTGTTGGTTGAAAATCAGGAGATTCAATTGACGCCAAAGGAATTTGAATTACTCCTTTACCTTGCACAGCGGCCAGAAAAAGTGTTTAGCCGCGAAGAATTGCTTAAAGATGTGTGGAATTACCAATTTTTTGGCGATCAGCGAACTGTTGACACGCATGTCAAACGACTTCGCGAAAAACTTGGGAGGGCATCTGAGCGAGTGCCTCAGCATATTCACACGGTGTGGGGTGTAGGATACAAATTTGAGGTGTCAGAGTAGTGATTCGTCAAAGTGTGGTTTTAAAGTTATGGTTAACCATCATTGTTCTTGTTTTGATGGTTTTAGCCATACTTTCTTTGTATCTGGAGCAATTTTTAAACTCCTATGTCATGACGATGCAGCGCCGCGATCTGACAAGTCAAGCCATGGTAATCAGTGAGTTGTTAAAGCGCGAACCCAATCAAACACTCGCCTATGAAATTGGGTCGCGCATCATGACTGCGCTGCACGGACAGTATGATCTAGTTCCGCCGCCGCAAAAAAGCGCGCGCTCGCGCGCTTTTTTGACCGCCTTGACGCCAACGGAACGAAATGATTTTCTGACTGGGCACCCTTATGTAGACTCTGGTGTACCTGCGTTGCTGCCTCACGCATCTCCCAATACGGTGGTTTATGCCGTTATGCCGATTCATAATCAACAACATGGGCTGGAAGCATTCCTTGTCATTACTGAAATGATGGATCCAAAGGATGATCCCGCAAAGGTCATTTCAGATCTCATCATGTTTGCAGTTATTTTGGGCACCGTTCTTACGACAGGGTTGGCGTTTGTCGTATCGAAGAATTTATCGCGCCCTCTCATTGAAATGATTGACGCTGCAGAAGAAATGGCGCGTGGGAAATTTGATACGCGCGTTCGTGTTGTGACACAGGACGAAGTGGGAAGACTAGGCTATACGTTCAATCATGTGGCTGGAGAATTAGAGCGAACCGTTCGCGCGCTGACAGAAGAAAAGGAAGAGATCGGTGGAATTCTTGGCGCGATGACGGACGCCGTGGTGGCGGCGGATGTAGACGGACGATTGACATTGTTGAATCCTTCAGCGGAACAATGGCTTAGGAATCTTCGCTCACTCTCCGCGGAAGAACGCCCATTCGCTCTGCCTGAAGAATTAATTCAAATGCAACGTGATACACTTGAATCGCGATCACGCATGACGCGGGAATTTTTCTGGCACGGTAGACACTTTATTGGCAGTATGACACCGCTTTATCAGTCAGATCGAAAGAGCGTCTTGCGAGGAACTGTGACTGTCTTGCGCGATGTAACGGAAGAGCGAAGGCTCGATCGCTTGCGCAAAGATTTTATCGCAAACGTTTCACATGAACTGAGAACGCCGCTTGCACTTTTTCAAGGATATGCGGAAGCACTTCTGGATGACTTTGGAGATGACCCTGATCAGCGGACTGAGATCACTCAAATCATCTACGATGAGTCGCTTCGCATGCGACGTTTAGTGAATGAACTACTTGACTTGGCGCAATTGGAATCGGGGAACTTTTCCATGCGCTTTGAACGCATGGATATGCTCGTCGTTTTGCGCAGGGTGGCTCGCAAATATTTTAACATCTACGCTGAACGCGGATTGTCGCTTAAACTTGAAACCGAGTTGAACTCGATCATCGTTTGTGCAGATGTAGATCGCATTGAGCAAGTCTTGACCAATCTCGTTGATAACGCGCTGCGCCATACGAGAGAAGGGGGGGTTTCTCTACAAGTTACGCGGAATGAATCACACCTCATTTTACGTGTGCGAGATACTGGAGAAGGAATACCACAAGAAGATGTCCCTTTTGTGTTTGAGCGTTTTTATAAAGCAGATAAGGCGCGCACGCGCTCACGCGGCGGAACAGGGTTGGGTCTGGCGATCACTCAGAATCTCATTCGCGCTCACGGCGGGGAAATCGGAGTGGAGAGTCAAGTGGGCATAGGGACAACGTTTTCTGTCGTAATACCAATCAGTTTTTCGCTGTGTCAAAAAGAAACGGATTAGAAATAGCATAGAGTGGTTCGTGAATCATGAATAAAAGACTTTTAGTGAAAAGGAGGCGGTGAAGTGTCTTGGGTCTACACAGGGAAACTCTACACCTCTGAGTTTCAGGCGGGTTGCCTCGCGACACGAATACGTGAAGAAGGATTTCACTACGCAAAACGAATGCCGCGCTACGTGTATGTGTACAAAACCAAGCGCGGTAAATATGGTGTGAAATTTCAGTGGTAAGGGAGGCGCTAGAATGGATGATGTGAAATGGAAATCACATTTTTCGACGATTCGAACCATTGCAGTGGTTGGTCTATCCGACAATCCAGATCGCGACAGCTATCGGGTGGCGTCATACCTACTTCAGCAGGGGTACGAGATATTCCCTGTTAATCCTACCGTTTCTTCCGTTCTGTCTCGTAAAGCATACGCGTCATTGAGCGATATCCCTAAAAAAATTGATCTCGTGGATGTTTTTCGTCGGGCAGACGCAGTTCCCGCGATCGTACATGAAGCGATTGCGATAGGAGTTACACGGATATGGCTCCAACTGGGTGTCGTGCATCAAGTAGCAGAAGCGTATGCGCGTGCGCATGGCGTCGAAATCATTTCTGATCATTGCATTAAAATTGAACATCATCGTATGATGCATTCATCACCTTTTGCTTAAACCGCTGAAAGTAGACTAGAGAACTCAAAAAGAGTGGAGAGTATGCATCATGTTAACGGATTATCATACCCATACAGAACGCGGGCCTTATACAGTTTCCTGGCTGGAAAAGTTTCTTGATGTAGCCAAAACACGTGGTATTCAAGAGTATGGTGTATCTGAACACGGTTATCGTTTTCATCAAACGGCGCATTTGTTTGACAATCCCTGGACGCGTGAGCGGCGAACGGAAGATTTGGACGAGTACATGGAGATGGTGATGGCGGCGCGAAGAGCCGGGCATCAGGTAAAGTTTGGATTAGAACTGGATTATATTCCTGGCACTGAAGATGCACTCGCTGCATTTATTCAATCATATCCATTTGACTATGTGATTGGTTCTGTGCATTGGCTCGACGATTTTGGTTTTGATCTGCTTGAAATGAAACAACGTTGGGAAAACTGCGATCTGAAAGAAACCTATAATACGTATTTCAATATCTTGACGCGTATGGTCAAAACCGAGTTGTTTGATTTTGTAGGACACGCAGACGTCATTAAGGTGTTCGGTTACGAACCTGACGACATCGCATTTTTGGATGACTGGTATAAACGTTTGGCTGAAACATTTTCAAAACATCATGCAGTGGTGGAGATTTCAACGGCAGGATTGCGCAAACCAGTCGGTAAACTATATCCCGCTCCGGGTTTGCTCCACGCATGTTTTCAGGCGAATGTACCTATTTTAATCAATTCAGACGCCCACAGACCGGAGGATGTAGGCGCCGACTATGATCGGGCCATCGCATTTGCAAGACAGACGGGTTATCAAGAGCTGGTGACGTTTTCAAAGAGACAGAGAACCATGGCCACATTAGGGTAATGTTTTTTAACAAGAGGGCAGACCTTTCGCAAAGATTGGTCTGCCTTTCTCTATCTTAAATTTCAATATCTGTAAAATTCTTGAGACGCTTTCTTTGGGCCATAATTTCGATCATCGCACAAATCATATTATAATCGGTTTCGTCGAGTCGGCTGACGCGATGGGCCATGGCAAGATACGGTTGTGCACTCTCACGTGTAATGAACGATTGCAAATAGCCTGGCATATCGACGATACCCTGATAACTCTCGGCGTCAGGTAGTGTTGAAACTTCTGCGTTATCTGCAAAATAACCGACGGGAACACCGAGTGCTTCGGCAATGCGGATCGCATACTCGAGAGAAGGTTGTCTCTCGCCACGTTCAATGGAAGAGATATGCGGTGTTGAGATTCCAGTACGGTAAGCAATTTCTTGTTGCGTGAGTGCTCGCTTATGGCGCAGCAAGCGAATTTTGTACCCCAATTTTTCCAAATCTATCACTCCTAATCCTAGAGGATGTATGTTCATGAGTAAACTATATTCCACATATGTGTAAGTTGCAACATAAAGTTAGTTAAAAATATTATAATATAGAGTATAAGCATGCATAGAATCTTAATGAATCTATATTTACTTTAGAATTTGATCAGATATGAAAATGCCCTTGGCATTCCATTGAAAACGCTTTACAATTTCACTTGAGAAGATGTGGCATCGCGGGGGGCGACACGGGTGGAAAAGGTAATAGAAGGTACGCCAATGTATGAAGCGAGTCAGTATGAGAAAGATCAATCTTTAATCTCTAATTATATGCAATGGTTGCAGCATACGCGCGGACTTCATTTCTCAGATTACGTTTCACTTCATGAATGGTCAGTTCAATCTCTGGAAGCGTTTTGGGATTCTATCGTTGACTATGCAGAAATCCAAATGAAGCGAAAATCGCTGTCGCCTTGTTTGAAGTCAAAAGAGATGCCAGGAGCGCAATTTTATCCAGATGCGACGATCAATTATGTGAATCAGGTTTTTCATCAACGAGATGAATCTTCAATCGCCGTATGGCATCAATCCGAAAATCGACCGCTGAATTCCTTGACCTACGGTGATTTAAAAATGCAGGTGGGCGCATTTGCATCTTATCTGAAGCAATGGGGTGTCAAAGAGGGAGATCGCGTTGCCGCTTACGCGCCAAACATCGCGGAAACGCTCGTGGCCTTCTTGGCGACGGCCAGCCTTGGAGCGATTTGGTCGAGTTGCTCCCCTGACTTTGGAACAGCAAGCGTGATGGATCGGTTTTCACAAATTGAACCGGTTGTTTTGATTGCAGTCGACGGGTATCGTTATCAGGGGAGGGACTATGACCGCCTGCAAATGGTGTCTTCTTTGCAAGAGCAACTGCCATCGTTAAAACTCACCATTCTTATTCCGTATCGATCAGAAACGGTTTCAGTCGATCACTTCCAAAAAAATACTGTTTCTTATCGTGAAGCGATTCGTCGCGCCGCGGCACTAGAACCTCTGCAGGTACCCTTCAATCACCCGCTGTGGATTCTTTACACCTCGGGCACGACCGGATTGCCGAAACCGATTGTCCAGAGTCACGGTGGGATCGTCCTTGAGCACGTCAAATCAATGAAGCTCCACGTCGATCTGCATCCCGGGAATCGTTTTTTTTGGTATTCAACGACAGGCTGGATGATGTGGAACTACTTGATCGGCGGATTGCTGGTTGGCGCTGAAATCATTCTCTATGACGGCAGCCCGGTTCATCCGCACCCCTATACATTATGGGAATTGGCTCAGAATACTTTAGTGACAGTTTTTGGCGCGAGCGCCGCCTATCTCGCAACGTGTAAAAAACAAGGGTTACGCCCAAGCGAGCATTATGATTTATCCTCATTGCGAATGATCGGATCGACGGGCTCACCGCTCACGCCTGATCTGTTCGTTTACGTGTATGACGCTGTCAAAAAAGATGTGATGGTGGTTTCTACGAGTGGCGGAACGGATGTGTGCACAGCGTTTGTCACAGGTTCGGTCCTTTTGCCGATCTGCGCAGGGGAGATCAGTTGTCGCGCGCTTGGCGCCGATATTCACGCCTTCAATGAAATGGGAGAATCGATCATCAATGAGGTCGGGGAGTTGGTCATTACTTCGCCAATGCCATCGATGCCGATTTCATTTTTTAAAGACCCTGAGTTCAAACGCTATAAAGAGAGCTATTTTGATCAATATCCAGGCGTGTGGCGACATGGAGACTGGATAAAGATCACAGAGCGCGGAAGCTGCGTTATCTATGGGCGCTCTGACTCAACGATCAACCGCAACGGAATTCGCATGGGAACAAGTGAACTTTACCAAGTCATCGAAGCGTTCGACGAAGTGGTCGATAGTTTGGTCATTGATCTAGAAATGTTAGGACGACCGTCCTTTTTAGCGCTCTTTCTTGTCTTGCGTCAAGGTAGTGCATTGACGGATCAACTAAAACTTCAGATACGTGAAAAATTAAAACGCGATGTGTCGCCGCGTCACGTACCTGATGAAATGTACGTGATTCATGACGTGCCTCGCACGCTCAGCGGTAAAAAAATGGAGGTGCCTATTCGAAAAATTCTATTGGGTATGAATGGCACGAGCGCAGCAAATCCGGATTCCATGGCGAATCCAAATTCCCTTCAGTACTTTTATGAGTTCGCAAAACGCATTGCAATTGAACACACTCCGTGATGCGCCTGATGAGCATCACGCATTCGCAAAAGAATGACGCGCATAGACACAGCACGTCATTCTAGTGTTAATGTGTAAACCATCCTCTGTTCAATTCATCAGGCAATTGGCAGTTCGATATAGGCGACCCGCTCCATGTCTGCCGCGTCGCGTATCGCCTGTACACTCTCATCAGAGACAGAGCGGTCGACGGCCATCAACATGAGCGCTTCTCCGCCTTCGATCGCACGCCCGACTTGCATCGATGCAATGTTAATCCCGGCGAGTCCGAGAACACTTCCCACGCGACCGATGATTCCAGGACGATCGCGATGCCAGGTCATAAGCATGGCAGAACTCGGCGTGATATCTACGGGATAATGATCGATCTGGATGATCCGCATACCGTGACCTTTGAGCACAGTACCAGCAACGGTTACTTCTTCATTCGCGCCTGTCAGCGTGACACGGATGACATTGGTGTAACCTCCGTGGGGTGGAAGCTTCGTTTCCGTCACTTCAATACCCATCTCTTCTGCGATGAGTGCCACACTGATGAGATGTACTTCCTCTCGGTAATAGCGGCTGAGAATGCCGCGAAGGGTGGAACGCGAGATCGGATCGGTCGCGTGTTGCGTTGGTTCTCCTTCGTATTGAATCGTTACGCGGTGTACCCCGCCACGAAACAACTGTGCCGCAAAACTTCCAAGCACTTCTCCTAAATTCGAAAAGGGCTCAAGGATTGCACGCTGTTCTGGCGCTAAACTGGGTAGGTTGACCGTGTGCGGATAGGAGCGCCCGTGAAGGAGGTCGACAACACCTTGCGCGACATCCACGGCGACATTCACTTGCGCCTCTTCCGTCGATGCACCGAGGTGGGGCGTTGATATCACTTGCGGAAATGCCAAGAGGGGTTGGCCCACCGCTGGTTCTTGTTCGTAGACATCAAGTGCGGCACCCGCCACAATGCCTTGTTCAAGCGCACGCGCGAGCGCTCCCTCGTCGATGATGCCACCTCTCGCGCAATTCAGAATTCGCACACCAGGTTTCATCATGTGAAATTGTTCGTCGCTGATCAAATGGTGAGTCTCTTTGCTCAGTGGAGTGTGCACCGTTAGAAAATCAGCTGTACGTATCGCTTCTTCTAATGTGGCCGCTTTAATGCCCAATTTCTCAGCGCGCGTTGGTGTGAGGTATGGATCATACGCAGTGACGTGCATCCCGAAAGCTTGTGCGCGTTTTGCAACTTCCGCTCCGATTCTGCCGAGTCCAAGTATCGAGAGATGCTTTCCGCGAAGTTCGACACCGACAAAACGATTGCGATCCCAGACGCCATCCTTTAATTTAGCGTGCGCTTGCGGAATGTGGCGAGCAAGGGCGAGCATCATCGCAAATGTAAACTCTGCCGTCGTAATGGTGTTTCCATCCGGCGCGTTAATGACAAGGACGCCCGCTTTGGTAGCAGCGCGCACATCAATGTTATCGACGCCAACACCTGCCCGTCCGATGACCTGGAGGTTGCTTCCTGCCTTGATGATCTCTTCTGTAACCTTTGTCTGGCTGCGCACCAGTAATGCGTCAAAGTCACCGATGATCTCCACCAGTTTTTCTTTGCTGACACCAATTTCTTGAACAATCTCTAGATCGCTTGCGGCATACAATTGCGCCAGCCCCTGTTCGGAGAGTGGGTCAGTTACGAGAATGCGAAACGACATCTGAAAATCCCCTTTCTTTCTGATGATAAAGGCGTAAAAGAATCTCAAAACAAAGCAAAACTCGCCCCTGCGCAATTGCGAGGGGCGAGTTTCAACCCGCGGTGCCACCCTGATTCCCATGAAATTCATGGCTTGTTACGACGTGTGTCGTACCACCGATAACGCGGTGTGCGGAACCAGTTTGGATACACGGGGCATCCTTACCTGGTCACTCCGGAGGGCTACCTCCACGGACGTTCACTGACTTGCACCAGCCGTCAGCTCTCTGAGAACAAAACCGTGGATTCATTTCCATCGACGTTTTAGGTTTGTGATTTTTGTGAGAATACTACACCTTGGGATGAAACGTCAAGCCTTCGAAGAATTCCCGGTAAAATTGACACAATTTAGAGGCTCTCTACGGAGGCGCAAAAGGAGTCACTCCAATGGAATACAACGTTCGCCACGTTCAGGATTTCCTTAAAAAAGCAACGCGAATTCTTGCCATTACAGGAGCCGGCATCAGTCGCGCGAGCGGACTGCCTGTGATGTCGAGTGAGTTTTATGGCATCCGACTCGAACATTTGTTTAGCCTTGAGCACGCCCAACGTCACCAAAATGAGTTTGAACGATATTATCGTAAAATGACAACAGAATTTTTACACGCAGAACCTAACGCGGCACATCGCACACTTGCCCGCCACGGTGTTCATGTCATCACGCAGAACATTGATGGACTCGATCGTCGCGCAGGAAACAAAAACGTCATCGAACTGCACGGCAACCTTCACGCGGTCCGTTGCAGAACGTGCGGATACCGTTTGCCTGTCTTTCAAATGACAGCAAGTACTTGGCAGTGCATGCGATGTCACGGCGCATTGTGGCCAGATGTCGTTCTCGAGGGGGAAGCCGTTTACGATCTTTGGAAAGCGGTTTGCCTCGCTTCGACGTGCAGTGCTGCATTAGTCGTTGGAACACGACTGGAAATGTCTCCCCTCGTCAAACTGCTGGCCATTCTACGCAGTCGACACGTTCCGATTTGGCAGATCAACGAAACGGCAGAACAGCTCGTGCCTATCCTTTTTCAGGCGAGAGAATTGGACGATGAGTGCGTTACGTTGGTGTAACACCTGTTTGCAGTGTGATTTTTTCAAGCACTCTTTCTGCAAAGTCAAAAGGCGTATCGGTGTCTCGGACCTCTTCTCGCATCAAAATTTCGACACATCCGTCAAACGCTGCTTTGGCGGATTCATACCCGGTAAATGTGAATGTGCCAGTCTCAAAGGCTTCCTCGGGGTCGTACACATACATCACATATCCTGCATCAGTTTCGTGAAGGTCAATGTCAAATGTTCTTAACTCGCCTTCAATCGATTTTGAAAGTACCGTGCGTTCAAGGAGGGTGCGGGCATTTCTCACAGTCGTTCACTCCGGAGTTTGACTTTTGTAATGAAGTGGAAATGAATTGCTCATTTCTCCACACCTTGAAGTATACTATACCTAGGGCATGTACAGCGCGGGAAACGCGAGAGGGAGTCAGCCAAGTTGAATATTCACCTATCGGGGCACAGCGCACAGCCAGCGGCCTGCCATATCGAACTGATTCATACAAATTCCTTTTCATCTTTATCAGCTCGCGGCGTCGCGAAACGTCACAGCACACGCCACAACATCTCCTTATTTCACGAACGTGATGCATCGCTGATCACCGTTGGGCTTGGCGATCCTTCAACGGTGGATGAAGAAACGCTGCGCGATGCCGCAGGACTGGCGATTCGCGCGGCTGCCAAAGAAGAGTGGGAAGATGTGTCGATCGGACTACCCCATCTCTTGGAGGCAGAGCGGGAGATCCATTGTCTGGTCGAAGGGGTGGCGCTTGGCGCGTATCGTTTTGACCGTTACCAATCCAAGAAAGACACGCACCTCGTAAAAACAGTGACGCTAATGGCGGATGAACGTCATGTTGCAACGCTTGCGCGCGCGCTCGCCTTTGTGCGGGGAACGATGCTTGCGCGCGATTTGGTCAATGAACCACCCAATCGCCTGCGACCGGCTACCTTAGCCGAGTTTGTCACACATCATTTCAGAGGAAGCAAAGCGGAAGTCACAGTACTAGCTGGCCAGCAACTGATCGATCAGCAGATGAACGGTCTGATCGCAGTCGGAAAAGGGAGTGAATACCCCCCGCGATTTATTCAAGTCACCTATGCAACCGACCCCACGCGACCGCTGATTGCGCTCGTAGGAAAAGGCGTGACCTTTGATACAGGAGGAATTTCGCTCAAAGGGGGGCGAGACATCTCCAATATGCGAATGGATATGGGCGGGGCAGGCGCCGTGATTGGCGCGCTTGATATTCTCATCCAGCTTGATCTACCGTGCAATGTTGTCGGATTGATCGCGGCGACGGAAAACATACCTGACGCGGGCTCGATGCTTCCGGGTGAATTGATTCAATATCGAAACGGCACATCTGTTCAAGTCGCAAATACGGATGCAGAGGGGCGACTTATTTTGGCGGACGCGCTCATCCGTGCACAAGAATTACATGCGAGTGAAGTGCTCGATATTGCAACGCTCACAGGATCTGCGGCGGCTGCGCTGGGCTCGCGCTATGCGGCAGTCTTTGGCGGCGACGACATCGTTTCAGGCGTAAAAGAGGCAGGGCTTCGGTCTGGCGATTATGTTTGGCAAATGCCTCTCCCGGAGAGTTATCGCGAGCAATTGAAGAGCGTTTATGCAGATCTTTCGAACATTGGTAAAGGGCAGGGTGGAGCGATTGTCGCGGCACTGTTTCTAAAGCAATTTGTCGCAGACGATCAAGCGTGGGCACATATCGACATGGCGGGCCCGATGGAGTCAGAAAAAACAGCCGGATATCGTCCACATGGAGCGACAGGCTATGGCGCCAGATTGCTTGCAGAGTACGTGTTAAAGCGAGTTGGGCATGCTTAAAACACGTGTCTCGAAGCGTCAGACATCCAAGAATCGTTTCTTCTGAGAAATAATTCCCAGAGCGATGATTTACGTGCCCCAAGAGTCGTGATATCTTGTATACTGATCAGAGAGCGCGAAACAACAGTGCTTTGCATGAGTTTACGTTTTCAAATCCGGTTGGTTTACCAAGGAAACGTATCCTCGTGGTTCGGAACGCGAAACGGACATGACCTTACGGCATGTCCGTTTCGCGTAGGAATTTTGCGTTGAAAGAGGAGAGAGCGATGAAATACGGTCTGATTCTTGACCCGAGTCGAAAAGCAAAGCCAGCCAAACAACTCTTTGAGTGGGTAAAAAAACTCAATCCCGAATCGCAGTTAAAAGACGTCGTCGTCATGGATTTCCCTGTCATCGCAGGCTTTGAGATTCCATTGCTTGAGCGCAATCGCGTTCTTTCGCTCGCTTTGCAGGATGAACATATGAGTCCATACTTCAAAACGGATATGAACCTCTTTCAGCTTCTGATGATGGATGAGTCGATTGCCATGAACATTTATCGCACAACAGATGGAACGCTTTTCCTTTTTGAAGGTTTGCCAGATGTACCTCAACCTTTTGGCGCGCACGGTCACGATCTTCGATAGTGAAGCTCGCGTTGTTTCTCAATCCGCAGTTCGTGCATCGCGTACGCCACAATGACCATGAGGTAAAAAGCGAGCGCTAGGTTCCAAACGTAGCCCTGCGACATGGCGAACGCATCGTAAAATCCATGCAAAAGCGCGGGGATGGCAAAAGCAGGCCAGCGACTTGCGCCAAAGAAACGTGCGCGCGCAAAACGTGAGCCCATGATGACTGCAAACACTGCGTGCGCGGGGACTGCCGTAAAAGCGCGGACAAACGCGGTGTCAATTCCAGAACTCGTGACATAGAGCACGTTTTCAACGGCAGCGAAGCCGAGGCCAATCGCACCTGCATACACAATTCCGTCATACGGTTCCTCAAAAAAGGGTTTGCGGTCGACAAGGCGCAAAAAACAGAGCGCTTTTAGTCCTTCTTCGACGACTCCGGCCACAAAAAAAGCGGAGATCATTGTATAAATGAACCCTTGTTGTGGATCAGGCGTCAGACTGTACAGATCGAGAAGGGTGCGTTCTGCGATTCCGGCAGGCAAGACGACGACCGCACCGACAAGAAAAAATCGAAAGACAAGCCCCGGCGGTTCGCGGTGTCGATCCAAGCGATAAAGAATAAAGAGAAATGCGAGCGCTGGCA
Organism: Ferroacidibacillus organovorans; assembly: GCF_001642725.1. Taxonomy (GTDB): domain Bacteria; phylum Bacillota; class Bacilli; order Alicyclobacillales; family SLC66; genus Ferroacidibacillus; species Ferroacidibacillus organovorans. The sequence continues at coordinate 34,264 of NZ_LSUQ01000007.1, forward strand.
ATAATCCTGCGATGACCAACAACGTGGATCACTCCTTTGACGTAGTATGCTTCATTCACGGCTGACCATTTCGTAGCTCATAAAATTTGTGAAGGGGCGGTTTAAATGAATGGTTACATCAAACAACTGAACCACAGCGTAAACGACGATGAGGTTCAGTATTCCTTGCAATTAGGAGAAGAGACTGCGTCGGTCAACGCTTGGATTGGTCGCCGCATCCACATTCGATTTTTGGGAGAGCGGCACTGTATTGCGTGTGGGCGCGCCGTAAAGAAACTGTTTCAAAACGGGTATTGCTTCCCATGTGTCACTACACTTGCTGAAACGGATTTGTGCATTGTAAAACCGCATCAATGCCATTTTGCTCAGGGGACGTGCCGAGATGAGTCATTCGCGCAGACGCATTGTATGATTCCGCACACGGTGTATCTCTCCTTGAGCAGCCAAGCAAAAGTAGGAATCACGCGAATGGGACGCGAACTGCAGAGATGGGTTGATCAGGGCGCTGTTCAGGCGGTTGCGATTGCGCGAACACCGACGCGAATGCGTTCAGGAGAAATGGAAGTCGAAATTGCACAGAATATGCCTGACAAGACAGACTGGAGAAAAATGGTCAGAGGGGTTCATGAAGAGGTTGATCTTTTGCAATTGGCAGAGAAGGTAGCAGGGAATGTGTCGGAATCGTTTCAGTCTTATCTCTTAGATCAACATGTATTAAAGCGGTTTAACTACCCTGTCTTACCTGATGTAACCATCAAGGCGGTCTCTAAGAACATTGAAAAAGAAGAGGTAACATCCGATCTCATCGGCGTACGTGGGCAATACCTTCTTTTTAGTGACGGTGTTTTGAATGTCAAAAAATTCGCCGGTTACCACGTAGCGCTTGATGTATCATAACGCCACTATAAAGTGATTCTCCAAATAAAGCGGCAAAGAGCATTTTTTACTCTGTGATACATGAGCTCACACCTTAAGGGTACGCTATCCCTAAGAGTAAAATGGATCGTGTGAGGAGGGTGCGCATGACGTGGGTATATGAGGCACGGCTTTATGATTCGCGATCCGTGGCGAATTACGTGGCGATGTGCGTGCGTGATGATCAGGTTTTACGAGGATATCGCAAACCTTTAGTGCAAATTTATCGGACGAGAAAGGGGAACTTTGGTGTTCGCTACCAACCTCTGGCTTGAAGGAAACGTCAGTGCCTGACTTTCTCTGACTCGTTTCATAGAGTACAATAGAGGCGATCGATCCTGTCGTAAGAGGAGAGAATAGCGTCTATGGCATTCGCGGTTCAACTCACATTTTGTAAAAAAAACCTCGCGCTTTATAGCCAGAGTGTGCTTGAAGCGATTTCACACGATTATCCGGACGTGGAGATCGAATTGAAGGACTGCGCAGATGTTTGTGGCACGTGCACCGACATTCCATTTGCACTCCGCAATGGCGCACTCATTGGTGGAAGAGATCCGCGTGATCTATACAAAAAATTAGAGCGCGGAATGAGATTTTTATCCGAAGATAAACTCCCTGGGACAGCAGGATATGTTGAAGTAAAGTGACCTTCACACTGTAGACATTCCGCGATTTTACTGGTGACACAGGCATATATCCCACACCGAAACATCCACCTCGAATAGGATGACGTTAGTCAAACGTTCGAGGTGGTTTCTTTGCAGCGAAAAAAAGGATCAGCGTCAAGCGCGGCCAAAGGACTGCGGGCACGAACACCGCGCAACCTGCGGATGCCCGATTTTGTATCCATCGTCGATCAGTGTAAGGATGCAGTTGTCAATATTGAAGTTGCTCATGAACGCACGCGCAATCGGCAAATTCGCAGTCCATTTGGATTGCCGTTCGACATGTTTATCGAACAAGAACCGCGTGCGATGAACATCGGTACGGGTTTTATTTTTGATGAACGCGGCTACATTTTAACAAACGAACACGTCATTCACGGGGCTTCACGAGTTCACGTCAAAATGCGAAATCAAGATCGAAAGCTGATCGCTCAAGTTGTTGGAACAAATTATGAACATGATTTGGCTGTTCTTAAAGTCGATCTTCCAAAAACGATTCGCATTTTGCGTCTTGGAAAGTCAAAGGATGTGCAAGTTGGCGAGTGGGTAATGGCAGTCGGCAATCCGTTGGGGCTTGATCACTCTGTTACAGTTGGCATTATTAGCGCCAAAGAAAGGCCTATGCAGATTGGTGATCGCTCCTACCCACACCTTTTGCAGACAGACGCGGCAATCAACCGCGGCAATTCTGGCGGACCTCTGATCAGCCTGCGCGGTGAAGTGATTGGCATTAACACGGCTGTAAGTCAGAGTTCACAGGGAATCGGTTTTGCCATCGCGATTGATGTCGTACGCGATGCGCTTCCTGAAATGATGGGGAAGAGATACCGCCAGAGTGTTTGAGTCCTCGCGTGAAAACAATCGGTTCTATTTCCAAATTGGATTGTCACATAATAAGTCCAATTTGGATAGACCGATTTTCGGATTGATCACATTTAAGACAAATTTGAACGCGCAATCGCTTTCGGGGTAGCGTTATGAACATAAAGTGGATTGCATTCCTATGCAATGCACGCTATAGTAAAATTACAGAGGAAGTGCACCTAGGGATCCGGCCTGATGCATGTTTCGGGACAGGACCAAGCGGTGCAAGCGTGCTAATGCTACACCGTGAGTATAAAAGACTCGGCGGAGAGGTTCCCTGAAAAGGGCGTTTCTTCGCCTTTTGTATATCTAAATCAGATGGTTCAAATGGAGTTCGTCAGATTCAAGTAAAGGAGTCGATACCATGGCCTTTCTAGAGAGAGAAGAGCACGACGCGTGTGGGATTGTCGCTTGGGTAGAAAAAGGAGCACAACCGACGCGCGCGAATGTTGAACGAGTATTACGCGCACTTGATCAAATGAAGCACAGAGCCGGTTTTGTGGAAGAAGAAGGCGATGGCTCAGGCATTTTGGTGGATTTACCGCGCGCGATCTGGGTAAAAAAATTAGGCGGGGACGTTGTCGCGCGTCAGCTTGTCGCAAATCCTTTATTCGCCGTCGCGCACGTTTTACTTACGGATGAAATGAAATCGAGCGAAGGTACAGCAGTTGATGTTGAGACTGTCGCGCAAAACGTGCCGCTCATGGCGGAGGCTGCGGGCTTTTCACTTTGTAAGGTGGTCATTGACCCCGTCCACGCAGAGGCGCTAGGTCCGGGCGGGCGTAAAGAAGGAATTCACTTTCTCCAATTTGCATTTTTATACAACGACGCAACCGCTACAGCGGAACGAGTAGACGCTGCCTGTTATCGATTATTAAAGGAGATTGAAACGCAACTGAGAGTCCATGTGGCTTCTCTATCGTCTCAATCCACGGTGTATAAAATTCGCGGAGATAGCGACACACTTCGCGCTTATTACACGGATTTAAATGACGAGTCTTTTGTGAGTCGCATTACGATTGGACACAATCGCTATTCAACGAATACAACGACGTCTAGCGAGCGCGTTCAACCTTTCACACTGCTCGGTCACAATGGTGAATTGAACACGATTCATCGCTTGCGTGAGGAGTCGCGCATGGTCAACATTGAGACGGTCTCTGGAGGTAGTGATTCACAGGATCTCGACCGTTTTCTTGAAGGTCTGATTCACAACTATTCGTATTCACTCATCGAAGCCATGGAAATTGCGTTCCCGCCGATCATTCATGAAATCAAGCAAATGAGCCTACCACTTCAGGATCTCTACATGTATATTCGATCGCTGTTCGGTCCGTTTGCTCAAGGACCTGCAGGAATCGTATCGCGCCACGGGAGAGAAGCCGTGTTCTCTGTGGATGCGATGGGACTACGCCCGCTTTGGATGGTCGAGACAGACGCAAGCTTAATTTTTTCAAGTGAACAGGGCGTTGTTTCACTTTCTGAAATGATTCACGATCCGCGCCCCCTCTCGCCAGGAGAGAAGATTTATCTCGAATTGCCGCCTGGGGAACCGACGATTGTGCACGCGTATCCAGATGCTCAGCATTTGGTGCATGCCCGTATGCGTGAACGTCATGAGATAAAGGGCTACGGCCAAGGCGTGTCGTTTCACGGACCACTGGTTTGGGGTGATACGCACTTGACGCCAAACCGCGCTACGGACGGAACGCGTGAAGCGCGAATGGCTGTGTTCGGCTGGGATCAGGAAGATGTGCGCAATTTAGAGGCGCAGACGGCGAATGGGGCGGAGCCGATTCGCTCGCTCGGATTTGATGGACCGCTCGCCGCTTTGTCAGCGGAACGTCAGAATCTGAGCGACTATTTGAAAGAAACCGTCGCGGTGGTGACCAATCCAGCTGTTGATCGCGAGCGAGAGATTGAACATTTTTCAACGCGTGTCGTGCTCGGCGGTCGGCCACATATCGATGGTTCATCGAAACATTTACTGCACCTGGAACTGCAGAGCCCGCTGTTGTTGGGCGGACACAGTTTGCCTGAAGCAGACCGCTATCGCGCGCTCGCAACGAAAGTCGGCACCCAACTCTATGAAGATGTCATTCGCTACTTCATGAGGGATGATGATGCACTGTGCGAAATTTATCCGCAGCTATTGCCGTCTGAAACAATCGAAGATGCTCTTGTGAGAATCGCAGAAGAAGTCGAGCAAGGTGTGCTGCGCGGCGCTCGTCTCTTTGTGCTTGATGATCGATTCTCTTTTGATGACGGTGGCACGTTTATCGATCCGGCACTTGCTGTCGCTAAGACGCATCGCGTGCTGCGTGAACTCGTCGTTGAAGGGCTGAGTGCAAGGCGGAGTGCCAGTGTGATTGTTCGCACAGGCGCTGTGCGAAACTTGCACGATGTGATGGTTCTGGCCGGACTTGGCGCCGATGCGATCTGTCCCTACCTCTATATGGAGACAGCCTATGAGGTGGATGGGTGGAAGGGGATCGAGAACGTATACGCTGCACTTACCAAAGGTGTAGAAAAGGTGTTGTCAACGCTTGGCATTCACGAATTGCGCGGGTATGATCGGTTGTTCAGCGCAATCGGCCTTTCTGAGACAATCGCCGACCTTCTGGAAATTCGCACTTTTTTTGGTGCGGGCTCAGGTGCAGATTTGATCTTCTTTGCGGATGTTGCGCGCGAACGCGCATTGCTGCTAAAGCAACCCAAAGCTTCCGTTGCTCGTCCCTATCAATTGTGGCCGCGCATCTGGAAATCGGCTGGGGACGTCGCAGGCGGTACGCTCTCGTTTGAAGAATATTCGGCCAAACTACGTGAACTCGAGATAAAGCAGCCAATCTCTCTTCGCCATGTGCTCGACATCGTTCCACAGTCGAATAAACCATCTCCTGATACCGTCGATCTATCTGTAGGCGATCACTCTCTTCCTTTTTTGATCAGTTCGATGTCGTTTGGTTCACAGAGCGAGATTGCATTTCGCTCCTACGCCGAGGCGGCAAAGCGACTTGATATGCTCTCACTGAATGGCGAAGGTGGGGAGATCAAGGACATGCTCGGCAAATACGCAAAACATCGGGGACATCAGATTGCATCTGGACGATTCGGCGTCAACGCGGAGTTGTGTAATTCAGTGGATCTCCTGGAGATTAAAATCGGACAGGGAGCAAAGCCTGGTGAAGGCGGTCATTTGCCTGGTTCAAAGGTCTCGGTAAAGGTTGCTGCCGCAAGAAATGCGCGCCAAGGAACCGACCTCATTTCACCTTCGAACAATCACGATATTTATTCGATTGAAGATCTCGCTCAAATGATCGATGAGTTAAAGACGGTAAATTCGCGCGCAAAAGTATCTGTCAAAGTGCCTGTTGTTCCAGGAATTGGAACCATTGCGGTAGGCATTGCAAAAGCTGGCGCTGACATCATTACGCTGAGTGGTTTTGACGGTGGAACAGGAGCTGCGCGCGCGCACGCATTGAAACATGTAGGTTTGCCAGTTGAAATCGGTGTGAAGTTGGCGCACGAGGCGCTTTTGGATGCGGGATTGCGCGAGCTCGTTGAACTCTGGGCAGACGGCGGGATGAAAAACGGGTACGATGTTGTGAAAATGGTGTTGCTTGGCGCAAATCGAGTAGGATTCGGAACGATGGCGATGGTGGCCGTCGGGTGCACCAGTTGTCGCGCATGTCACAAAGATACGTGTCACGTGGGAATCGCCACGCAAATTGAAACGGTTGAACAAGCAACTGCACACGGATTGAAAGCTTTTGTCCCGCGCGAATTCGATCTGGCTGTGGCAAATCTTGAGCGTTTCTTCGGCGGGTTGGCTCAAGAAGTGCGGCACGTTGCCGCGCAGCTTGGCGCGACGTCGCTTCAAGCTCTGGTTGGTAAATCAGAATACCTGCAGCAAGCGAGATGCCACGACCGCGTAGATCTGCACGATTTGATTCAACACCATGTCGCCGTAACGTATCAATATAAGAAAATCGCCGTTCGACCGAGTAGCGTGAGCCGTCAATCCATTACGGCTCAGCTCGGACAACAAGCGTTGACTGCCATGGCGGCAGGAAGTGAGTCATTACAATTCGGCGCGGATCACGTGAACTCTGGCGAACGGATCATTGGCGGCATGCTCTCTGGATCCGTTGTGCGCACAGAGATTCGCGAGCGAAAGCAAGGTCTGACACGTGCATCCGTAGGTCTGCTCGCCGGGTCGGTTGCCGGCAATGGATTTGCCGCGTATAACGCCACGGGCATTCATCTGCGTGTTGAAGGTGGTGCACAAGACGGCGTTGGTAAAGGCGCACTTGGCGGCAAGGTCATCATTTTAAAAGGGCTTAACGAGCGCGGACGACGGGTAAATGGAAGTGTCGGCAAAGGATTGGCGTATGGCGCTCAACGCGGATTGTTTATCGTTCAGGGAAATGCGGATGCGCGCGCCGGCATTCGCTTGTCAGGCGCAGACCTTATTATCGGTGGCGAGGTTGAGACTCCAATTGATGATAGTAAGGGTTATCTTGCGAGCCGCGCAAACGTAAAAGGTTTTGCTTTTGAATACATGACTGGCGGAAGGGCGCTTGTCATGGGGGATCCGGGACCGTGGATTTGTTCTGGAATGACCGGTGGTTTTGTTTATTTACGCATCGATTTCGAAATGGGATTGACGCCTGAAGTCATTCGTCGCCGGATTGCAAAAGGTGCAAAAGTATCCTTAACGCATTTGCATCCTGGGGGAATTCTTGATGTACAGGAATTGCTCGGTCACTATCAAAAAGAACTGATTCGCTCTGGTCAACAGGATGCAGCCGAAAAACTGCAACCGCTGATGCAAAGCCCTGACGATCATTTCATGGTGATTCGTCCCGGCGCGGAACTTACAGACCAGGATATTGCGACGGAATAACCAATCATTGTAAAACCATAGCAATGAAAAAAGGATTGCCGAAATTTCGTGGCAATCCTTTTTTTGATGTACGAAAAAAAGATTACATCGTATAGACGCTGGACCCCAGAAAGTGAAACCTTTGAGGGTGTTTTTCATATAATGCTCGGAGTGTCGCTGCGACCGATGCATCACGCAAGGAGAGCGCTTCGCGAAGGTTTGATAAATCTTCGAAACGATAGATGGAACCGCGGAATTCCACACCGTTTAGCAACTCATCAATCGAGTATTTCAGTGCTGCGGCGCGCAGTACATTGTGGCGTGCAGCTTCGCTGTAGATGCGGTAGTGTCGCTCTTCATCAATCATGCATATTCCTTCCGGCGAGAAGAAGAGATCGCCAGCTGGCTCAACCCATATCAGATAAAGTTGAAAAGGTACTTGGATTCCATTTGTTGGTTTACGCATCGATCGGTGTCCTTCTTTCTGCATGGCACTACGGTCAGACAGACTATACCGTCTCTAGGATATCCATCGCAAGGGATGCGATGAAAGTGAACCATGTGAAAGGCGTGTTATCTTTGGACTATCATGATGCTCTAGCGCATCTGGGAATTTCAAGCGCACACCCAGGCGGCTATCAAATGACGGAAGTCGTGTTTCATGAGCTTGAAAAACGCGGAGTGCCCCTTCATCCATCTTCTCGTGTGCTTGAGGCGGGCTGTGGAACAGGGCAAACTTCGTGTGAAATGGCACGTCGTTTTGGATGCCAAGTTACCGGAGTAGACTTGCGAAAACCGATGATCGAGCGTGCGCAGGAACGCGCTAAACGAGAAGGGGTATCTGTTCGTTTTTATCAGATAAAACCTGGCCTATTACCATTTTCTGATCATTCTTTTGATCTTGTTTTGGCTGAATCAGTCGCCGTCTTTAATCCGCTGTTGCCACTTCTAAGGGAGTGGCGTCGGGTTCTTGCACCGCACGGTTCGCTCATTGATCTCGAGATGGCTGCAAGTTTCACGCTTCCTGATGATGCCCGGCGCGCATTCCAGCGATTGTACGGAGCCGTTCAAGTCCCCACCCTAAAAGGGTGGAAAGAAGCATACGAAACCGTAGGTTTTACCGATGTTCAGATGGTGCGCTCTGGCGCGATCCGCGGGTTACACGCTCCTCTTGCAATTCCTAACGTAACGACGCTTACACCGACAACCTACACAAAAGAAATCATGGCCATCGTTCAAGAAAATCAAAAGGTGATGATGACCTACGATCGATGGTTGTCGTACGCTATGATTCTCGCACGCGATTAAACTCTTACACGATGCGTGAGCGCGGATAAAGATCGCAAATTTCGCCAGAAACATGTACAATACATGCGAGGTGATCGATTTTGCGATCCAATGGGAAGCCGACCAAACCTGCCGGCCCACCTGTAAAAAAGAAAAAACGTCGCATGTCATTGAGAAAAAAAATTCTGATCAGCGCTTCCATCGCTGTCGGTTTTACTGCCCTGGCGACGGGTGGAATTGTCTTTGTTTTGACTACGGCAAACTTTAATCCTGCAAAGGTTGATCAAGGTGCAACAAGCCCAACGATCGTATACGATCGATTTGGCCACGTCGCCTTTACGATTAATCCATCGGGTACGCGACGCGTCAATTTATCACAGATTCCTAAAATGTTACAAGATGCGCTGATCGCAACCGAAGACATCCGTTTCTATCAAAATCACGGATTCGATTTGCGCTCTACGTTCCGCTCACTTGTACAGGATATCCTTCATCGCGGGTCTCTTCAGGGTGCGAGCACGATTACGGAGCAACTCGCGAAAATGGTCTATCTCACAGATAACCAGTCGATTAAATACAAGATTCAAGAGATTATTCTTGGCGTTGAGCTTAGTCGCTACTACACCAAGAATCAAATTCTCGACATGTATTTCAACACGGCTAATTTCAACGGAGCGACACCGGGAATTGAAAATGCGGCACAGATTTATTTTCAAAAAAATGTGTGGCAACTCAATCTTCCACAGTGTGCGCTCTTAGCCGGATTGCCACAAGCGCCTACACAGTATGATCCGTTTTTACACCCGCATGCTGCGATGGCGCGCCGGAACATCGTTTTGGGACAGTTGCTAAAGTACCACTTCATTTCGCAAGCGACGTACGCCAAGGCGATTCAATCTCCGCTTGATTTGGCGAAAAATCCAGGCGCTGTTGCGGACGGCGTTCCTCCACAATACGCGTCGTATCGTGATTATTTGTATGAAGAAGCCAATAAAATTGGCATTGGTGCGCGTGCGCTTCAACAAGGTGGGTATAAGATCTACACCAATCTCTCCCCACAGTTACAGATGGCTGCCTATCAGCAGTTTAATAACAACGCGTATTTTCCGCCAAACATGAATGGAAATGTTGCACAGGGCGGGGCTGCCTTTCTCGATCCAAAAACGGGTGGACTCCTCGCGATTATGAGTAGCAGACCGTCAACGTATCAGTACGAAGGCTTTGACTACGCGACGCAGACACAGCGGTCACCCGGATCGTCGATCAAACCATTGGTCGTGTATGGCCCGGCGATCGATACTGGTAAATACAATGCAAATTCGCTCCTGTATGACGGTCCGCTCAATATCGGTGGGTATCAGCCGCAAGATTGGGAGTCGCATCCTACCATTAATCAACATGTGACGATGCGCGACGCGCTTGCGATGTCATGGAACATCCCTGCCGTTTGGCTTTTGCAACAGATCGGAATCTCAACAGGTTTGACATTCGCTGAGCGGGCAGGACTGCATTTTCAACCGCAAGATTTTTTGCATCTCGATGTTGCGCTCGGTGATATTCATCCAGGGACGAACCCATTACAGATGGCGGAAGCCTATACATCATTTGACAACAATGGTCAGAGAATTCCCGCACATGCGATTGAACGCATCGTCAACGCGCAAGGGTTGACCGTTTATCAAGCGCAAAGTGTACCGATTCAGGTGATGAAGCCGTCGACTGCATCACAGATCGTAGGACTTTTACAGAATAACGTTGTCAATGGAATCGCTCACCTTGCAGGCGTTGCCGGACGTCACGTGGCAGGAAAAACGGGTTCGGTTGCATTCTTGCCTCCGGGATACACCTATTCACCAGGTGATAGTGACCTGTGGTTCTGTGGATTTACACCGAATGTCGTGGGATCCATTTGGGAAGGCTTTCCTAATACCTCACTTCAAGCATACATTCCAAACTGGGTTGGCGGAAGCGCTTTGCCGGCGGAACTTTTTAGCGCGATCATGACGCAGGGGCTCTCTGGTACGCCAGCAGGTTCGTTTACCACTCCGGTAAACACGTCAAGCACAGCACCGCTCATGACGTTGACTGGACTTACAGGGTCGTACAGTGCAACTCAAAACGGAATTTCACTTTCGTGGAATCCGCTTAACGGCTCCGTATACTATCTCGTGTTCCGTGGCGGCCCAAGCGATCGGAATTTGTATTATAATCGTTCAATTGGAAAAACGACGTCGCCGAGTTATGTCGATCCGATTCACGTTCTCGGGGGCCACACCTATCAGGTGGTCGCATTTAATGCGTTGACAGATCACGAGATTGCCGTTTCGCCAGAGATCGAGGTGCAAATTACTCCGTCCTCATTCGCGGGTTCGGGCACGACGACGCCCGGTTCAGGCACGACGACATCCGGTTCAGGCACGACGACACCCGGTTCAGGTACGACGACACCCGGTTCAGGTACGACGACACCCGGTTCAGGTACGACGACACCCGGTTCAGGTACGACGACATCCAGCTCGGGCCCTACAAGCACGGTGATTCCAGGGACTTCGACACCCGTAGCACCGCCAGCCGCATCACTCAAACCGCCTCCGCAAGGCGAGTAGATTCAGACGTAGAAAGGAATTTTACTATGGCGCATGTAGATCAGGAAAAAATTCAGGCCGCTGTTCGCATGATCCTTGAGGCCGTTGGCGAAAATCCAGATCGTGAAGGTTTGCTCGAGACACCCGCTCGCGTTGGAAGGCTTTACGCAGAAGTATTTGCAGGTCTTCACCAAGACCCGCGCGAACAACTTCAAACGATTTTTAATGAGGATCACAACGAACTTGTACTTGTCAAAGACATCACGTTTTACAGCATGTGTGAGCATCACCTTGTTCCCTTTTTCGGTAAAGCGCACGTTGCCTACATCCCACAAGGTGCCAAGATTACAGGACTCTCAAAGCTTGCGCGACTGGTTGAAAGTGCTGCGCGACGTCCACAACTCCAAGAACGTTTGACTGCGACGGTAGCAGATTCACTTGTCGATCAGCTTGATCCACTGGGCGTTGCCGTCATGGTGGAGGCTGAGCACATGTGTATGGCCATGCGCGGCGTAAACAAACCGGGCACAAAAACACTTACGACAGCTGTCCGCGGCGCATTCTTGGAAGATTCGCATCGGCGCGCAGAAGTGTTTCAAATGATGAGACAGTAGGGAATGGGTCGATGAATTCACACATCAAAGCGTGAAGCCAAAAGGCGCAGAATAACGTCTGCGCCTTTTGTCATGGAGAGTGAAATGCGAGTTGCAGTGGGGAAAATTTTAAAAAGTCTGCGGCGACCAAATGGTAATCGACATTGCGGACGATGCCTTCAACGCGCGTTTGGTGGGCGTTACCGTGTAAATGACCATATACGCAGAGTTTCACATTGTATGCTTCAAGCAGCTTGCTAAACTCTGATTCGCGCACGTGACGAGTGATTGGCGGATAATGCATCATCGCGATAAGCGGTTTGTCCATTTTTTTCCCCGCTTCCAAAGAGAGTCGCAATCGCTCCACTTCACGTCTGTAGATGGTGTGATCCTCTGCCGTCATTTTAGAGTGGGGCAAATCCCAACCACGCGTTCCAACGATGGTGACATAAGCAAGAGGAATTGCATTGTTTTGCAAGACAGAAAAATCAGATCCGGCTAATTTTTCTACTTTTCGTTTCGTACTCCACCAATAGTCATGGTTTCCGCGGAGCAGGATTTTTCGCCCCGGGAGTGACGTGAGAAATGCAAAATCGGGTAGCGCCTCATTTTCACGCATGGCCCATGAGATATCTCCGGGGATCAAAACGACATCCTCGTCAGCGATTTGTTCGCGCCATGCGCGTTCAATGCGTTCTGCATGCCGTTCCCACGTAGCCCCAAAAACATCCATCGGTTTGTTGGTGCCAAACGATAAATGGAGATCGGCAATGGCAAAGAGTGAAATAAGCCCTTGCCTCCTTTTTCTTGAGATTGTACCATGTTTTTATTGAATTGCTGAGGAGTTATTGCTGATGGAAGGACTTCCACGCACTGACGCCGAATTGAAATCCATGGTGTGTATGATATCCATGCGCGATTTTCATCTTCCGTTTTCGCACGATTGTCGCTTTAACGCACGACTGCGCAGTACAGGTGGAAGATACATCCTTTCCACCCACAACGTGGAGATCAATCCGAGCTACGCACATCGCTTTGGAATCGAAGAATTGATTCGTGTGATTCGCCACGAGTTGGTTCACTATCATCTTCATTTGGCTGGTCGCGGATATCGACACCAAGATCGGGATTTTAAAGAGTTACTCTCCCGCGTTGACGGTGCGCGCTATGCCAGAGCGCACCGCGTTACACCACTTACAACGCGGTACGCATATCGCTGTACGGCGTGTGGCGCCAATTACGTACGCAAGCGAAAACTGGATACATCGCGCTATGCGTGTGGAAGTTGCCGCGGAAAATTAGAAATGATTGCGATAAAAAATACGTAAGGAGGATGTTTTTAGGATGGAAGAACAATTGATAAAAGGAATTCAATCATCGCTGGATTTACTTCGTGAATGTGAAAAAGAAACGGCTGTCACCGTTTCCGATACACAACTGTCAGAGATGGTCATGCGACTTTTTAGAAATGAGGATATGGAAGGGCTTGAGCGATTGATGCAGATGAAAAAGGTGGAGCGTCAATTTGTCGATGAACTTCAGGCGTTTGTCATGCGGTGGTCCAATCGACTGGAGGCGCTCCATGCATGACCCTTCGGATGGAGCGCGTCTCGCGCATTGTCGGCGCATGGAACGACCAGCTTCAGCTCTTGGAAGGATCTGCAGTCGAACATTTTCGCGCACAGGATTTGGAGAAGATCGGACGTTTAGTTGAGGAGAAACGAACGCTTGAGCGACGAATTGAGCGCGTGCAAGCGTTTATCGAGGCGTGGCGAAGTGAGTGACGAATCGTTTTTTGCGGAACTCAAGGGCAAGGGAATTGATATCACCGAAACGCAAAAGTCGGCGATAAGACACCCTTCAGGTGCTCTCGCTCTCTTTGCGGGTCCTGGCAGTGGAAAAACGACTGTGATTACGCTGCGCGCAGCTTATCTTGTCCGCGTGCTTAACGAAGATCCAAATTCCATCTCTATTTTCACGTTTACAAAAAAGAGCGCTGACGAACTCACACGACGTCTCCAACAGATTCATCCGACGCTTAAAAGCGTGCAGACTGGGACGTTTCACGCACTGTATTTGAAATGGCTTTTGCGTGAAGCGAAAGAGCGACGCGAACTTCTTACAGGGTATGCGCAGCGCGGTGTCGTGCGATCTATTCTGCAATCCCTTCGCGAACCTTTTCACGATGATCAAGTCACTGCAATTTTGCAAGCGATCACCGTTTTGAAAAATCAAATGGTTGAACCTGTAAACGCCAAGGATCACCTGGATACACGAGACGTCCCTGCGAGTACGGCAACTGTGTATCAGCAGTATGAATCTTACAAAAAGGAAAATAACGTGTGGGATTTTGACGATATTCTCATGGTGATGAATGAGCGTCTGCATTCACAGCCTTCTTTTTACACATCGTGTACGGACAGCATTCGTCATATCATGGTGGATGAGTTTCAGGATACGAGCCGCATTCAATGGAATTCACTTTTAAAATTGGCGTCTAAAACGGTCAGTTTTATGGTGGTAGGGGATGACGACCAGTCGATTTATGCATTTCGTGGAGCGGAGCCAGGACTCATGAAAACGTTCGTTCACGCACGCCCCCATGTGCGTGAACTCGTGCTCTCCGAAAATTTCCGCTCACTTGATCCGATCATTCGCACGGCGAGTCGTTTGATTCAAATGAATGAAGATCGAAAACCGAAGTTGATGCGCGGGGTTCGCGGTACTGGAGAACGTGTGCGTGTATTGCGCGCAAAAAACGCAATGGAAGAGGGCAGGGTAATCGCGACGGCGATTGCCAAAATCCACGCACGCGACCCACTGCGTACCGTAGGCATCCTTGCGCGTTCCCATCACCATCTGTATCTTGTATCTGAGCAGCTAAGAACACAGGGAATCGCACTGGTTGAGGATTTAGGAAAAAACCTGTATACAGAATCTGTGGTCGCGTCCTATTTGGCGCTTTTTCGTGTCTCGTGTGGTGATTTTCGCGTTCGTGAGGAAGCATTTCGCTTTTACTTAAAACTGTTAGAACCACGTGTCGCGCGCGAACAGGCAGGACTTTTGGGCGGACGGGCTGCGCTGTACCAGCATATGGCAGGAACTCCAACTACGCTTGCATTTGATGCGTTTGTAAAAAATATGGCCGTCCAAACGCCACTTGATGCGGTTCGCTTACTTACAAAGCATTATGAAGCCTATACAGTACGTTTGGAGCATGCGCGGAGAACCCCTTCTCAGGAAGCGCGTCAAGCGTTACAATTGTTGGAAGATCGCGTTGCAGGTTTACCTGACCTGAAAACGTTTATCCTTGAAGTAGACCGATTCTCGCAGAAGGACGAGCAGGGGTTGTCTAAGGCGCAAGTACGTGTGATGACATTTCACGGTGCGAAGGGGTTGGAGTTTGACGATGTTATCTTGGCGGGGGTTTATGACGGCGCCGTTCCACACGCGCGTGCGCTGACAGGCGAACGCAAAGCAAGACGCGTGCTTTTAGAAGAAGAACGTCGACTCTTCTATGTGGCGCTTACCCGCGCACGCGATCGCTTGTTTGTCGTGTATCCTGCGTCAACGGCAAATGCGGATCGTGAGCCATCCCCTTTTTTGTTCGATGCAGGATTACTTTCGAGAAAAGATGAGAATCGAAAATCAATTCACACAAAGGATCGCGAGAAACAGGTGCGCGTAAAGAGCGACCGCCAGATTGTGACGCGGCATGACAAACGATCGACGGTCGTGAGAAAGGCTGCGTTTCATACGCCAATTCCAGTAACCGCTGATCAATTGCCAAAGCGCGGAGAACCGATCCATCACGAAGTCTTTGGAGAAGGCGTTGTTCTCTCGATTGATCCTTTTCCGAATGGTCACAAAGTTGCCATTCAGTTTAAGGAAAGCGATGTTCGCCATTTATTTTGGGAAGTGGCGCTTTCTGAAGGACATGTACGAAAACCTTAGTGAGAGTGTGGCGATTTCTACATGAGCGCAACCATCTATGACGTGGCGCGCGAAGCTGGAGTATCGATGGCTACCGTTTCTCGAGTGCTCAATGAGACGGCTGTCGTAAAAGATGAGACAAAAAAACGCGTGCTCGATGCAATCGCAAAACTTTCATATCGTCCGAACGCTGTAGCAAGGGGGCTTGCCAGCAAACGGACCAAAACCATCGGTGTCATCGTGCCGGATGTGTCGGCTGCATTTATGGCAGAGCTCGTACGCGGGATTGAAGACGTGGCGCGCATGTATCATTACCACATTATTCTTTGCAATTCGGATGGACTTCTCGCGCGCGAAGTCGATTTGATCGGAACGATGTGGGAAAAACAGGTTGACGGAATCATTTTTATGTCCCCTGCGCTGCTGACGGAGCATGTGAATACATTTGAAGAGGCGCAAATTCCAATCGTCCTTTGTCGCACAGATGACCCTGAGGGTCGCATTCCGTCTGTCAACATTGACAATTCTGGCGCATCCATTGACGCAGTGAGATACCTTCACAAAAAGGGACGTAACAAGATCGCCTTTTTAGGGTCGATCCATCATGAAGGGACGCTTACGAGTGAACGCCGGCGCGGGTATGTTGCGGAAATGGAAAACCGCAAACTTACCCCAATCTTTATTGACACGGCGCGCGAAGAGTATCAGGACGCGCTTTTGGCGGTGCGCACGCACGTCACGATGGAGCCGATCGACGCGATACTCGCGGCGAATGACGAAATGGCCATCGCGGCAATCCACGCGATCCTCGACGAGAAAAAGAGTGTCCCAAAAGATATCGCGGTCGTCGGTTTTGACAACACCAAATTATCGATGATGGCGCGACCTGAATTGACCACGATTGCTCAACCGATGTACGATTATGGTGCAGTCGCAATGCGCTTTATGACAAAATTATTGCTAGATGAACCGATTTCAACCTTTCGCGTCGTGTTGCCTCATCAAATTCTGGAACACGCTTCCTCGGCAGACGTGTAAGGCATCCTTGATGTCTGGATTTTCATGAATCGACCAGAAACACGCAACGATTGAGGTGGCAACTTTTCGATCGGTTGAGTATCATGTCTATATGCTCGCGTGACGTTGCGTTGCTCCCTACAGCGTTTCAGTAGAATGCAAGGACAGCGAAGGAGATGAAGACGAGATGCGGGTTGAAAAGATTGCAAAAAATAAGATCCGGATCTTTGTCAGTTACGAAGATCTCGCGTCGCGGGGCATTGAACGGGATGAGATGTTCCAAAACGGCAAGAAGGTACAGGAATTATTTTGGGATATGATGGAAGTTGCGTATGCAGAAGTGGGTTTTGAAATGATTGGCCCGATTGCCGTAGAGGCGTTTACAATGCCTTCGGAAGGTGTGGTCATCATCGTGACACAAGTTCCATCACTCCCTGTGCCGGGATCACTCTCTGAACTCACGGATGAACCTGAGATGGAGCGCGACCCATACGATTCCTTTGTCTTTTCGTTCGCGGATTTCGAGGATGTCGTCCGTGTTGGAAAGGCATTGGCGCAAATTGAGGATCTCGACTGCAGATTGTATGTCTATCGCAAAACGTACCATGTATTTTTTCCAGATGATTCGCTATCGGAACGTGTTTATGACACGGTTTGGTCTATTCTTCACGAGTACGGGGAATTGGTGAATGTTACGCGCGCAATGCTAGATGAGTATGGAACACTGGTCTCAGAGCATGCGCTTGATATGCTTCGCACTTTCTTTGAATTGTAAAATGATTCTTTGATTCGGTAACCACACTCACGCATCGATCATAGAGATGGTGCAACACATGAAGAAATGAGGCATGCACCCTATGAAAATTGCAGTGATTTACGGTGGAACGTCTGCTGAGCGAGAGGTTTCTCTAAACTCCGGCCGCGCAATTCTTCAAGCGCTATCTTCTTACGGTTATGAAGTATGCGGAATGGACGTCGACCAAACATTGTTTGACGAATTGAAACGGTACCAACCGGATTTGGTTTTTCTAGGCTTACATGGAAGATTGGGGGAAGATGGGGCGATCCAAGGCGCGCTCGAGATTCTTGGCATCCCATACGTCGGTTCAGCAGTGCTCAGCAGTGCGCTCGCAATGGACAAGGTGATGACAAAACGCATTTTACGTCCCCTCGGTATTCCACTGGCTGATGATCGTGTTTATGTTTCCCACAGGGCGCCTGAGGAAGATCAAGTGGAGCGCATGATGGATGATATCCTGAGTCACCTGACACTCCCAGTGATTGTGAAGCCGAATCGGGAAGGCAGCACGTTTGGTCTGACACTTGCCACTACGGAATCGCTTCTGAAGCAAGGAATCAGACAAGCGTTTGCGCACGATGATAGCATTCTCGTGGAATCTTATATACGCGGAATGGAAGTGACGGTAGTTGTCGTCGGCACGGCGCGCGACGCGCAGAACCCTCCACGCGTGCTTGGCACCATTGAAATTATTCCAAAAGCTGAAGTCTATGACTATGAATCAAAATATGGTATGAATGGGAGTGAGCATATCATTCCTGCTCGGCTCCCTGAAGAATTGCTTTCACAAGTTGAAACGTATGCATTGACAGCATACACAGAACTTGGCTGTCGCGATTATGGACGGGTGGATTTTATGGTGGGCGAAAATGGCCCTGTACTGTTAGAAGTGAATACATTGCCAGGCATGACTGCGACGAGCCTTGTGCCTGATGCTGCACGCGCAGCCGGACTGTCTTTTGAAGCCCTGATCGATCAACTCGTTTCGCAAGCCTATCAACGAGCACATCCATAACGTCGACTGTGCCGTTTACAATCGCTTTGAGTCGGCAGGGTTGTAGGAGCATTTGACCAATTTTCCGCAACCCTGTTATACTGTCGCTATGTAAATTGGCCTGTTCGCGAAAAAAAGAGGTGGCATTTTCGTGGATCATCAAGAGTTGTCCGAGAATCTCAATGTATTAACGAGCACCCAAATGGTCATTAAAGATGCGTTGTCAAAGCTAGGCTATGGAAATGATATGTATGAGTTATTAAAAGAGCCGATGCGCGTTCTGACCGTTCGTTTTCCTGTGCGCATGGATGATGGACAAGTTAAGGTGTTTACTGGATATCGTGCGCAACATAACGATTCGGTGGGTCCCACAAAAGGCGGTATTCGCTTTCACCCGGACGTGACGGAAGATGAGGTCAAGGCATTATCTGTTTGGATGAGCGTAAAATGTGGAATTGCCAACCTACCTTACGGTGGCGGCAAGGGCGGCGTAATCTGTGATCCACGTGAAATGTCATTCCGTGAACAGGAACGCCTGGCGCGCGGCTATGTTCGCGCAATCAGCCAAATCGTCGGGCCTTCAAAAGATATCCCGGCTCCAGATGTGATGACGAATTCTCAGGTCATGGCATGGATGATGGACGAGTACAGCCGAATTAAAGAGTTTGACTCGCCTGGATTTATTACTGGAAAGCCGATCGTTCTCGGCGGTTCACAAGGACGGGACACATCGACTGCGCGTGGCGTTGCGATCTGCATACGAGAAGCGGCTCGCGTTCGCGGCCTCGTTTTAAAAGACGCGCGCGTAATCGTGCAGGGGTTTGGAAACGCCGGAAGTTATTTGGCGAAATTCATGCATGATGAAGGCGCAAAAGTGATCGGTATCTCAGATGCATACGGCGCACTGTACGACGAACGCGGCCTTGATATTCCTTCACTTCTTGAGCGACGCGACTCATTTGGGACTGTGACGAAGCTGTTCAAAAACACAATTTCCAACAAGGAACTTTTGGAACAACCCTGTGATATTCTTGTACCGGCAGCGATTGAGAATCAGATCACGCAGGAAAATGCGGATAAGATTCAGGCGCAAATTGTCGTCGAGGCGGCGAATGGCCCGACGACCAATGAAGCTACGCGAATCTTGACGGAACGCGGAATCCTGTTAGTACCGGATGTGCTCGGCAATTCAGGCGGTGTAATCGTTTCTTACTTTGAGTGGGTACAAAATAACCAAGGGTATTATTGGACAGAAGAGGATGTCATGACTCGTTTGGAAGAAGTCATGATGCGATCTTTTGAGACGGTTTATGCAACAGCCACTGCGCGGAAAATTGACATGCGACTCGCGGCCTATATGGTAGGCGTACGACGAATGGCAGAGGCGGTGGAACTGCGCGGATGGGTATGATTTACCACCCAACTGGCGCATACTGGAACGGATTGGTTTTGTAGGGGGGCATGTCACTATGCGTAGCGATACTCTTTCTCTGCACGAAAATGCAAGCGAGATGATGGGTTCAAGCGGTAGGGTGAAAATTCATATACGCTGCAGAAAATGTGGAGAAGTCTTTATCCTCCGCGGTGTTAAAGACGGCAGAGGTCACGTGGAAACGGGGTTTCGTCGTTGTCTTTGTGACAATGATCGAGAATTTGACATTGAAACCTTGGTATAAGGAGCTTTTAAAAAGTCTCCGGTAAGAGTCAAGTAAATGAAAATTCCACAACAAAAGCCACCTTCTTCATGTGAGGTGGCTTTTGTTGTGGATTTGCCACATAAATTTTCCGTTCTTCACAGACACTAGTCTCAATTCGCCTGTGAGGAGTGATGAGAGTGAGGCGTTCATGGCTCGCTGTTGTGTCACTGACGGTTTTTACAATGGTTGCGGGCATCCTGCCATCGGCGCACACCCACGCAGAAACATGGGCACTCATGCCCGGTGAACGTGGTACATCCGTCGTGGAAGTTCAGGCCAATCTTAAGCGACTCGGTTACTATAACGGGCCGATCGATGGAATTTATACGTGGCAGACCTATTGGGCGGTTCGCGATTTTCAGAACAAATTTGGATTGCCAATCGATGGACTAGCCGGGGCGCAAACGCTGAACATGCTTCACTCAGCCCTACGCGCCAATTTTGGGACGACATCGACTCAAATTCAAGGAGGAACACCTTCTCCAACCCCCATGACGTCACCACCACCCACACACATTGTGCCAACCAACACAGTGGCTCAGACCGCACCTGCACCATCTTCTACGGCAGCATTGACACCGCCGTCCGCCGGGACCAATGTGACGATTCCAAGCAGTGGGGTCAACGGGATTTCGGCCAACGACATTCAAATGATGTCACAAGTCGTCTATGGAGAAGCGCGCGGGCAACCGTTTATCGGACAAGTTGCCGTTGCGGCAGTCATGATGAATCGATTACACTCTAGCCTTTTCCCGCACAGCATCCCGGCCATCTTGTATCAGCCAGGTGCGTTTACCGCCGTATCAAACGGGCAGGCTTCACTCGGTACAGATCCAGAGGCGACGGCTGCGGTGCTCGACGCCATCCACGGCTACGACCCAACGCACGGCGCTCTCTATTATTGGAATCCAGCGACCGCCACATCTCCGTGGGTTTGGTCACAACCGATCATGCTTCGTATCGGCAATCACGTCTTTGCAAAATGATTGATTGAAAGGAGGAAGTCGACATGGATCATCGCGGTTATGCGTGGGCGCTTATTCCGGCCTTGGCAGTCGGATTATTTGCGGTGTCGCTGTATGGATACAATGAACACACAAAGCGGTCAGCGGCCGTATCGCAAGTGGAACTGGGATACCAAACCATCTATCACAACGTATCCTATGACGCTGATGAGATGCAAGATGCGTTAAGACGCGCAGAAGTCACAACGCAGACACTGACGATCAATCGCGAACTGCGCAGTGCCGCACAGCATGCTGCACTCGCAGCGCGGGCGAGCGGCAGTTTGCCAATCAGTGTCCAGTCTCATCCGTTGACAGCATTTTTCCACGATGTTGAGACGCGCTGCACACAGTTGATGGATCTCCATGCAGCAGCCACACCGCTCACACCGTCTGAACGATCCGATCTATCTACCATGGCATCAGACGCGACGCGCGTCGAGCAGCAGCTGCGGACGATTCAACGTTCTGGTTTTAGAGGAAGTTATCCGTTGACGAACTTTGTTAAATTCGGCGCGAGCGCAGTGAACGCATCTCCGCTTGCAAAGCAGTTTACGAAGATGAACCAAACCGTATTCTCGCTGCGCGCTACCCATCAAGCGGTCTATCTCAAGTCGTTTGCAGCAGATCGCGATCCTGTTCACGATGAACCTTCTCTCGCGTCGGTTGGTTCCGTCATATCGAGTCAGCAGGCAATCGCACGCGCGACCTCATTTGTCGGAGGAACTGTTGGTAAGAATCCCTATGTTGCGGCGTATGGAACGGGGAGTGCGCATCCGTTTTATCTCGTGACATTTCATCCGAGTGGCCCGCAGAGTTCACCGCTTTACGTATCCGTTTTCCAACATGGCGGCTACGTTTTTGAAATGGCGCGTGAAGGATTCTCAGGAGGGACAGGCACCTCCGTCGCGGACGGTCGTTCCATTGCAAAGCAGTTTCTTTGGCAGCATGGGTTCCCATCTGTGACACTTGTTGAGAGCGATGCATATCACGGTCAAATCTTCACGAAGTTTGCGCCACTGCGACAAGGGGTTCCACTGGAGAATCAGACCATTCTCGTCACGGTTGCGCAGGGTGCGCGCCGTGTGACCCACTATGACGCATCTGCTTATTTCGAGGCAGAACCTTATCGCGGTACGTTCACGCCTAAGATCACTGCCCAAGATGCCGTAAAGGCGTTTTCTGCAGGAGTTAAAACGGCCCATGCGCAACTTGTGGTTTGTGCGCCGCACGGCGATGATCCGCGATTAGCGTATCGTTTTTTTGCAATGCGCGGCACGAACACGTATATCGTTGATGTCGATGCACAGAATGGGCGTGTACTTGCGATCGCAAAGCAGACAAAATTGTAGATTCACAACCGAAAGCTCAATCGAGAACGCGATTTTTTGCAAAAGGAGGGGGAATTCCAATCCTCCTCTTTTGTGTATGCCTCTCAATCGCTATAATAGAGTGGAGTGAGGGAGGGGCGGCATGGCGTACCCGTCTATTGGGCAAATTGTAGATTGTGAACTTTATGGTACAAAAGGGTTACAGGCAACGGTGATTAATGAGAGTGAAACACAGCTTTATCTTCGTTCGCGAACAAGTAAAGATGAGTTCGATTGGGAGACTCGTCTTGGTGAGGTGCTACAGATCCAGTTTCGCTCCTCAAGCGGTGCACTTTGTATCGCGTCTTCGCGCATCGCAGCGATCGAAGAGGATGGCGCGGACGACGTGATTGTGATTGAAAGACCACATGAAGAGGCGATCCAAAAAATTCAACAGCGCGAATATGTTCGCGTAGGGGTCTCCGTGGAGATCCAATGCACATGCCTTATGAATGAGAATGAAGGTTTGCGCACGATAAAAGCGATTACGCACGATTTAAGTGCAGGTGGTCTTTCTTTTTATCTTGAGGATGAACCTTGTCTTACCCTCGGAACGTCTGTTTCGCTCAAACTCTTCTTGCGAACGCGAGATGGGTTACAGATGATCGACGCGCAGGGAGATCTGGTGCGGATTGAGCAAATAGGACGCGCGATTCCGCTCTATGCGGTTCGCCTCGTCGATTTAAAGGATAAAGAACAGCGCCAGATTCTTCAATTTGTCTATCGAAAGCAATTGGAAGGCCGGGGGAAGAAATCGTGAAAATCGCGCTTGATGGTCCCGCCGGAGCAGGAAAGAGCACCGTCGCGAAAGAAGTTGCAAAACGACTTCAGATGACCTATGTAGATAGTGGCGCGATGTACCGCTGTGTCACGTATTTGGCAATTAAACGCCATGTCACGATGCAAGATGAAACGGGTTTATCTAATCTCGCCAATGCGATGCAACTGATGTTTATCCCTTCCGAACACGGTCAAGTGGTGCACCTTGACGGTGTGGACGTTACCGATGCGATCCGTTCGTCCGAAGTCGGGGCGCTTGTTCCGCTTGTCGCAAAGCATGCGCGCGTTCGTGAGTGCCTTGTTGAAAAACAACGTGAGATGGCGCGCACCGCACACAGTGTCGTGATGGACGGTCGGGACATTGGCACGCATGTCTTGCCTGACGCGGTCGTGAAGGTTTATTTGACAGCGACACTTGACGTGCGTGCGCGAAGGCGCCACGAAGAACTCGTACGACAAGGATTTACAGGATCTGTCGCAGACGTGATGAAGCTTTTGCATGAGCGCGACGAAATTGACGGGAGAAGGGAGATTGCTCCCATGCGGCCTGCCAGCGATGCGGTTGTCTTGGATACGTCATGCCTTGCGATTCATGAAGTGACTGCGATGGTTGTAAGCCTTTGTCAAGCTCGCATGCACAACGAGGTGAGGCATTGACAGTCTATCAGTTCGCTCGTGATTTCATGCGGTATGTCGTGATCCTGCTATTTCAAATCCGCGTTACAGGACAGGAGCATCTTCCCGATCAGGGGGCTGTTCTATTATGCAGCACGCATAAATCCAACTGGGATCCTGTTTTAGTCGGGTGTTTTTCAAAACGGGAAGTCGCTTTTCTTGCAAAAGAAGAACTATTTAGTTTGAAATGGCTTGGCCATATCATGCACAAACTTCATGCGTTCCCCATTCGGCGCGGGGCAGGGGATCGCGGCGCATTGCGAACATCGCTTCAAATTCTCGAACAAGGTGAAGTTCTTGTCATGTTTCCAGAAGGAACGCGCAAGCTAAAAGGGCAGCTCACAGAACTTCAGCCTGGCGCCTCCATGCTGGCGCTGCGATCCGATGCTCAGATTGTACCTGTTGCAATTCGCGGTCACTATCTTCCGTTCGGGGGACTACGCATGCAGTTTGGCGCTCCGTTTCAACTCGATGAGCAAGCGAAATCGCTTAAAGGTCGTGCAGCGATCAGTCACGCCACGGAGATCATTGCCACGAAGATGAGAGAACTTGCGCGAGAGGTCGAACAAGGATGAGTCGCGTTTTGGAACCGGTGCTGATGTTTTGTGGTATTGTGCTGATTTTGCAGTTATACGCAAGACAGATCAGTGCCAAACTTGTCAAGAAAAGTTTGGCGGAACGAGCAGCATTTCGAAAACGTTTTTTTTCGATTGGCGTTTCACTTGCAGTTGCCTGTTTCAGTGTGGGATTATTGTATCAAGAACATGTTGTCTCCTTGCTT
Organism: Ferroacidibacillus organovorans; assembly: GCF_001642725.1. Taxonomy (GTDB): domain Bacteria; phylum Bacillota; class Bacilli; order Alicyclobacillales; family SLC66; genus Ferroacidibacillus; species Ferroacidibacillus organovorans. Next base: position 59,108 of record NZ_LSUQ01000007.1, read on the forward strand.
CTTGCGGGGATTTTGTACATACCACTGATCGCCCTGTTTGCAGTCTGCATGGTTCGACTGCAACCGCTGCTGCGAGCTCACGAGGAGGATTTATAGATGTCTGAACTTGTAAATGAAGAACAATCCAAGGAAGTAGCGAGTGAAGCAAAACCATTAGATGCGGTTGTCACGCGTGTTGAGAGCGACGCCGTCTTTGTACAGTTTGATGGCACTCGCGAGGGCGTTATCTCGCGTGCGCAATTCTCACAGGCAACGGGCGGAGATCTGACGGTTATGGCCAGAGTCGGTCAGACCATTCGCGCGGTGATCCTTCGCGAAGAAGAAGACGGAACGGTGCGCCTTTCACGTAAAAATGCAGTGGATGCGTCAACGTGGGAAACGTTGCGCGCACTCGCAGAATCACAAGAAGTGATCGAAGTGACGATTGCGACGGCGGTAAAAGGCGGTCTTGTCGCAGACCTTATGGGTGCGCGCGCATTTATGCCGGCATCACAGTCCGACCTTCGCTTTGCGGCAGATCTGACTCCGCTTGTCGGTTCGGATGTGTATGTGATCGTGACAGAAGTTGACGAAGAGAATAAGCGATTGATCATCTCCCGCAAGCGCGTGCTTGAAATGGAAGAACAGTCTGCGCGCGCCGAACGAATCCATGACTTCCACCCGGGGGATTTGGTGCATGGGCGTGTTGCCCGTATGACTCAGTTTGGCGCCTTTATTGATCTCGGTGGAATTGATGGTCTATTGCACGTGTCTGAAATGTCTTGGTCGCGCGTCGCACGTCCTGAAGAAGTGATTTCGATCGGCGATGAAATTGAGGTTCGCGTACTTCGCGTAGAACCTGAAAACGGCAAGGTGTCTCTCAGCATGAAACACACTCAGGAAAGCCCTTGGCAAAAAGCGAGCAAAGCGTTTCAGATTGGGGATATTGTCGAAGGGGAGGTGCGCCGCCTTTCGTCATTCGGCGCATTTGTCGAAGTGGCACCGGGGGTCGAGGGTTTAGTGCACGTCTCGCAAATCTCCCGACAGCGCGTTGATCAGCCTTCAGACGTTCTCGAACCGGGGCAACGGGTCATGGTCAAAGTGCTCGACATTCGTCCCGAGGAAGAGCGGATGTCACTTTCAATCAAAGAGGCTCAGATGCGCGAAGAAAAACGACGAGCTCCTGAATGGACAGAGAAGTCCAATTCGGAATCTCAACAAACCACGCTTGGGGACCTTTTTGGTGACTTGTTAAGAGATCGTTTCAAATCCTGACATTCTTGAACAAATGCGTGTGAGAAACGATCATTTTTTAGAGCATCTTCAGAATTTGGTCAGGTAATCTTCAAGTGACACAGGATCCATACCGTCTGGTGCCATCGCAGTGGCATAAGACGGTTGTTTCCATTTGACTGAATGAATTTGAATATGCGACAATGGATTGCTATGCGAAGGAGGTTAGATGACTGTGCCTAAGGTGCGCACTGTCAGCGCAGATTCTCTAGCGGAAGAATTGCAGATCGAACCTGGCGATGAAGTGGTCTCAATCAATGGGCAGCCAATTCGGGACATTGTAGATTTGCAGTTTGCACTCGCGGGTGAGTATTTAGAAATTGAAGTAAAAAAGTGCGATGGAGAAGAGTGGCTCATTGAAGTCGATAAAGCGTATGATGAGATGCTTGGCGTGGAGTGGGAGCATGCGACGGTTGATCGCGTGAAACTTTGCCACAACAAATGTGTCTTTTGCTTTGTCGATCAAATCCCCGGAAATATGAGAAAGACGCTTAACATGCGCGACGATGATTATCGACTTTCGTTCTTGCATGGGAACTTCGTGACACTCACCAACTTGAAATCGGGTGAACTTGAACGAATGGCCGAACTTAAGATGTCGCCCATTAATATCAGTGTTCATACGACCAACCCGGAACTTCGCGAGCAAATGCTTGTCAATAAAAAATCGGGTGAAATTCTCAATCAGATTCGCTATTTGGCAGAACATGAAATTGAGATGAATACCCAGATCGTGCTGTGCCCTGAGTGGAATGACGGCGCCGAACTTGATCGTACCATTGAGGAACTCGCTCAATTTTATCCTGCTGTTCGTACGTTATCTGTCGTTCCGGTCGGCTTGACGAAACACCGCAAAGGGTTATCTGCCCTTCGCGGCTGCACTTCAATTGAGGCGCGGCGAACCGTTCGCCAGATTGAGCGATGGCAGGGGATTTTGCGCCCAAAACTCGGCGTGAATTTCGTTCACGCGTCGGATGAATTCTATGTGCTGGCTAACACCGACATTCCATCAGCGGAGTATTATGATGAGTTTGCGCAGGTTGAAAACGGAGTCGGAATGCTGCGAACGTTTATCGACGAATTCCAGGCGCTTGAGAATACGCTCCCGACTGGACTTGACGCACCGCGACACATTGCCATCGTTACCGGAACATCTGCGAGTAAAACGATGAAGGAGGCCGTCTCAAAACTCAGTCAAATTGCAAATCTCGCTATTGATGTCCATGTGATTCGCAATGCGTTTTACGGGGAAGAAGTCACGGTGACCGGTTTGATTACTGGCCAGGATATCGTCCATCAACTGGAAACATCCCTTACTGCCGACACAATATTGCTCCCAGATGTGATGTTGAAAGATGAAGAGGATGTTTTTCTTGACGATTTCACTGTACAACAGGTATCTGAAGCGTTGCGTTGTAAAGTTCTGATTGTACCACCAACGGCGAGCGGGTTGATACACGGCGCGCTTGGGGCGCTTGAAGCATTGCCTTTGCGCAAACGGTATGAAGGTACGTTTGCGCGAGCGATGGCGTAGGGTTACTTTGAAGTAGTCGTAAAGGAAAGAAGGTATTTTAGTGGCTACACCAGTCATGGCAATTGTGGGACGACCCAATGTGGGTAAGTCTACACTTTTTAACAAGATCGTCGGCGAGCGCATCGCCATTGTTGAAGATCGACCAGGCATTACTCGCGATCGCATTTTTGCAGCGTCGGAGTGGTCTGGGACTTCGTTTCGCATCATTGACACTGGAGGACTCGATTTCGGTGAGGATGACGAGATTGCGGCGAGAATTCGCGCGCAAGTGGAACTTGCGATCGATGAGGCGCACGTGATTGTTTTTTTGGTGGACGGGCAGTCTGGACTGACGAGTGCCGATGAAGAGATTGCCGATCGTCTGCGCAGATCCCATAAACGCGTCATTGTCGCGGTGAACAAAGCGGATCATCCTGGTCGCTTGAGTCACGCCTATGAGTTCTATCAACTCGGGTTTGGCGAAGCGCTGTCCATCTCTGCGGAACACGGACTTGGAATTGGTGATTTGCTCGATGAGGTGGTTAATCATTTTCCACTTGATCAAGAAGAACCGAGTTACGCAGAAGATGCGATCCGCATCGCGATTATCGGCCGCCCGAACGTCGGTAAGTCTTCGATGATCAATGCACTGCTCGGAGAAGAGCGCGTTCTCGTAAGCAACATTGCCGGAACAACGCGTGATGCGATTGATACAGAACTCACGTTTGCAGGAAATCCCTACGTACTCATTGACACGGCGGGCGTACGCAAGCGAGGCAAAGTCTACGAGAAGACAGAAAAGTACAGCGTGTTGCGCGCGCTACGAGCGATTGAGCGATGTGATGTCGCCGTTCTTGTCATCGATGGAGAGCAGGGCATCATCGAGCAGGACAAACACGTTGTTGGCTATGCACTTGACGCGGGAAAAGCGCTTGTGATCGCTGTGAATAAATGGGATATTGTTGAAAAGGATCATAAAACTGCACAAGAATTCGAAAAAAATCTGCGCTCCCATTTTCCGTTTATGAGCTGGGCACCTGTGGCTTTTGTATCCGCCAAGACAGGGCGACGTGTGTCACGCGTACTCGAAATGTCTTCCCATGTCGCAGAGCAACACGCCATGCGGATTCAAACATCAACCGTAAACACGATTGTTCAAGAAGCGGTATCGTTAACGCCACCACCTACAGACAAAGGACGTCGCTTAAAAGTTCTCTACGCAACGCAAGTGTCTGTCAAACCGCCGACCTTTGCTGTCTTTGTAAACACCCCAGAGTTGATGCATTTTTCTTATGTGCGTTATCTTGAAAATCAGCTACGTCAATCGTTTGGATTTGATGGCACCCCGATTCGTATTCTTGTGCGTCAACGATCTTAAGGAGGTGGTAGCGTGTTTTTTCTCATTCTCATCTCAAGCATCGTCGCGTATTTATTAGGCTCCGTCTCTTCGAGCTATCTATTAGGGCGAACCCTCGCTGGCGTAGACATTCGCAACCATGGAAGTGGCAATGCAGGTGCGACAAACACCTTGCGCATTCTTGGCTGGCGAATCGCTGTTTTTGTTTTGTTCATCGATATTCTAAAAGGTGTATTTGCAATCGCCTTTGCCCACCTGATCACAGGAGGGAACGAAGTGGCTTTGGCATTCGCTGGATTTTTTGCGATTGTTGGCCACAATTGGCCTGTCTATTTTGGATTTCGCGGAGGGAAGGGAGTCGCCACGACGATCGGCGTACTCTTAACTCTCTATGCCGCACCCGCACTGTACGCCGGATTGATTGCGATTGCGCTCCTTTTACTCTTTCGCTATGTATCTGTTGCGTCGCTCACATTTGTCGCTCTAACGCCGATCTTTCAATGGATTATGCACGGTAATGCGGCGGTTATCCTCATCTCTTTCGCGATCGCCATAATGACATTCATCCGCCATCGCACCAACATCGCCAGACTTCGCTCTGGTCAAGAACATCGTTTGTTTTCAAGGACTTCGTAAGAAAGTGGGATCATGCATCATGGCTGATTTGGTGTCGGCAATAAGAACGCCAATCTCGCATTTTGCTATCTTTGGCGCCGGAAGTTTTGGAACGGCGCTTGCCGTTACGCTTGCGCGACAAGGTCATCGCGTCACACTGATTGGCCGTGATGAAAAGACGATGACTGAGTTAAATACTAAGCGCGAAAACACGAGATATCTTCCAGGTGTTCTCCTCCATCCAAACATCGTATGCACAAATGATCTCGGGCAAGGGATTCATGTGGATTATCTTCTGTTATCTGTGCCTACACAATTCATGCGTGACGCCTGCGTACAAGTGCGCGCCATCGCTCCCGCATCTTTCTATAAAAGTACTTCCGTCATTCACGTTGCCAAAGGCCTTGAACGAGTGACTGGCAAGCGCGTATCGGAGGTTATTCTTGAAACACTACCTGCGCTTTCAGCCAGTCGTCTCGCAGTTTTGTCTGGGCCGAGTCACGCTGAGGAACTCGCGCAGAATGTTCCCACAACACTTGTCGCCACAAGCGCATCCAAATCGTATGCTGAGGAAATTCAGGATGTGTTTATGAGCGACACACTGCGCGTGTACACCAATCCGGATCTGATTGGCGTAGAGCTGGGAGGGGCGCTTAAAAATATCATCGCACTCGGCGCAGGAATCTCTGACGGCCTCGGGTTTGGTGATAATGCTCGCGCAGCGCTCATCACGCGTGGACTTGTTGAAATCGCCCGTCTCGGCGTGGCTCTCGGCGCGTCGACCGCGACATTCGGAGGTCTTACAGGAATTGGCGATTTGATCGTGACATGCACCAGTCGTCTCAGCAGAAACTGGAATGCAGGTTATCTTCTTGGACAAGGGATGTCCATCGCTGAAGTCCTTCCAAAAATCGGAATGGTCGTTGAGGGCGCAACGACGACAAAAGTGGCTGTGGAGAAAGCCAAATCACTCGCTGTAACCATGCCGATCGCCGAGGCCATTTCCGATCTTTTAGACGACAATTGTTCGCCGCGAGAAGCAGTCTTAGGACTTATGAATCGAAAAAAAACGCATGAAGTGGAAGAACGATTTGTCGAGGCATCGATTGGCTGGACTACACAATAAATGGTACAATCACGCTAAGAAGAGGGAGGCGAACGCATGAGTCACACACCAAAAGATTTGCGTTATACAAAAGAGCATGAATGGATTCGCATTCAAGAGAAGACCGCCTACATAGGGATCACAGATTTCGCCCAAGATGAGTTGGGAGATATTGTGTTCGTCGAACTTCCGTCCGTTGGGGATGAGGTTCGCGAAGGTGAGACGTTTGGCACCGTAGAGTCTGTCAAAACAGTGTCTGATCTCTATTCACCAGTGACTGGGGTTGTCGTCGAGGTGAATGAATCTCTCAATGACAATCCGGAGAATGTAAATTCAAAACCGTATGAACTCGGTTGGATGATCGCAGTTGAAATAAAGGAAGATCCAACCCATCTCCTCACGGCGGAAGAATATGAAGCCCTAACGAACGCTTGATGACAACGCCAGAAACGTTTCGACTGCTTAATACAGGTCCGTCTTCAGCCGCCATGAATATGGCGATTGACGAGGCAATTCTGCTTTCGACAAGTCAGGGAGATGTCCCTCCGACGCTCCGCTTTTACGCTTGGGAGAGACCGAGCCTCTCACTCGGATACTTTCAGCGAACAAAACGCGATGTGAACCTTGAAGCAATTCACGCGCGAGGGTTTGATTGGGTACGCCGAATGACGGGTGGACGCGCAGTCCTCCACGATCGTGAACTTACGTACAGCGTACACGTCCCAGGCCAGCACAGGTTTGCCCAAGTATCTGTCGTCGAATCCTACCGACTGCTGTCGGAAGGATTGCGCGCAGGATTTGAAGCACTTGGCCTGCACGCGCAGATCGTTTCACTCGCTGATGAGGAAGAGCGCAAACGATACGCCTCTGCAGGGTCTGCCGCTTGTTTTGACTCGCCTTCGTGGTATGAGCTTGTGGTTGATGGACGAAAAATTGCTGGAAGCGCGCAGGTTCGCGCGCATGGCGGGCTGCTCCAACACGGGGCATTATTACTCGACTTATCTGCAGAAGATCTGTTCTCTGTTTTACAGTTCAGGTCGGAAGAAGAGCGAAGCGCGGTGCAGCGAGAGTTTGCAGAGCGCGCGGTAAGCGTGAGGGATTTAACTGGACGGATTGTTTCATACGAAGAAGCCGCAAATGCATTTGCGCACGGATTTGAAGTTGGATTAAATCTTTCGCTTGTCAAAGAAACGCTCACAAAAGGTGAGCAAGAACTGGCAGAACATCTCTACAAAGAGAAGTACAGCACGTCGGTTTGGAATGAGCGACGGTAAGTTTTTCCGGATATACCCATCCAGTAAACGCCCCTCTACAATAATATTCGAGAAGAGATTCGGGAAAACCGAATCTTTTTTTGTTCTAGTTTCTATGAAATGTTCGTACTCATAGAAACTAGAAGGAATCCAGTGGCAATTCGTCAACTGCGCGCGGGACTCTGAAGCGCAGCATATCTTGCGTCATCCATCATATACATGAACTGTCCGAGTGCGGACAGCAAGAGGATGGCAGCGATAGTTGCGTCAAATCAGAGGCAAAGGTCGCGATTGACGCCGGCCAGAGGTCAGGGAGGGAATCGCGTGGAGAGATTGGAAGTGTTTAAGGATATTGCAGAACGCACTGGCGGCGATATTTATTTAGGTGTTGTTGGTCCCGTGCGAACTGGAAAATCCACCTTTATCAAAAAATTTATGGAATTGATCGTTTTGCCTCATATGCATGATGAAGCGGAGCGCGCGCGAACCATTGATGAACTGCCACAAAGCGCGGCTGGCCGTACGATTATGACGACAGAGCCTAAGTTTGTACCTAACCAGGCAGCAAGGATCACCGTTGCCGAAGGTCTGACCATTGATTGCCGATTGGTCGACTGCGTGGGATACACCGTACACGGCGCGCGCGGTTACGAGGATGAGATGGGGCCGCGCATGGTCACGACGCCCTGGTATGACGACCCGATTCCCTTTGCCGAAGCGGCGGAAATCGGAACGCGCAAAGTCATAGCTGATCACTCCACCATCGGGCTTGTCATCACGACGGATGGCACCATCTCTGAGATCACACGCGACAGCTATGTTGAGGCAGAAGAGCGCGTTGTCAATGAACTCAAAGAACTCGGCAAGCCATTTGTCATGGTGATTAACTCCGTGCACCCTTACAGCCCAGAAACACAGGCGTTGCGCGCCGCGCTTCTTGACAAGTACGACATCCCTGTCGTGGCTGTATCCTGCGCAACCATGGGTACGGAAGACGTGATGTTGGTGCTGCGCGAAGCGCTCTATGAATTTCCCGTGCACGAAGTAAATGTCAATCTGCCGAGTTGGGTCATGGTGCTTGATCCTGAGCACTGGCTAAGGCGGTCGTATGAGGCGGCGGTGCGCGACACGATTCAGGATATTCGTCGACTGCGGGACATTGATCGCGTCGTTGGTCACTTTTCAAACTACGATTTTATTGCGCGCGCCGCACTCGCAAACGTTGACATGGGCCACGGCGTTGCGGACATTGAGTTAACCGCTCCTGATGAACTGTACGATCAAGTGCTCACGGAAGTTGTCGGCGTCGAGATTCGTGGCAAGGACCACCTCCTTAAACTGATGAAGGATTTGACGTTTGCTAAACGTGAATACGATAAGATTGGCGAGGCGCTGCGCATGGTCAAGATGACCGGATACGGAATTGCGCCGCCCGTTCTTGAAGAGATGTCCCTCGATGAACCGGAACTGATTCGTCAAGGGTCGCGTTTCGGGGTTCGCTTAAAGGCGACAGCACCCTCGATTCACATGATTCGCGTCGATGTCGAATCGGAATTCGCGCCGATTGTTGGCACGGAGCGCCAAAGTGAAGAGTTGGTCAAATATCTGATGCAAGATTTTGAAGAGGATCCGCAGAAGATCTGGAACTCTGACATCTTTGGCAAGTCACTTGCCGCCATCGTTCGTGAGGGAATCTCCGGAAAGCTTTCAATGATGCCAGAGAACGCTCAGTATAAACTTCGGGAAACGCTTCAGCGAATTATTAATGAGGGCAGCGGGGGATTGATCGCGATCATCCTTTAAAAAAGCGCGACCTGCGGGTCGCGCTTTTTTCATGACGTTCAAACAAGGAAAGCAGGATTCTGTTTTTACAACTCGAATAAGGATGAAAGAGGAACTCGTTTTTTACACTTTTTTCGGAACAATTGGAAGGAGTATGAGCATGAATTACAATTTCGCAACACATGTTGAAAATTATCAACTCAATCACCCTGATCAATTGGCGATTGTTGCACTTCAACAAGACAGAACGGAGCATCGCTTGACCTACCATGAATTATTCGAACGGGTCAAAGGAACACAAGAACAATTCATGCTTGAAGGAATAAAACAAGGTGATCGCGTACTCGTCATGGTTGGCCGCGGCGTTGAATCGTATCAAATCTATTTGGCGCTGCTTCGCATGGGCGCTGTCATCATGCCAGGATCTGAGTTGCTGCGCGCAAAGGATATCGCGTATCGGATTCGTCACGCGCAAGCAACGGCCGTCATAACTGCTGAGCATGTCGCAAAAGAAGTCGCAGAAGCCGTAGATCACTCCAATGTAAAAAAGATCGCCGTTGATTTTATCCGCGACGGGTTTGTCACGCTGGAATCTTCGCGCTGTGCCACACGGGACATGCCTGCTGCTGATACGGATGAACAAGACATGGCATTCATCTCCTATACGTCAGGCACGACAGGGGGGCCAAAAGGGGTTGTACATGTTCACGGATGGGCAAAAGCGCATCTTGCAAACGCTGCAACCTATTGGTTTGATGCAGTGCCACAAGAGTGGGCGTGGGCCACGGCAGGACCTGGATGGGCAAAGTGGGTGTGGAGCCCGTTTGTATCGATTCTGGGAAAAGGCGGCACCGCTTTCATCTACGTCGGACGATTTGACCCACAGGTCTACCTGTCACTCATGGAAGCGTATCCAATTTCTCTTTTATGCGCGACACCGACTGAGTATCGGTTGATGGCAAAGAGTGAAGCGATGAAATCGTGGAAACCGAGTGCACTGCGCAGTGCGGTGAGTGCGGGTGAACCGCTCAATCGAGAAGTGATTGACGCATTTAGAGCGACGTGTGGCGTTTTGGTTCGCGATGGCTATGGCCAGACAGAAAACTCCCTGCTTGTCGCGACGCAAGTGGGTATGGAACTAAAACCCGGATCGATGGGCAAGCCGACGCCACAGAGCGAGGTTTCCATTCTGGACGACGACGGCCATGTGTTAAAGACGGGTGAGATTGGCCACATCGCAGTCAAAAAGACGTTGCCCACGTTGTTTCAAGGATATCTCTACGATCCTGAGCGCACAGCAAAAGCGTTTCTTGGAAATTATTATATAACGGGAGACCTTGGTCGTTTTGACGATGACGGTTATCTGTGGTTTGAGGGACGCTCAGATGACATGATCATTAGCGCTGGATACACGATCGGGCCATTTGAGGTAGAAGACGCGCTCGTCAGCCATCCAGCCGTTGCCGAGTGTGCGGCAGTCGCCAGCCCAGACGATGAGCGCGGACATATTGTCAAAGCGTTTATCATCGTTAAAGCTGGGGTTGAACCTACGGATCAATTAAAAGAAGAATTGAAAGACTATGTAAAACGCGTTACGGCACCCTATAAGTACCCCCGTGAGATTGAGTTTGTCACTGATCTTCCAAAAACGGCAAGCGGTAAAATCCGCAGAATAGAGCTGCGAACAGCAGAAAAGCAACGCAAAAACAAGGCGCTCTAAGCAGGGCGCCTTTTCAAAGGAGGATTCTATGATTCAAATTCTTCTTCGCGATAACTGGAAAATGCGCGCGATCGATGATGAAAATTGGCTTACCCCATCGTTCTCGGATCTGATTTTTACGGATTTACTGCGCGCCGAAAGCTACCATGTCCCATCCCATATCACTGGCTGAAATGGAAAAACAGATCACCTTGCGTTCGCTGTATGACACCATCGAGCGTTGAACCATAGATCGTTGAAGGAGATCCTTACCTAACGCGAACCTTTCTTGCGACAGTCTTGTGATCCTGTTATAATGACTTTGTTTGACGGGATGTAGCGCAGCCTGGTAGCGCGCTACCTTGGGGAGGTAGAGGTCCCGGGTTCGAATCCCGGCATTCCGACCATAGCCGAATGTCAGCCTGTCTCGCAGGCTGATTTTTTTTGAGCGGAGGAATCTTTGTGGAAGAATACGTCGTGATCAAAGCAAAACAAAGCGGAGTGCAAGTCATTGGCCTTACAAGAGGACACGATACAAAGTTCAATCATCTCGAAAAACTGGATAAAAATGAAGTGATGTTGGCACAGTTTACGGAGTACACTTCAGCGATCAAAGTTCGCGGACCCGCCGTGATTTATACGAAACTAGGAACGATTGACACAGAAGAGTAGGACCTGTGTAAAAGAAACGTGCGGCAGCCACACTGGGCTTATACACACTGTGGTATAATACGTCTGCATGCTGTGTAAGAGGGGTGGTCTCAACCCATGGACAACAAGATTTCGGACCACGAAAGCACAACTTTAGAGAATCGCTTTGGCCTGCACGACTTACAACGCTTTGTGGAACGTGTCATGTCGCAAGCAATTTTAAAAGCAGAATCGATCTTGCCAGCGCTTTCCAAGTGGCAACTTCTTCTTGGGGCGATTATCTTGTCTAGGACAACCCTAACGCGAGGCGCACGGGATCGCGTTCTCGCATCCATGATTCTCATGTATCACGGTTTGGCGCTCCACGAAAAAATTGTTGACACGACGACGCGGCAAGATAAGAAGGGGCAATTGACCGTGCTTGGCGGCGATTACTTGAGCAGTCTTTTTTATAAACTGCTCGCCGAAGCCAATCGCATTGATATTATTCATCGATTTTCCGATGCTGTCTCAAAGATCAATGTCGCCAAAGCGTCCCTCTACACTGCACTGAACGATGGTCAGTTGACAGATGATCAGTACATTTCTGATGTAAAAACCATGCATGGAGCATTGCTTCGCGCGCTTTGTAACGCGTTTGAACTCGATCGATCCATGGAAGAGTTCGTTGAGGCAGCGATCTCTGCAACCGTTTATAAAGCTGAACTGTTTGATGAGCGTGATATGGAGTCGCTCTCACTCGCTCACGTTTATTTAGAGCAACGCGCGACAGAAGAAGAATTAAAGAACATTGACTACATGGTTCTCGGTCAGATGAACAAAGATAAGCGAATCACACTGCTTCATGCAAAATACGATACTTTTACGAGAATTATGCAAAATTTCAGGGATTCTATGACGGCACTCCAACACGCAGCGAATGATGTAATGGGAAGAGAAGACTGGGATCAATTAGAACTCGTTTTGGATGCGCGAATCGCTTCAATCTCTGCGTCTGCGATGGAGCAGAGTTGACGATTTAAAAAACGGAGCTCGAAAATCTTAGTATGAAAGGGGTTTTCGCGTGATGGCAGACACATCAAAAGCAGAATTTGTTCACGACGTGTTTTCAACGATTGCAAAGCAATACGATGTCATGAATTCTGTTTTAAGTTTCAATCAACATAAATTTTGGCGTAAATTTGCCATGAAAAAAATGCGAATAAAACCGGGTGAACGTTGCCTGGATGTTGCGACAGGAACAGGAGACTGGGCGATTTCCATGGCAAACGCAGTTGGACCAAGCGGGGAAGTCGTAGGCATTGACTTTTGTCAGGAAATGCTCGATATTGCGATTCCCAAAACGCAACAGAGCGGTTTATCCAATGTGACAAAAATGATGTTAGGGAATGCCATGGCTCTTCCGTTTTCGTCTGATGAGTTTAACTATGCTACAATCGGGTTTGCACTGCGAAATGTCCCGGATCTTGATCAAGTGCTGCGCGAAATGTACCGCGTTGTAAAACCGGGCGGCCTCGTCGTTTCTCTTGAGCTATCGAAGCCGACAAACCGATTGTTTCGCTCTGTTTACTACACGTATTTCAATCACGTTTTGCCCCTTTTGGGACGTATCGTCGTAGGCAATGACCAACCTTATCGCTGGTTGCCAGAGAGTTTAAAACCATTTCCAGATCGATTTGCACTGGCAAAGCGATTCGCGGAGGCGGGTCTTGAGCGCGTGGAACACTACGCGTTGATGGGAGGCATCTGTGCGTTACACATCGGTTATAAACCGGAAAGATCAGCTTGAAGCAGGTCGGGTAGAGGGCAAGGCGGGTGTCTAGGTGAACCTAAGTGGGAATGTAGCTCAACTGTACCAACAACTTGAGGGCGATCTCGGGCGCGTTGAAGAGCGCTTGAAAGCGGCACTCACATGTGAACATAAAGAATTGCAGGATGCGGCAATGCATCTCTTATCTGCAGGGGGCAAACGTTTGCGTCCCGTGTTTGTCTTGCTGGCAGGCACGTTTGGAGACTACGATTTCGAACAGTTATCGAGAGTGGCAGTCGGACTGGAACTTATTCATATGGCGTCGCTGGTTCACGATGATGTGATTGATGACGCGTCGACGCGCCGGGGGACGCCAACTGTAAAATTTCTCTATGGCAATCGAATGTCGATGTATACAGGGGATTTCATTTTTGCACAGTCGCTTCAGGTTCTCACTTCCATTCAGGATCATACGTTTCATGAAATTCTCTCGAAGGCGATTCATCGCATGACCCTGGGAGAGATCGAACAGATTAAAGATCTCTATAATCTGAATCAGTCTGTTCGCCATTACTTGCATCGCATACGAAGAAAAACAGCGTTTTTAATTGAGATGTCCTGTGTTCTCGGAGCGCATGCAACAAACGCAAAAAAAGCGCATCGCAATGCGTTGAGAAGATTCGGTTATTTCGCTGGAATGGCATTTCAAATTACCGATGATCTACTCGATCTCACCTCAACGAAAGAACGGCTCGGGAAACCTGTCGGCAGTGATTTGCGACAAGGAAACATTACGCTCCCTGTGCTCTTGGCACTCTGTGAAAAGAAAATTGGCGATGAGCTACGCAACCTGATTTCGCCTGACATGAGCGAAGATGCGGTAGAGTCTGCCATACATTTAATCAAATCGTCAACAGGCCTTTTAAACGCACAAAAACTCGCCGATCTTTATCTCATAAAGGCGAGTGAGTCACTCGCCATGTTGCCAGCCACATCCGCGCGCTTGTCACTCGCAGCGCTTGCGACGTACATTGGAAAGCGCGAGCATTAATCATAAACTTGCATTGAGACGTGTGACACTGGTACGATGCACGTTGGAATCCAGTTTGAGAAAAGAGGGAATCACATGGAACGCAGTTTTATCATGGTAAAACCAGATGGAGTGCAGCGCGGGTTGGTGGGGGATATTGTAAATCGTTTTGAGAAGAAGGGGTTTACCCTCGTTGGTGCAAAACTCACGCAGGTTTCAAAAGAGCGCGCAGAGCAACACTACGCAGAACATAAAGATCGTCCATTCTTTGGCGAACTCGTTTCGTTTATTACATCCTCGCCTGTGTTTGCCATGGTTTGGGAAGGTGAGCATGTCATTTCAACCGCGCGCGCTATGATGGGTAAAACCAATCCAATCGACGCGGCTCCTGGCACCATCCGTGGGGACTACGCAGTGAGTGTCGGTATGAACATCATTCACGGTAGCGATTCGGAAGAGAGTGCGGTGCGTGAAATTGCGCTTTGGTTTGCAAACGATGAAGTGACATCGATGGATAAAACAATCGGCCGCTGGATTTAAAGGCGTTTGCCTCGAGACATGGGGGGGTGAACTGAATGGGTGATTACGATTCATTTGTCGCAAAATTCCACACGGCAACAGGCATTGATCTCACCCAGTACCGCCAGTCGCAGATGGAGCGCCGGCTTACGACGCTCAGAGATCGACGCGGTTATGCGAACTTCACTCACTATCTCGAGGCTGCCTTGCGTGACGCAGACTTGTTGGCTGAACTGATGGATCGACTCACGATCAATGTTTCTTCGTTTTATCGAAACCCAGAGCGATGGCATGCTTTTGGTGCATGGATCGCAAAAAATCGAGAACAGCAAGGCACCCTTCGCGCATGGAGTGCAGCTTGCAGTACTGGGCAGGAACCCTATACGATGGCAATGGTTTTTAGCGAATTCATGACGCTCTCGCAAATGGAGATCTTAGCCACAGATATTGATCCTCACGCGCTTCGTGTAGGAGAATATGGAGTTTACTCTAGAGACGACTTGGAGGCTATTCCTGCGTCCGTGCGAGAACGGTTCATCCACGTCTTTGATGACACCAAAGATCGTTTTAATGATGAGCTTCGCGCTCGGATTTCCTTTAGGCTTCACAACTTATTGCGCGACGACTTTCCGGAGAACTTGGACGTCGTCGTATGTAGAAATGTCCTCATTTATTTTACTGACGATGCAAAGGAAAAATTGTACCATAAATTCTCCAGATCGCTGCGTCCGCGGGGCATTCTATTTGTCGGCAGCACGGAACAAATTTTTCACTCAGAAACGTATGGCTTGTCACAGATCGCTCCATTTTTTTATACGCGGATGCCTTAGTGTTGAGACTCCCGTGCAAATTGTATCTTCATCGTTTTGCAAATTAAGCTCGTTTACGCTATAATTTCGTATCATGCGGATGTAGTTCAATTGGTAGAGCGTCAGCTTCCCAAGCTGAAAGTTGCGGGTTCGAGTCCCGTCATCCGCTCCAAAACGAAGAATCGAAACTCAAATACGTACTGAGCGTACATTTATCAACGAAGACTTCGGCGAATCGTCCGAAGCTTTTTTATCTGTAGAGACTATTTTACTTGGTTAGCCTGTACTACAGGTTGGATCGGATAAAACATATTTGTACACAAGGAGGAGGATGAAGATCGACGCGCAAAACACGATCAAAATTGGACAAAAAATGCTTGTCGACACTCACGATCAGCGAGTGCGCTGCGCATGGTGTACGAATGATCCTCTGTACCTGCGGTATCACGATGAAGAGTGGGGCGTACCCAAACATGATGATACACAGTTGTTTGAGGTTCTCGTGCTTGAGATGATGCAGGCAGGTCTCAGCTTTTTAACCGTTCTCAAAAAGCGAGAACGGTTTCGCGAGGTATTTGCCGGATTTGATCCGGAACGCGTTGCCAGCTTTTCAGACGGCAAGGTTGAACAGTTGATGAGTGACGCCGGCATTATACGCAATCGCAGGAAAATCCTGGCGACCATCGAAAACGCTAAGCGCTATCGAGAGATACAGCAGGCGATGGGGGGATTTTCAAACTATCTCTGGTCGTTTACAGATGCGCGCGTCATTGTACGACCGACAGATCAAGAGGATGAGGTCCCCTCACGCACAGAGTTATCCGATTGCGTGAGTCGAGACCTCAAGAAAAGAGGATTTGCGTTCGTAGGTAGCACCATTTGTTACGCTTATCTACAGGCCACAGGCGTTGTCATGGATCACACCACGCACTGTTTTCGCGCGCGTGAACTACGTATAACTTCATTCCCGCTGCGTTGAGCGCATGGGTTGCAAGCGAATTCTCGATTCGATCCGTCCAATAACATCATTACATGTATTTTTTAATTCCGCTTTTACATAACGCTCTAAGCTTGGCGGTAGGTTTGGCAGACAATCAATTTGCGAGAGGATGGCCATCACGGCGGATGGTATGCTTTCTTTTGTTCCGTCCGCCACTTTTATTGCGATTCCCAAGCCTTTCGAGCGATGCAGCAATGCAAAAACCCCCTTTGCCCCCTCCTTTCCAATCAACTCCCCATCAAAGGCACGAATCAGGCGCGTCGCAAATGAATCTTCTTCTGTCACCATTTCCGGGTGACGTACATAAGCGTCAAGCATACGCTTGACGGCAGAGGCGCGTTTTGTTTGAAAGTGAGAAGTGCGCGTCATGCGCGCAAACCCGCGTGCGATACCCTCAAGTGTGAGTGCAAACGTCGGTATCCCACACCCGTCAATGCCGACCTGAATCGCAGATTCTGGCGTCGCTGTAACATCTGATACTGCGTCCAATACGCGTTTTTGCACGGGATGGCGAATGTCTTCATAACCTCTTGTCAATTCGTTACAGAACACGGCAGTCGCGAGCATGCCTGTGTGAACGCCTGAACACACATTGCAGATTGCCGTCATTGGTTCACCGCTTTTGAGCATCTCATCGTGCGCGTTACTACTGTAGGGCGGTCCACATCCACAAATGAGATCTGATATCTCACATCCGATACGTGCGAGCAGCGAGCGAACACCGGCTTGATGGGAGGGAAGCCCGCTATGGGAAGAGGCGCACAGAGCGAGCTCTCGATCACTCATTTGGAAATGGTCTGCCGCACCTGTCTCTAGCAGCGGCAAGGCTTGGATGATCTTTAATGCAGAGCGACCATACACTTGCACGGATGGAACTCCATAAAAAAATAGTAACTTACCTTGCGCATTGCACACGGCGATATGCCCATCGTGAACATTTTCCACGATATCACCGCGAAATTCGACAGAGAGGAGGGAAGGTTGAAGTGGGTCATCCAGCGTAATTGTCATAACGCATAGGCTTTCCGAATCAGTATGCGAATACGCAAAGAACCGTGGGATATTACGTCTATTTTTTACTTTTTAGGCGGTCTTGGCACGCGAAGAGACGTTGGCTTGCGTAGGATAGGAGGAAGGGAGAGACAAAGGACATGCATGGAAATTTCCCCTTGTTTACCTTTCTCCAAGGAACGCATGAGAGTATTGATCTTGTCACAGCGGCACTTCTGTTAACGGGCCAACTCGCCCCATCAGGGCTATTTATCGTTCCGGCAGGGATAAATCTTTCTCTGTCTGGCCCCGTACTCGGTGGTGTCTTAAATCAGGGAATAACTCCAACTGCTCGTGCGACGTTGCGTGCAATCGAGGTGCTATCGGCCGTACTATTGGTTGGTGAGGCATTAACAACCGTGGGGCTTTACATCACAGCGCAACGAGCCTCCATTGTATTGGGTGGCCCCATTCTTGAAACACCAAAATCAAAAACAAACATTCCAGGTGTTTCTAAAAAAACGTTGGATGCGTATCAACAGTTGCTTTTGAAGGGGGTTGGTAAGACTTGGCGCTTTACTTAAAATAAAACTCAACAAGGAGGGCAAGGCGATGAATCAGAGTATTAGTTCAATCAAAGAGGAAGGTGAAGGCGTCACAGCGTCTGTAGGAACGTTTGGCTTGGTGCTCTTTCTCGCCATCTTTTTTTACTTTTTCACACGACCTGGAACGCTGCCAAAACCACAAAACGAACCTCAGCGATCAGCAACGCAATAAGCGTGAATTTAGTCATTTGAATTTTCCCTCTAGGCGAATAATGGGTTGCGAACGTTACTACGGAGTGATAGTCTTAGATATGAAGGATCGTTGTATCGCGTCATGTTTCTTACGTCTCGTACTGAGAGCGGGGGGAATCGATGAGTACGCTTGGCACGGTTCAGGATTACTGGGTGGTTGCCGTATCGGCTATATCCGTTTTATCAGTATTTCTCGCATTTTTTCGCGTTATCCATAAAGATTACGGTAGATAACCGAAAGAAGAAAGGGTTCCCCATCCTGCGAGGAACCCTTTTTGATTTTTTTCTTCATTTATGTGATTCGAAATTCTTTCTCTCTCGGATCAAATAGAGTGGACGATTACGCACTTCGTCGTAAATTCGGCCGATGTATTCTCCGAGGACTCCCAGCATAAAAAGTTGGATGCCCCCCAGAAAGAGAACGACGACCATCAAGGAGGTCCACCCCTGAATCGTAAGCGTAGTAAAGATCTTTAAATAGAGTAACACGAGAATAAACAAAAATCCGATCCCAGACGAAGCCATGCCCAGTTTGCTCGCCCACTGAAGTGGACGAAAGGAAAACGATGTAATCCCATCCAGAGAAAATTTCAGCATCTTTCGCAAGGGGTATTTCGACTCTCCGGCAAAACGTTCCGCGCGTTCGTAGGGCACCCCCGTTTGTCGAAACCCAACCCAGGAGACCAGGCCGCGAATGAATCGGTGTTTTTCTTTAATTGTGCGCAGACTCTCGACAACCGATCGATCCATTAAGCGGAAATCGCCAGTATCTACCGGTATTTCAATTTCCGTCATTTTACGCAGCATACGATAAAAGAATTTCGCCGTTGAACGTTTGAACCACGTTTCTCCCTCACGGCGCATGCGAACAGCGTAGACGACGTCATATCCCTCTCGCCACTTTTCAAGAAAATCGGCAATCAATTCAGGAGGATCTTGCAGATCTGCATCGATCAATATGACTACATCGCCGACGGCGTGGTCAATTCCCGCTGTAACCGCAATTTGATGACCAAAATTGCGAGAAAAGTCGAGCACCTTTACACAAGAAATCTCCTCCGCGAGACGTTCCAATACGCGGTAGGTACCATCGCGCGATCCGTCATTGACAAATAGAAGTTCGTAGGGCAAATGGAGTTTATCCATCACTCGGATAAGTCTAGTGCATGTCTCTTCGATGACCAGTTCTTCATTGTAGGCAGGAATAACCACAGATACATAGGGAATTGCAGTTTTTCGTTCGAATCGACGCTTTATGTCATCAAAGCGCTCTTCAATCGCCACCTTGGCTACCTCCTCGACCGCATTTCAACTCATTTGACGCGTCACACGAATCAGGCGATCCATGACCCTGAGTAGTAAAGTCCACTCAAACGTAATAAAAAAATTGCGGAGACCAAGAGCAGTGGAATGGCCACTGCAATCCTCGGAAAGCGTTCCGCGAGAAGAATGAAGCCCGGAAAGAGCATCAAAAGATAGCGCGGAAGACTGACGAGATAGTCAGGAATATTTACCGATGGTTCTGTGCTTGCGATCCACGTCAGGATGACTAAATACAAAATCCAATCCCCTTGCGCGCGGTGTACGCGGTAAGACCAAATGGAAAGTGCGATAAAAACAATGGACAATAGCGCAGAAATCAGCTCGAGCAATAGATAATAGGATGCAAGAATTGGGTGCAATCCGGTAATGTATTGTCGGAGTGTATGAGCGTAGGTGTCCCAAAGGGGCATATATTGTCGGTGCCAGTGTTTTTCCGCCGTTAAAAATGCGAGATAGTGTCCATAGTGCTGATGAAGCCAAACCGCATACGAAAGTAAAAAGACAATGGGGAGCGTCAGGGACATGACCCTGTAGTCGAGCTTCTTCCACCACGCCCGCGTATAAAAACGAAAATCCATTCCCCGCCAAGATAGATACTGCCAAAACACCAGGAGCAGCAGGAGCGCGCCTGTGTTTCTCGTGAGCGTTGCAAGTGCGGTTAAGAAGCTTGCCAGAAAAAAGTTTCGACGATACGCATTTTCGACAGCCGCGAGACTAAGAGCCATAAAAAGCGCCTCACTGTATGGAGCATCAAAATAGTAAGAGGTCGGGAAAAAGGCAAAAAACAGCATTGCGAGGATGGCCACGCGCGTCGAAAAGAGTCGATGCGCAATTCTGCCGAGATAGTACATCGCGACAACAAACGAAACGCTTGAAACAATCACCCCACTTACCGTGTCAGGAAGTGTCGTCGCATCGTGAAATACGCGAATAATCACTGGATAAAATGGGAAGAAAGCAAGCTGTGTAACATGGACATACCCGTGACGCGCAATGGAGAGAAACCATCCCGCATCCCAGTGGATAAGTCCTTGAATGAGAAGCCATTTTAGCGTCTTGACATGATGGGTTGCCGAGAATAAATATCCGCCAAGCGTCACCCAGATGCGTTGAATGAGCGCAATTCCTACGGCACACCCAAAAAAACCGGCATAGATGCGATTCTCCCGGTCATCATGTCGCGCTGTAAAGACAAACTGACGATTGGCCAGATAACCGATCAGCGTCATCGGAATCACATTGACAATTTGCGCGAGATAGGCAGAACGGGTCAGGACGTGCATAATTTCATGAAGCGACCATTCGCTCATGAGAAGTAGGACAACATTCACCGTTAGAAAGCGCAGAACGAGTGCCGCGCTATATGCATTTTGGTTGAATGTAAAGCGCGCATTAAGGAAGTAGCTTGTCCCCATCCCGGCGAAGTAACTGACCGCAAGCGCGATGGTTGGTGTGATGTGAAGCGCGATCAAAAGAAAATAGAGAAGAAGTGATACGGCTGTGTTCACGATTCCAATCGCTGCGTACGTAAAAAAGGTTCTAACGGTTTGAAGCACGAGTTTCACCTCCTCACATCACGCGAAAGCGTGAGATTATATTTACTTATGCTTGGATATTTCTGATCTGCCGTGATGCAGATTCCAGTCTTCGGTATCGTACCGCAAACCCGCGTAATTCTCTAGTATTGCCAGACAAGATCGTGTTTGAAACGAAGAGATGTTCAGCATACGTTCAAGATCATTGTGCGAGTCAGATGACTCGCACAATGTTTCAGTTTGTTTTGTGTTGTCCAAATCCATCGATCACCGTGTTATACTGAGTACAGTAAGGTAAAGGTAAAGGGAGGCGGACGAATGCAGTTAGAAGGCACGAAGGAATTTCCGACCAATCCTCAAGAGACGTATTCTTTAATGACCGATCCGGATGTGCTAGTAACTGCTATGCCCGGCCTCAAATCGCTGAAAAAAACGTCAGACTACCAATATGAAGCTCAAATTGAAGTCGGAGTTGCAGGCATCAAAGGCCAGTATCAAGGTGTGCTTGAAATGAGGGATGTATTACCTGGTTCTGGTTACACGCTCGTCATAAGTGGCCAGGGGCCAACCGGATTTATGGAGGCCAGTGTCCATGTTCGCTTCGAAGAAAATGCTAGTGAACAGCCTGGCTGCACCATGCATTATCGCGGTGACGCACACGTGGGGGGAACGGTTGCGGGCGTCGGGCAAAGGATTCTCTCCGGAGTCGCCAAATTGTTGATCAACCAATTCTTCAAATCACTTGTGGCACAGGCGTCATCCATCGCTGCTCAGTGAGCGTAATCAAGAAGGATGCTCTCGCTTCATTTGGCTATCTCGCGAGTGACTCGCTCACGCGGTCTGTGGAACTCTCTCACATACTCGATCGCCCGCTTTTACTAGAGGGACCGGCTGGAGTAGGAAAAACTGCGCTCGCCAGCGCAGTCGCGTCCGTCCTCGATCGCGATTTAATTCGCCTGCAGTGTTATGAAGGAATCGATGCGCATCAGGCACTCTACGATTGGAATTATCACCTGCAGTGGGTTGATTTAACAAAAGGCGCGAGCGAAACCGTTTTTTCATCGCGGTACTTGATTGAGCGCCCATTATTGAAGGCGTTTACGACGGAACGCGGCGCTGTATTATTACTTGACGAAATCGACCGCGCAGACGAATCCTTTGAGGCGATGCTGCTTGAATACCTCGGCGAAAAGCAAATCACGATTCCTGAGTATCAAACGGTTAGACCCTTTATTTCGCCATTTATCCTGCTGACGTCAAATCGCACGCGTCCACTTTCTGACGCCCTGCGCAGACGTATTTTCTACCATCACATGGACTACCCAACGCGCGAAGAAGAGGCACGTATCCTGTTTGCACATGTTCCGAATGCAAAAGAAGAACTTCTCGATTTTGTCGGGACACGGCTGCGCGTATTTCGCAACTACCCACTAATAAAACTCCCCGGCACAGCGGAAGCGATCGATTGGACAAGAGCGCTCATCGCGCTCCAGGTGCAAAAACCGTGGGACGAATCTTTGATCATCAGTTCGCTTGGGTGTGTTTTAAAAGACGAGTACGATTGGAATTACGTTCTCGCCCGTATGCCTGAATGGCTTAGCGATTCATGAGAAGACACAGAGACGGAGGCGGCGCCTTCAAACCAACAAGGGGATGCGCGCGTGGGGGAGATAGCGCAAAAAGAGGTAGCGTCACGTCTGCGTGATCGTATGGGGATGGATCCATCGGATCGCGCGGCGGATCTGCAGACCGTAAACGCCTTCTTTCCGCTCCTTCCTTTTTACTTGGGTACGCGCGCAGATCCGCGTGGAATGCCCCTTGGGAATCAGCATCTCGCATTAAACAAAATGGCGAAATACGTGGCAAAACGCGGTAGACACACAATGCCTTTTAAGCGCGAGCGTGCGCGGCGTACACCGACGCGCATGGTTATTTTGTGGGATGTGTCAGGCTCAATGATGAGTGACGTGGATCGCTATCTCCCGTGGATTGCGTCGCTCACTGCTATGCGCAGTCGCGTAGGCGTGTTCCTATTTTCAACGCGCCTCGTCGACGCGACGCGCGAGTTCAGACTTCCTTATACGGAGATGCGCACGCGTTTACTGCAACTCACAGCACTGTGGTCTGGCGGAACCTTGCTCGGTGCAGCGCTTGAAACATGGCTTTTGCAGTATGCCACATCTTGGCTTGGCAATGACACCACCGTATTCATTTTGAGCGACGGTTGGGATGTTGGCCCGCCTGAGAGGGTGGGGGATGCACTTCGCTCCATGTTTTCAGTCAGTCGACGTATCTATTGGTTACACCCTTATCTGAATACGGAAGGTTTTTCTCCTGAGACGCGATCCCTTAAAATGGCACTGCCATTTTTACGCCGACTCCTTCCTTGTGACACGCAAGAAGCGCTCATGCACCTGGCGCGTGCGGTTGTCATCTAACGATGTGTTGTGAGAGGAGCACGATTTTTTGAAACCAGCACCGTTTTCATACATTCGCGTTGCAACCGTCGAGGAAGCCGCGAACGCGTTATCCGAATACACGGACGCAAAACTTTTGGCGGGTGGTCAAAGTTTAATTCCACTCATGAACTATCGTCTAAGCAAACCGACGGTCTTAATCGATCTCTGCGGCATTGAGGCGTTTGCTTCCGTTTCCCTCAAAGATGATGTCTTCACAATCCGTGCGGGCATCACACATCAAAGCCTCCATGAGCACCCCCTTGTGCGAGCGTATGCGCCGGTACTCGCAGAGTGCGCTGGAGAAGTGGGGCACTGGGCGATTCGCAACCGCGGGACACTGGGTGGCTCTCTCGCACACGCCGACCCAGCATCTGAGTTGCCAGCCGCCATGGTTGCGCTTGACGCGCGCTTTGTCCTTACGAGCGTACGCGGAGAACGTACCGTCACCGCGCGCGACTTCTATCTCGGGCTCTTTACCACAGATCTCGCAGAAGATGAAATTCTGACGCGCATCCACTTTTTTGCAAGCTCGGCAAACCGCATTCACTTTGCAGAAATTGCTCGACGGCCGGGAGACTTTGCGCTTTCCGGAGCTTTTGTTCGCGTTGAGGAATCGGCGACAGAAATCACCTGGTTTGGTGTATCTGATATGCCGTACCATCTGACACTCGACGCCCTGCCCGTCGAGGAAAAAGCGCGACAAGCGCTCTTCACATCGCTTGCAAGCACACTTGAGCCACTTGATCAAACCGTGTATCGCAGAAAGTTGGCGGCCGTCGTTGCCGAACGCGCTTATTTGAAAGGGAGGCGTGTACAGGCGTGAAAACCATTCAAGCAACTCAATCCATCACATTGAATATCAACGGTCAAACACATTCACTCGATGTCGAGCCGCGTTTTTTACTCTCTGATGTTCTGCGCCATAAACTCGGCTTAACAGGGACACATGTCGGGTGTGAACACGGTGTATGCGGTGCGTGCACCGTGCTTGTTGACGGCAAGCCAGAACGGAGTTGTCTCGTATTTGCCATACAGGCAGAAGGTTCATCCGTTGAAACGATCGAGGGATTATCGGCAGACGGTATGACTCGGTTGCAGCGTGCCTTTCAAGAGCACCACGCACTCCAGTGCGGTTTTTGCACACCGGCCTTTCTCCTTACCGCAACAGCGCTCTTGAAACAGACGAAAGATCCAACAGAACAAGATATTCGCGAAGCGATCTCAGGAAACATCTGTCGTTGCACAGGTTATCAGTTTATTGTTGACGCCATTCTCGCTGCGGCAAAGGGGGAAGAAGCGTGAGCGATGCGCTGCATCACCTTCAGAAAAACGCGCTGAAACCAAAATATACGGGCGCGCGCGTCACGCGCAAAGAAGACGCGCGTCTGCTTACTGGCGCGAGCCGCTATCTGGATGACATCGAAATTCCTGGGATGTATGAAATCGCCTTTGTTCGCTCCCAACGCAGTGCCGCGCGCATTTGCGCCATTCACCTAGACGCGGCGCAAGCCACTCCCGGTGTTAAACGCATCCTGACGGCAAAAGAATGTCCCTGTTTTTTTGGCAGTGCAGAAGATGTAGCAAACGGTGTCGTACAACCGGCGCTTGCACGCGATGTCGTGCGCTATGTGGGGGAACCGATTGTCGCGATCATCGCAGAGACCCGTTATGCTGCAGAAGACGCCGTAGAGCGTGTACAGATCGACTACGAGCCACTGCAACCCGTCCTCGCGATGCGCGAATCCCTGCTTGATCAACCACGCCGCGTGCACGAGAAGACGCCCAATCGCATGTTTCACAGTGAGTACCAGACAAGCGGCTTTGAGGACGCGTTTCAAGCGGCACCGCACCATCTGGTCGAAGTGTTTCAAACCCATCGCCAGACGGGCGTACCGCTTGAGACGCGCGGACTCGCCGCGACAATCGATCCAGGATCGGGACGCTTGACAATCTATGCGACCCATCAGTCTCCACACGGTTTGCGCGGTGACATGGCTGTAGCGCTTGGCATCGAAGAAAATGAGTTGCGCGTCATCGTCCCTGAGGTGGGAGGCGCGTTTGGCATCAAGGCGCACGCGTATCCGGAATACCTGGTCGTTGCGTATGCCGCACTTAAATACAAACTCCCCGTAAAGTGGATCAGTGATCGAACGGAGTGTCTCTTGACTGACGTTCACGCGCGCGATGACATCCACGAAGTAGAGGTCGCTTTTGAGGGGAATGGTCGCATTCTTGCGATTCGCGATCATTTGCGCGCTGACGCAGGCGCTTATTCCGCGTTTCCGTTTTGCGGTGCGATCGGTGAAACGGTGCTCGCGTCACGCGTTTTGACAGGTCCGTACACGATCCCTCATCTGGCGACGACCATCGATTGCACCTACTCCAACAAAACGCCGCTTGGCGCGTATCGCGGTGTGTGGGGACCCATCGCCTCTTTTGTGCAAGAGGGTATCGTCGATCGCGTGGCGCGCGCGCTGCACCTTGATCCGGTGGAAGTGCGACGCGTCAACATGATCCCAGATGAACTCTTCCCCTATACAAACGCCGCAGGGCAGGCTTATGATCGGGGGTCTTATCGCGCATCCCTGGAAAAGGCGCTCGAGATGCTTAACTATGACGAGTTACGCGCACAGCAAAAGACACTACGCGATCACGGCAAGTATATCGGTATCGGCATCTCTGCGTTTGTCGAGCCGACCGCTATGGCGCAATCCGAGGCGGGCTCCGTTCCGTACGAGTCAGCAACCATTCGCATCGAGCCAAATGGATCTGTTACGGCAGCGTTTGGGCTCGGACCTTCGGGACAAGGGCACGAAACCACCATGGCGCAACTGATTGCCGATGAGCTTGGGGTTGATCTAAAGGATATTGTTGTTTTGCACGGAGACACAGACAGCGCGCCATTTGGTGGCGGAACAGGCGGAAGTCGCTCCGGACCAATCGGTGGTGGGGCGGCGCTCAAGGCCGGGCGCGCAATGAAAGAAAAGTTACAAACACTTGCCTCACATTTGCTTGAGGCTGCGAAAGAAGATGTTCAGTTAGAAGACGGAAAAGCGTTCGTTGCAGGCGTACCGACGCGAAATTTTTCGATTCGTGAACTCGCCCAAGTAGCGTACACGGATGTCTTGCGCCTGCCAGAAGACTTTCCCGTCGGGCTTGAGGTGGTGGCGCGCTATCAACCAAAACGCCCCGTCACGTTTTCAAACGGAACGCACATCGCGGTCGTTGAAGTCGACGCACAGACAGGAATGATCGAGGTGCTCGACTATGTCGTTGTCAATGATTGTGGACGTCTCATCAACCCGCTCATCGTAGAAGGGCAAATTCAAGGCGGCGTCGCACAGGGACTCGGAAGCGCCTATCTTGAGGAATTGCGCTACGATGACCAAGGTCAAGTCACGACGACGACGCTCGCTGACTATCTGTTGCCTGTCGCGACGGAAGTTCCGCGCATGCGAATTGCTCACCTCGAAACGCCGTCGAGCGGCGAAGGTGGATTTAAAGGCATGGGGGAAGGGTCGCTCATCGCATCCCCCGCCGCGTTTGCAAACGCAGTGAGTGACGCGCTCGAACCGTTCGCGTTTATGGTTTCGGCACTGCCCGTCACACCAGATCAGATTCTCGCAGCGATCGATCGCAGCAGAGACTCCATGGCGTGAGCGCAGCGTTTTTGGCACTCGTTTTTTTAAAGGAGATGTAGCGTGTCAGACACAGGGACGGACGCACATTTGCAAGACGTGCAAAACGCACTCTTGCGCGCGAAGGACGCATATGCGATCATGCAACAAAGTGACTTCGACGATGCAGGTGAGAGCGCTGATCACTTTCAGATGTCGTTCTATCAGTTGATTGACGCGCTGCACGCGTGGTATGAATCAACGACGCACCGCCAGGTCGAATCACAAACGGCATTAAGCATCAAAGAAATTGCAGACGTTTTCAATCAATTGCCAGATCCGTTAAAACTTCCGTTTGAGACGGAGATGGAACTCATGGTGGAGGGCTACACACGCAATGCGGATTCAACGCAACAATGATTTTCGTCGATCTGTCACTCTCTTCCTGCGCGTAGGCGGTCTCCTCTTAGGCGCTTGGGTCGCGCTCGCTCCAATGTTTAGCGGTCACACAGTACACGCCAGTGTGGCAAAGCGAGATACGAACGACCCTGCGATGCGTGTGATGATCGTTGGTTCTTCCGTTGCGGATGGATGGAAAGACACGGGCGGGGGGTACTTGTGGCGCACATTTGATCGGTTGCATCACAGTTTTTCTTTGCCGATCGATTGGATCAATCGTGCAGTTCCAGGCGCACCCGCGACAAGTCTGCAATCGCAGTACACTGGCTGGCTTGACAGTGCGCGCCCCCAGGTTGTCGTCTTGGCTTGGGGAGGGCTTGACGACGCGCACGCCGGTACGCCCGTCCCACTTTTTGCGTCACTGATCCACAATCAGATCGCAGACGCGCTGCGCCGCGGCTCAGCCGTCTTCATGGTGACAACGCCGATTTCGCGCGCGTCTTATACGCAGTATCCCGTGCTCCAACAAGCCTATATGACCGCCGAGGTCAATGTTGCCAAGTCGTTTGCCAGCCCGCGCGTCTTTGTCTTTAACGTGTTCGACCAGATGAAGCAGTATCTCTTGATCCACCATCTGACATATGTGCCATTTATGGCAGACGGTTGGCATCCCAACACGGCAGGACATAAACTCGCCGCTTCAATTCTACTGCGCGACATCTTTCACAACCATCGTTTGCGCATGCTCTTTTCCCAATGGGATGGATCCCTGGCACCACTTGACGCATACCACCCTCACGGAAATCTGCCAGCACCGCCAACGAATCCCGGGAGTTGACGCAAAATGCGCGCCGTAGTCATCGTTGAAGGGAAAAAAGATCGCGAGCGCATCCTTCCGCTTCTTCGCGAAGATATTGATGTGCTGTGTACCTTTGGCATTCCAACCCATCAGCGGGTGATGGAGATTCACGCGCGCGTGCAAAACGATGAGCTCTTCGTGTTTACGGATTCGGATGATGTCGGCAAGCGCATTCGCGGAATGCTCGCAGAAGAGTTTCCAGAGGCGATCCATCTTCACACAAAGCGCGAGTATGACGGTGTCGAACATACGCCGCCTGAATTTCTTTTTCAACTTTTCGAAAAACATGAGATCGCAAAAACGTAAAAGCGACACTCGCCATGCGTTCTGCTCGCGGCATGAGGACAACCAAAGATTGCGTAGAGTATGTCGTACGCAGCCGCAGAAAGGTGGTCTAGCATGCAGCCGACAAAACGCAGAACGCGCCGCCGATCGCCTCAGCGAGCCAAAACGCGTTTGCCAAACCGCAAGCAAATCGACGCAGGAGTCGGGCCGGACCACCCGATAGATGATACACCAACCGTTACCTTTCTCGCTCGACCGTTTCACCCTATGCGCGACAGTGAACGCGTAGGCCATTATCACGTCGAGTTGATGAACGTGCAAAAAAAATTGTGGTCTGAACTCGCCGAGGGAAATGGTGCAAAAGGAGAACGCCAAGGCGCTCTCAGCCGCAGTTCACCTGCGCAAGAAGGCCAGATGTGGGCGCGACAGATCGCCCAGCTGACCGGACGTGGAGAAGCGCATGTGCTGATGCTTGAGACAACAGATCACCAAACGGTGGGTTACGCGTTTGTGGCTGAATCGCCAGATCCACTCACCAATGAGCGCATGGGTGTTGTCGGCGAGCTGTTTGTCGAAGAGGCTTGGCGCAAAAAAGGGGTAGGCAGTCACGCGCTACGCGCCGCTGAGCGTTGGCTCGCAACGCGCGGAATTCATGCAGTTCAGATCTTTGTCACGCGCACAAACGTCCCAGCCGTCGATTTGTACCAAAAAAATGGGTATTCAACCTATGATTACCGCATGGTGAAGCAACTCGACTCGCGTGTACCCGACGCACGTTGAAACATTAAATGATCCCTTCACCGTGTGCGGCGCGCAGAACAGCCGAGACCGGAACAGAGATGATCAAATCATTGGCCGGATGGTCAAAACCGACAAGGCGAGACGTTCCGAACGTCTTATCAATGGCAAGCTCGTCCTGTTTTGTATTGGTGTAAACGCCGTAGGTCGAACCTTCGCGCGCAATGGCTCCGAGTAACAGGGATGTTGGAATCGGTATGTGATCGATGCTGCCGTGAACGGAGCGCAGTACAAATTGTCCGTTCACGACATTCGGCTGACCGTAAATATCAACAGACAACGTGATCCCAAGGCTCGTGATGGGGTGCACGTTCACGTGCACATGGACATCTTGTCCGCGCATGTCCATTTGAAGGTTTGGCGTCGAACGCCAAGCCAGAAATCGCTCAAGCGGAAAATACAATTCAACGCGATTCGAAGAATTGACCTGCGGTGTATTCACAGCGATGGTGGTCTGTTGACTCGCGGTCTCAAGATACCGGGCAAATAAAACGACGCAAAGCGATAACGCGACGAGCGTTCCTGTCGCACCGAGAATGACTCCTTTTACAAAACCGCGCAGGCGGGGGGCTTCATGGGATTTATTCACACGCATTTTCCTCCGATTCATTCGGACAGTGATACCATCAATATATACGGAATAGGACGAGACATGCCTTGATCACGCGATGAAACTGTTTGAACACACCGTCATGGAAAACGAAGCAGGTCGCATGGTGCAATCGTTTCTTACAGGTCTTCAATTGCGCAAGCGCGCACGCCGCGAGATCCTTTCAGGTGGCGGCCTCACACGAAATGGGCTCCCTGTTTTTCTCACATCACGCGTGGAAGTGGGTGACCACATTGAGCTTTACGCGCGCGAGTCAACCTTTTGGATGGCACCGGAACCCGGTGAGATCCGCGTTCTCTTTGAGGATGAACACCTGCTTGTCATCGACAAAGCGGCAGGACAATTGGTTCATCCGTCTCCCGGCGAACGCACAGGGAGCGTCATGGGAAACGTCGTCGATCATCTGCGGTGTGAACCGACTGCTCATCCACGCCTGGTTCACCGCCTCGATCGAGAGACATCAGGCACACTTCTTCTCTCAAAGCACCGTGTCGCACACGATGCGCTTGTACGCACGCTTCGCGCGGGGGAAATCAAGCGAATCTACCAGGCGCTTAGTCACGGTCAGTTGCCGCCATCCTTCACGATTGATGCGGCGATTGAGGAGGTGCAGAATGCCCTGCAACGAATTGTTGGAAGCGCTGGAAAGCGTGCCGTCACGCACGGCGTGTCACTGTCGGTGAGCAAAGACAGAACCTTGTCCCTCCTAACGCTTAAACTTGAAACGGGGCGCACACACCAAATCCGCGCGCACCTCGCCTATTTGGGTCATCCCATACTTGGCGATATACTGTATGGTAGAGAAGATGATCGTACGCGTTTCAACCTGACTCGGCATGCACTGCACGCGAGTGAACTTTGCTTTCGCCATCCGATCGACTCCCGGAAGATTTGTGTTAGTGCGCCATTTCCGGACGAGCTACAAGCCATATTGAGCAACCATTTGCAGTGAAGTGAGGACAGGAGGTGTCCAATGGACACATTTGAGGTGCTGAGTCAACTCGTCACATTAAGCGGTGGGCCGGGGGATGAGGGGCTCATTGCCGCGCGCTATCAAACCTTGTGCGAACCATACATACAGGCATTTTACACCGATTCGGTTGGAAACTGCATCGGTGTCGCAAACGGGGAAGGGGCGGCGCGACCGCGCGTCATGCTTGCCGCCCACATGGATGAGATCTGTCTCATGGTGCAAGCGATTGAGCCAGGCGGTTTCTTGCGCGTAATTGGCATTGGCGGTTTTGATCCACGCACGCTGCTCGGACAGGAGGTCACCGTACACGGCACACAAGCGTATAGCGGGATTATCGGCTCAAAGCCGCCACACTTGCAGGCGCCTGAGGAGCGGGAAGAGGCGGTTCCATTAAAAGATATTTTTCTTGATCTCGGCATGGCAGAAGCGCGTGTGCGCGAAGTCATCTCCCTCGGGGATCGCGTGACACTGCGCCGCGACCCCGTCCGCCTGATCAACCAGCGCGTCGCGGCAAAGGCGCTTGACAACCGCGCGAGCGTGACGGCAATGCTGCTCGCACTAAACGAGCTCTCCCACATCCGCCACAACGCAGACGTGTACGCAGTGGCGACCATTCAAGAAGAGATCGGATGCAAAGGAGCGCAGACCGCCGCATACGGCATCCTGCCAGATCTCGCGATTGCTCTTGATGTATGCCACGGCGAGATGCCGGGCGTCGAGTCGGATCTCGTGCAAAAGGTGGGAGGAGGTCCCGTGATCTCCTTTGGACCCCATCTTCATCCAAAGCTGTTTGAGCGGCTCAAAACCGTCGCGACCGAGCAGAACATCCCGTATCAGATTGAAGTGACACAGGGCGCGACGTACACGGATGCCGATCCGATCCAGATCGTACAAGCCGGTATCCCAACCGCGCTCATCTCCATCCCACTGCGCTATATGCACACGTCTGTAGAGACGGCGTCCCTCGATGACATCGCGCGTGTCGGGAGACTTCTCGCACGGGTCATCGCAAGCCTTGACGCCGCGTTTGTGGAGGGATTGTCATGCTATTAAAAGAACTGACCGAGGCGTTTGGTCCATCCGGTTTTGAAGGCGAGGTCCGCGATCTGATTCGCCGCGAGGCCACGCCATTTGCCGAACGCATCACGACCGATACCCTCGGGTCGCTGATCGTCGAGAAAAACCTGCAGCAAAACGGTCCCAAGGTGCTGCTCGCCGCGCATATGGACGAAGTATCCTTTATGATCGTTGGCATAGAGGAAAATGGTCTTCTGCGCTTTCGCCCGATCGGCGGCGTCGATCCGCGCATTCTCGTGTCAAAAGTCCTGCTTGTGGGATCAAAACGCATCTCTGGCGTAATTGGCGCAAAAGCGATCCATTTGCAAAAGCCTGAGGAGCGAAAAAAACCGCTCGGGCTCTCCCAACTTTTTATCGATATCGGAGCGAGCACCAAAGCAGAGGCTGAGTCGCATGTCGCAATCGGTGATACGGCGGTCTTTGCGACACGCTACGAGGAGTATGGGGATCGCCGCGCGAAAGCAAAATCGTTTGACGATCGCGTCGGTTGCGCCATTTTGCTCGAAGCATTAAAAGAAGACATTAAGCTCCCGCTTGTCGCCGCGTTCACAGTTCAGGAAGAAATCGGCCTGCGCGGCGCAGGGCCTGTTGCGTTTCGCACAAAACCAGATTTTGCGATCGTTCTTGAAGGCACTGTCTGCTTTGACGTCGTAGACGCGCCTGCGCACGGCGAATCGACGATTCTTGGCGCCGGTCCTGCACTCACGCTCGTTGACAGCCGTACGGTTGCGCACAGGCCGTTTCGCGCATATGTAAAACAGGTGGCAGAGGAAAACGGCATTCCTGTCCAGATGCGCCGCGTCAAAGGCGGATCAAACGACAATGGCATCATTCATTTAACCGAAGGCGGAATCGTCGCGACATCGATCAGCGTACCGGTTCGCTACATTCACGCGCCTGTCCAAAGTGTTCACCTCGACGATGTGCAAAACGCGTATCGTCTGCTCATCTCTGTATTGCGCGGGCTTGAAAAGGGAGGATTTCCAGGATGATGAAGGAGCTATTACAGAAACTGTACGATGTTTCGGGTCCGACTGGCGGCGAAGACGCGATGCGCAAACGACTCACAGATCATCTGGGTCCGTCCGTAGATGAATGGTCGGTTGATTCCCTCGGCAATCTCTATGCGGTCGTTCGTCCAAAAGAGACGTCTCACGGCGTCATTCTCCTGACTGCCCCGATGGACGAGCCAGCGCTTGTCGTCATCGATGATCGCGAGCGTCCCTATTTGCGCGTGGAGACGTTGGGACGCCTCGCCGCATCCGCGTGGATCGGCCGAACCGTTCAGTGCTCGCGCACCGGCGCGCGCGGGATCATTGGTGTCGAGAGTGAGATCAAATCTAGCGATGTGACAGCTCACCATCTCTTTATCGACCTGATTACGGATCGCGATCAACCTGAACTGGGCTACTTTTTTACGGCTGTCACCCCACTCACTTGGCATGATGAACGGTATGTGTCAGGCCCCGCGCTGACGAGTCGCGTCCCGTGCGCCATCTTGTGTGACATCCTTCTTCAAGGTGCCACTTCTTATACGATCGTCGGCGTTTTTGCCGCGCAAAGTGAACTCGGCGCGCGCGGTGCGCGTGTGGCAGGGCACTCCGTCAAAGCCGACTTGGCGCTGACCATCCAGACGACTGAGGCGCTCGACACGCCAAAGGCGGAGCGCGGTACAGTCAAGCTCGGCGGTGGACCCGCCATCAAAGAAGCAGATCGCGACATGGTCGTCGCGCCACGCGTTCGCGCCGCGCTCACACATACTGCCAAAGCAGCATCCATCGCGTTTCAACTTGAAATCAATCTAACATCGCGCAGTGACGCGGGCGTGCTATTTTTAAGCCGCGACGGAATGCCAGCAGGCGGAGTCAGCGTTCCTGTTCGCTATCCTAACGCGCAATCTCCGCTGATGGACTGGAATGATGTGATTGCGACGCGCGACCTGTTCCTCTCGCTCTTGCATCAACCTGAGTTTTTACAGAATTTCTAAGTGAGCGGTCAAAAAGCATGCGTGTTTACACGCAAGGGGAGAAGAGAATGCTTCGCTATCTAACTTCAGGCGAGAGCCACGGTCCAGCGCTTGTTGCCATCATCGAGGGGCTTCCGGCAAACCTGCCGCTACAAGAGGCGGCGATCAACCACCAACTCTGGCGCCGCCAACAGGGACACGGTAGAGGGTATCGCATGAAAATTGAGACGGATCAGATCGAATTTCTATCTGGTGTCCGCTTTTCAAAGACGATGGGAAGCCCCGTGGCGCTCGCCGTTCATAATAAGGATCACAAAAACTGGCTCTCGCGCATGGCTCCTACTGGCGATGCGCCCGACGATTTGGCGCGCGTGTCAAAACCGCGTCCAGGTCACGCTGATCTTCCGGGCGCGCTGAAGTACGAGTTTGACGATATGCGCAACAGCCTAGAGCGGGCAAGCGCACGCAACACGGCAACGCTTGTCGCAGTCGGCGCGATTGCGCGTCAACTGCTCGACGTATTCTCGATTTCACTTTGCTCGCATATCGTACAGATCGGACCAGTCAAGGTGGATCGCGACAAAATCTCCGCGCTCTCCTTTGAGGAATTGTCGGCGCGCGCCGAGTCATCCTCGGTTCGCTGCGCAGACCCGGATGCGGAGGCAAAGATGATTCGCGTTATCGATCAAGCAAAAGAAGACGGAAACACGGTAGGTGGGGTCTTTGAGGTCATCGTGACAGGCGTGCCTGTAGGACTCGGAAGCTATGTCATGCCGGATCGTCGTCTTGACGCCCGATTGGCAGGTGCGATGATGGGCATTCAAGCCATTAAAGGCGTCGAAATCGGACTCGGCTTTGAAGCGGCAACGCTCCCCGGCTCGCTCGTGCACGACGCCCTTTTCCACGATCCAGCGCGCGGTGTCTATCGACAAACGAATGGGGCAGGCGGGATCGAAGGGGGCATCAGCAACGGCGAACCAATCGTGGTCCGCGCGGCGATGAAACCCATCCCGACACTCTATAAACCCTTACCGAGTTTTGACTTGGAGACAAAAGAGGCATACCTCGCGGCCATTGAGCGCTCCGACGCGTGCGCCGCGCCTGCGGCAGCCGTGATCGGTGAAAATGTCGCAGCGTACGTCTTGGCTGAGGCATTCTGCGAAAAGTTTGGCGGCGACTCGATTGAAGAAATGAAGCGAAATTTCGCGAGTTATCAAGCGCGTGTCGCAGAGCGATTACGATGAGCGCACATCATACACTTTACGTTCAGTCGACAGGTGGAGACTATGAGGTGCACATCGGACGACAACTCCTCGCAGAGGTCGGGAAGAGGGTTCAGGCCGTTTGCAAAGACGTCACATCTGCACTTCTTGTCGTGGATGAATCCCTGCTCGCGTTTAGCTACGCCGACACGGTCGAGGCGTCTCTCAAAGCGAGCGGGATGCCAACCGTTCGCACGGTCGTTGCGCGTGGTGAAGCGTCAAAATCACTCGCTACCGCAGATACACTCTATACGCGCTGTGTTGAGGCTGGACTTGACCGCAAATCGGTAGTTTTGGCGCTCGGCGGCGGCGTCGTCGGCGATCTCGCTGGATTTGTCGCGGCAACCTACATGCGTGGCGTGCGCTTCGTTCAAATTCCAACAACGCTCCTCGCGCACGACGCAAGCATCGGCGGCAAAGTCGCCATCAACCTCCCGCAGGGGAAAAACCTCGTCGGCGCGTTTCATCCGCCATGCATCGTGCTCTATGACGTCGAGACGCTGCGCACACTTCCTGCGCGAGAACGCAGCAGCGGATTGGCTGAGGCGATCAAACACGGTGTCATTTGGAGCGAATCTTTTTTTTCCTGGCTTGAAGAACACATGGACAGCTTGGTGGATGGTGATCTCGATGCGACAGAGGAGATGCTCTTTACTTCATGCGCGATCAAAGCAGAGATTGTCAGCAAAGATGAAACAGAGCAGGGGGTACGGGCGTTCCTGAATTTTGGACACACCGTCGCACACGCGATCGAGGCACTCGCGTACGGTCAATTCGCTCACGGAGAAGCGGTCGCCATCGGCATGATGACCGAGTGTTTGATCAGCGTGTCACTTGGTCGCTGTGATGAGGCAGTCTTGCACCGCCTGCACACGCTCCTAAAAGCGGCGCATCTTCCACAACATATTCCACCCTCCTTTGACGTGGACGCACTGATTGCCGCGATGCGCCGCGATAAGAAGGCGACAAAGCAGCAACTCGCGTTTGTCTTGCCCACGCGAATCGGGAATGTAGAGCTTTACCCCGATGTGGAGGAGACGCGTGTCGCAACTGCTTTACGCGCGCGTCGCTTGACGCAGTGACAAGACAAGTGGAAATGGTGGACTTTCTCCTAAAGTTCGTTAAGGCATAAACCGTTCATGAAGACTCCATTTTCGATTCATTGACCGATCCCGCTTTGCGTAGTAGGATACAAAGAGAAGCGCACTCGTGATGCGCTGTCTGGGAGCAGACAGCGATCCGCGCGAAGACAGTCGATTTCAAGGTACCCTTGAATTTGTGAGCTGAGTTGAGCCTAGTCGAGATCCTGTGTTATTTGCCTATGGATATGTGATTGACTAGAGGATATGCGTTCACAAAGGACGGGGGGAAACCCACGTTCTTTTTTCTTTGCATTTTTTAGAAAGGTGGTTGTACGTGTGAAAAATCTCCTCCTCCATTTGGCAAATGGGCAGAATTT
Organism: Ferroacidibacillus organovorans; assembly: GCF_001642725.1. Lineage (GTDB taxonomy): Bacteria > Bacillota > Bacilli > Alicyclobacillales > SLC66 > Ferroacidibacillus > Ferroacidibacillus organovorans. The sequence continues at coordinate 95,872 of NZ_LSUQ01000007.1, forward strand.
AACCTTGGAAGAAGCGCGCACCGCGATGAATCACATCATGCGCGGGGAGGGAACTCACGCACAGATGGCCGCATACCTGACGCTGCTTAAGCAACAGGGGGAGACGGTCACCGAGCTTACTGGCAGTGCGCTCGCAATGCGCGAACACGCGCTTGAAGTCATTTTAGAAGAGCGTGAAACGCTTGACATGTGTGGAACAGGCGGTGATCACTCCGGCACGTTTAATATCTCGACGGCCGCTTCGTTCATACTCGCCGCAGACGGCGTCCCTGTAGCTAAACACGGAAATCGCGCCTCATCCAGTCAGACCGGCAGTGCGGATGTTCTAGAGGCGCTTGGCATCAACATATCACTCGAACCTTCTGCGGCGCTAGAATCCCTGCGTCAGCACAATTTTTGTTTTCTCTTTGCACAAGCGTATCACCCAGCCATGAAACACGTCGCACCCGTCCGGCGCGACCTCGGATTTCGCACCATGTTCAACATCCTAGGGCCGCTCACAAACCCGGCACATCCAGCGTATCAGGTTCTCGGCACGCCCGATGACGCGATTGCCGAAAAAATGGCACATACGCTGCTAAACCTCGGTGTCAAACGAGCATTCGTGATTCACGCGGCAGATGGACTTGACGAATTCTCTATTTCTGCGCCTACACGCGTATTTGACGTGCATTCGAGTCGTGTGACATCCTACGATGTCTCACCGTCTGATTTTGGTTTAACAACAGCGCCGCGTGAAGCGATCTTAGGCGGAGACGCGATTAAAAATGCGGGAATCGTTCGCACCATTTTTGAAGGAGAAAAGGGCGCCCGCCGCGATGTGGTCGTCATGAATGCGGCAGCCGGGTTTCTCGTCATGGGGCGTGTAAAAACATTTGCAGAAGGCGCCCGCCGCGCCGAAGCGATCCTTGACGAAGGTCGGGCGCTGCAAAAACTGATCGACCTACAGAATCACGGCACATCCGCGCCGAAGGAGACTGCGTCATGACCATCCTTGATCGCATCCTTGCCACCAAAAAAGAAGAAGTCGAAGCGCTCAACCGTGATGCCACACTCGAAGAGTGGAAGGATCGCGCGCAACAGGGAGAGCCTGTGCGGGGGTTTTTGGCTGCACTTGAGCGAAACGCGCCGAACAGCCTCATCGCGGAGATCAAAAAAGCATCTCCCTCCAAAGGTGTGATCGTGCATTCATTTGACCCGGCGCAGATCGCGCAAACGTACGAGCAGGCGAATGCCGCGGCACTCTCCGTTCTGACAGACAGGACGTATTTTCAAGGAAGTATCGAGGCCCTTCAAAGGGCGCGGCAGTCCGTGGCTCTTCCAGTGCTCCGCAAAGATTTCATAATCGATCCGCTGCAGGTTTATGAGGCGCGCGCGATCGGCGCTGATGCGATTCTGCTCATCGTCGCGGCGCTTCCTGACGAGCGACTGTTTCAGCTCTACGAATTGGCGCGCATGCTCACCATGGATGTCTTGATTGAAGTGCACAACGCAGAAGAAGTACAGCGAATCATGTCGCTCAAGCCGGCGCTGATCGGCGTGAACCATCGCAATTTACACACATTTGAAGTCGATCTCAGCTTGACAGCGCAAATTGCGCCACTCCTGCCTAAAAGTGTTTTACTCGTGGCAGAAAGCGGCATTCAAACGCACGCGCAGGTAGAAACATTAAAGCAGGCGGGTGCGCGCGCATTTTTAATTGGTGAGACGCTTATGCGCGCAGGTGTTGAACATGTTTCAGAGCAAATTGATGATATGTTTATACGCGCGCGATGACCTACGTAAAGCTGTGTGGACTCATGTGCGAAGAAGAAGTCGCAGTGGCTGACGCCCTGCGAGCAGACTACATCGGATTTGTTCTTGCAAAAAGTCGTCGTCGCGTTGCTGTCGCAGATGTGGTAGAGTGGCTCAAACACGTCAGTCCAATGCATAGTAAACCGGTCTTTGTCACCGTCAATCCCACGCTTGACTCTCTTTTGCGCCTCCATGAGGAGACAGGAATCAACCGTGTTCAATTGAGCGGTGAAGAGACGAAGGCGTTTTGCCAGGAAGCGCGAAAGCAAGGCTTGATCGTCTGGAAGGCGATAGGTATCGCCAATGAAAGCGACGTCGAGCGCATTGGCGATTATCGCGACGTGGTGGACGCCTTGCTGGTTGACACGAAGCGCGCAGGTGCACACGGAGGTACAGGTGAAACGTTTCCCTGGTCGCTCATTCCCGCATGCCTGGAACAGGCACAGGGTACCCCCCTTCTTGTCGCGGGGGGCTTGACCCCGACACGCGTCGCCGACTTGCTCGCAGACTACCGCGTACAAGGCGTCGACGTCTCGTCAGGCATTGAAACAAACGGCAGAAAAGACACGGAAAAGATGCGTGCATTTGTTCATGAAGTAAGGAGGCGTGACCTTGTATCCGGATGAGCGAGGACGGTTTGGCGAGTTTGGTGGGAAATACGTCCCAGAAACTCTCATGTCAGCACTGGAACAACTTGAGAGAGATTTTGCACATTATTCGAGCGACCCCCAGTTTCAAGTTGAATTGTCCGATCTGCTCGCCAATTACGCGGGACGTCCCACCCCTTTGTATGAGGCAAAGGGGCTGACAAAAATCGCGGGGGGCGCGCGGATTTATTTAAAGCGCGAAGATCTGAACCACACAGGCGCTCACAAGATCAACAACACCCTGGGGCAAGGATTGCTCGCAAAAAAAACGGGAAAAAAGCGAATCATTGCAGAAACCGGCGCTGGACAGCATGGTGTTGCGTCCGCCACGGTCGCGGCACTGCTAGGACTTGAGTGCACTGTGTTCATGGGTGAAGAAGATATGCAGCGACAAGCGCTCAACGTGTTTCGGATGAAACTCCTTGGCGCAACCGTCGTACCTGCCGTGTCTGGCACAAAAACATTGAAAGACGCGACCAACGAGGCGATCAGACACTGGGTATCCCACGTGGAAGACACGTACTACATCATTGGTTCGGTTGTCGGACCGCATCCCTATCCGATGATGGTGCGCGATTTTCAACGGATCATTGGGGATGAGACAAAGGCGCAGACGCTCGCACTGCACGGTCGTCTTCCTGACGCGATTGTAGCCTGCGTCGGGGGTGGCAGTAATGCGATGGGCATTTTTTATCCTTTTCTTGAAGATGGCGGTGTCGAACTGATCGGAACGGAAGCGGCAGGCGAGGGTGTCGACACGGAGCGTCACGCGGCGTCGATTCACGGGGGGCGCAAAGGCGTCCTGCACGGGTCGATGACCCTTTTGCTGCAAGACGAACTAGGCCAGGTGCTGCCAGCTCACTCCATCTCTGCGGGTCTTGACTACCCAGGGATCGGCCCTGAGCACGCTCATCTCTTCGCGTCGGGGCGCGCCTCGTACGTTCCTGTCACGGATGCAGAGGCGCTTTATGCGTTCGTGCAACTCAGCCGCGTCGAGGGGATCATTCCGGCGCTTGAATCGGCGCACGCCGTCGCCTATGCGATGAAAAAGGCGGCAACGATGCGGCCAGATGAGTTGCTTGTCGTCAATCTGTCAGGGCGCGGTGACAAGGATGTGCAAACGCTGCAACCGATTTTAGAGGAGGGGCACTACCTTGACAAAACGTGGACATGAGGCGATCGCAGACGCGCTTTCAAAGAAGCGGGGCGCCGGGTTTATTCCGTTTTTAAGTGCGGGAGATCCCGATGCGGAGATCAGTTTTCAACTGCTCACTCAGCTCGCCGCGTTTTCAAGCGTGATTGAAGTAGGCATCCCATACTCTGACCCGCTGGCGGACGGCCCGGTGATTCAAGATGGATCACTGCGCGCGCAAAAGCAGGGGATGAACCTGCCGAAGGCGCTACAACTGATTGCGCGTGTGCGCGCAGTGACGGATGTGCCGATCGTCGTGTTCACCTACGTAAACCCGGTTCTATCCTACGGTGCCAAAGAATTAGCAAAAGCGTGTCAAGAGGTGGGCGCCGACGGCATGATCGTCCCCGATCTTCCGCACGAAGAGGCGGGAGATCTGCGCCAAGCGCTACAGGAGCGGGGGCTCGCGCTCATTCCGCTCGTATCACTTACCAGTGGGGAACGCATCGAAACCATCGCGCGCGCTGCCTCGGGATTCGTCTATTGTGTCTCTAGCCTCGGCGTAACCGGAGAGCGCCAAGGATTCTCAAGCGACCTGCGCGCGTTTGTCGAGCGCGTGCGCGAGTACAGTTCTGTACCCGTCGCCGTTGGCTTTGGCGTCAGTCAACCTGAGCAAGTGCGCGAGCTTTCGGATTACACAGACGGCATCGTCGTCGGGAGCGCACTGGTCAGGCGCTGTGCGGCGA
>NZ_LSUQ01000008.1 GCF_001642725.1 Ferroacidibacillus organovorans
CTGCGTTTCATTAACGTGGGGGCTATTTTACGCTTACCATCCATATCGTTGTCGCCCGTTAATACCTGAGCGTGATATTCGAAAGGCTCACTGCCTTTCCAAAGTTTCCGCAACTCAAGGTCAGTTGACTCCATGAGACGGCGACTGACATCACGGGCCATACCCTTTTGATTGACGTACACTGATGACAGGTCGTACATAGTTAGAAGACTTAAAAATGCTTCACGATCAACGAGTGTACTGGACTTAAACCGAGACCAAGCATGAGCATCTTGATACAGTCTCATGATCTCGAGATTATATAGAAGTAAGCAGCGATTAATCACTTCATCCAGTGCCTTTGTATGAGGCAGAATCCCAAGGTATAACCGTCGGTCCATAGTTGGTTTACTAGTTGCATAGAACGACTCTCCGGGTTTGTATCCCGCAGAAGGATATCGTCGAGCTCTTCGTACGTACAAATGATTAATATGCCGTTCATACGCTTCGATTGTTGCAGTTGCTGCAATCACTTTCGGTAAGTGAGAGGGCTTGTGGCCAAAAATCCTTGAGAATTCCTGTAGTGCTCCTTCATAATGCCCGTCAAGGGCACCTAGTTCCTCTTTCAAAAGGTGAAGCTCATCCTGAATAAGTAAAGCAGGGACAGGATCGTAGAAGGGCTCCCGTAGATTTCGAACAATCTCCTGGTATGTCTTGGTGCTTTTCGCTTTTTCATCGCATGATTTCCATTCATCGTACGCCCCAACGATACACCGATCCGAAAAATATCCGTGCTTTGAGCACCTTCCGTTAACTTGGCCAAATAAGTGTGAAAATTCCCTATACCGACTCAGTATCGATAACTTGTCAACGGTACCGCAAATGACGGACGGAACAAATCGATAAATTTCGGAATCCGTCGTATAAACTGGGACAACACCTTGTAACATGGGGCTCTTTGCCACAAAACAACCTGGATTGACACATCTGTGCTCTATTAGCCACTGGCGCTCATTAAACTCGAGATTCAGCTTCATGCCGCAATGCGGGCAACGATGTAACAACATCCTTTTTTGCTTCGACCGCTCGGATGAGAAATAACGATCTTTGGACTTTTTGGACAAAAAGTTATCTGTGTTGCCACTACCAGCAAAGAAACCGATCGAAAAAACATCTCCAGAGAGTTCCGCGCATTGTTCACGGTATTCTTCCGCATAAATCAATATCCGTGCCAATCGGTCCAGTTGCTGTTTAGACAACATGCGGAGAGGAAACCGTATCCACGCTGAGCACCCAACTTTCTTCCCTCGCAGTCGGTCGTAAAATAAAGAGGTCGTAATTACGCCTAGATAGGCCTCTGTTTTACCGCCACCAGTCGGGAACCACAGCACGTCGGCAAACTCGTTTGATGAAATGATCTCATCCCTTCTCGGATCCGAATCCAGTACTTCACGCGCCAACAAGCTGGGGAGTATACGTACGATAAAGACAATCTGGAACAGCCGCCATGAAACATATCTACCTGCACCTGCTCGCGCAAACACTTCATTCATCATTGTGAATGCACGCATCAAGCGCGAGTCACGTTCCAGTGCATAAATTCCGAGATCGAATGAAGCAATTTCCGCTTCAAATTCCTCTAAGTCTCTTTTGCAACTGGTGACCTCAGCATCTGTACGAAGAGGCTGATCGATATCCCCCTTGTTCAGGATAAAGGTGGTCCATGCCTCTCTATATGCTTTCATGTCTTGCGAAATTTTAGATAAATTTTTGATTACTTGGCCTGGCACTGTCAAGTCATCAAACAAGACTGAATAATCCTCACGGGTCCGGTAGTGAGTCTGAAAGTAGGCTGGAATTGTCTCTGTTCGTAGGACCACACCAGACGATGACTGATCCCGAACGCCGACGCAATTTACACCACGGACATCAAACCTTTTGTCCGTCCGGTAATCATCAGGTGCCCCGTCAAATTCATAGGGAACATGCTGACCGTCTATCAACGTAACGTTCATCTGACAATCAAAAAACTCTGAGGGGTGTCCCGTTACAGGTACCCCAGAATTCGGAGGGGAGGTTGGCGTCACATTGATCAAAGTAACAGAAATCCGATTCAAAATCTGCCCTTGTCTGTCACGATATTCACGTGGGTCTATATTAATGGAGGCATTCCAATTTGGAAACATACTACTGTCAGTCTTGACTTGATGAAGATAGGATACGAATTCCATCTCACTGTGTGGAATATGTTCCATGGGAACAGCCCCGGTATGTTGAATAAGCTCTGGTTTTACGCAGAATACATCGCCCCAAGATTGGCAACCACTAGTCGCCGCATTAATTACTTCCAACAGATCTATCGTCTGCGATTCCGAAATACCGCAGTCAACTTTCACTTTGATACCGTTAAACCTAACGTCCACGCGCCGGTACTTTTCCAGCAATACAAGTCCCTTTTGATGCTCCGGAATAACGTCCTCATCGGTATTGCCCATTTCTATAGGCTCCTCGTCAGCCGCATCATCCCCCGACTCAAGCAATTCAACCTCGTTCGCAGGCGCCTGTTTCATCAAGTGCTCCAAATATGGAAGTTGCTCCTCGTAAGTTGGAAAAACCCTTACGAAGAGAGTGAAAACACCCGATATCAGAAGACTGACAACACCATTTTCGGGATGAACCAAGAACTCGATTCCTTGATTAACATTTCGTGCGATACTAAGGTATTGTGGTTGAGGGTCGACGTTTAGCGTGTTCTCCTCAGGTAAACGGCGTATAAAATCGTCAGACGGAAACAAAACGCCTGCAAAAATGCGGCGTTTTGGCTCTTCGCCAATTATCTCTGGTGAATTACGTCCTAATAAACCATCGCATACCACCTGGTGCAGATGATTAACCAGCGCAATTTCATCCGTAGCGGACGGCTTGTTATCCATGTTTAATTAACCCCCTTGACAACAGAGTATCGATTTCGGAATCCGAAAATCCGAAATTAGTGAATCTCGATTGCACTTCGTACACCTTATCCCGCTCCACCAATTGAATCCTGTGTAAATCAATTACTTCAATAACATCATCCACCGGGATTCGTATCCCTTCACCAAGGTCAATCCATGATTCTCCTGGAATGCTCTCTAATCCACGCGTTGCTTGTTGGATGATTAGCTTTCCAAGCTGTTTACCAAGCTGAATATGTATGGTCCATAGCCTTCTCATAGCAGCATAGATCTGTCTGTCCCTTCCAATAAATCGTTCATCTTCTGTAAGCTGTGCAATTGCACGAACATTCACTTCATCCCTAACAGACGTAACCTCACCCGTCATCCAAGTCTTGACGGTCAGCCAGTGTACTCCCGTCCCACCGGCCGCTCGTACATTAGCGGCGATTTTCTCATAAGTGTTTTTTCGCGAATATGAACCTTGGGAAAACTTCGCCCAAACACTCCGGAGCATCTCTTTCCACTCATCTAGGTTGTTTTGTAACCACATCATAGTCATCGTGTTTGAGGCTGATTCCAACACTGCCTGAAATAACTCGTGACGCTCGGATTGTTTAACGCGAACCCATATATATCCAGCTTGAATTTCGAGTGGGGTCATTTCCTCTACCTCATTGCCTCCGGCCTTGATCACCCTTAAAGGTAGCCCATCCGCGATAAAAAAATTGTACGCGTTGTTGTTGCTTAACGATGTCGACTTTAATCGTAAGCAAGATACACTTTCATCCAATGTATCGCTTTCATTCGAAAAAGCGAGTGGGCTTCTTGTGTGCTGATCTTCGATGGCATCTTCATGATCGGACAAAACAAGTTCTCTCAGCACTTCTACGCCAATTATCGGAGATAGACTCAAGTGTGGGTTCGTTCTTGACTCAGCAGATTTGAACTCTCGTCCAACGGGAGAGACCGAATACGTCTTTGTGTCGATGTTAAGACCACCTGATAAAGACGTGGAAGTTCCGGTCGTAGAATCGAGTGAAAACAACTCGGATAAGGAATTAAACATCGCCTCAATAACCTGATTGTCGACTTCAAATCTCTGCGTTAACTGTTGACGTGCTATAGCTTCCTCATACGTCGCGGAGACCATGAACAGGCTTGAACCCTTAGGGATGTAAAAGGAACCAACATATTTCCGACGCCAAACACCAGAGAGGAGCCAAGTTCTTGGGATTTCAGCAGGCTTTTGATAAATCGTTCTCAGTTGTTCCTTGGCTAGCGTACTCTGAGTCAGGACGCTAATGTCTTTGAGGTCATTCAATGAAAATCTCCCTCTAGACCGCAACCAAAATTTCAATTCTGAAGCATTTGCGTCATCTCCTACCACCACTATTGCGCGACGATTGCCCCCCAATTGTTCCATTAGGGTATTCTCAAGCACTTCACCCCGTGCACTGGATTTGTGGTTACGAAGTATTTGATAGATTTGCTCAACATGGCCAACCAACTCAGGCACCAAAAATCGAATGATGGCTCTTTCCTCAGGATCGTCTGACCATATTTTCTTCGCAGATTCAATACGGTCAAGAAGTGTTTTTTCACCTTGTGCCCTCTTCGTTCGCTCGTACCACTCTACCGGTACTGTTAACGACAGCAAATCAAGAAGCACCCAATATAAAAATTCAACGGATCTCGGTCTTTTGGGAAAAGTGCTATTGATCCGACTGATTAGGCCAAAAGTGGTCTTCAGCAATGCTTCGAACCCATCTCCGAAATCGAAACGGCACATATGCAAATCTGGATTCCTGTCTAACAAAAAAGGTAACGAGCCCTGTAGGCTTAAAGATGCCGTAACAGGGTCAACCTCAGCATCGTCCAAACCCAGATCCACCATGTCGTCCAAAACATTAATACTATGCAAATCTACAGGGAGCACATAGGGAAACTGGTGTACCCCGACTTTGAAAGTATCATCGTACCGGGGAGTAATCGCAATTACGTGGTCAGCCATTTGATTGGCCCATGCTAGTATTTCTACGAATCGCTTGCGATGTCTAAATGGGAGTAAATCCAATATCATGACCGCAGGCTTTTGGGTTAGCCTTTGAGGAAGCTCATGACGATACGCGCGAAACAAGCCCAGCCATGGTAGCGAACCGTCCACCATATCTCGAGACGTTCTAGACTTTGAAGTACTCCCGTTTTGCAACGGCCTGAATTCTCCGGCCTCCAACGAGAAAACTGGTATGTAGTCGTGTAGAAAGGCACCGTTTACGTTGGCGCGCCAAATACTTGATGCGACCTCAATATTATCAGTGACGATTAAAACACCCGTCTCTGGTTCAAATCGGCCAAATTCGTAGTTTGCCAAAGAAGAACTTACATGGCTCATTATTAAGTGGTAAGCCAATAGAAGTGCATAACTGTGAGAGTATGGTGGTAAACCCAAAACCCAGTTACCAGCGTGCGGAACCACTCGCGATTTAAGATAGGCTTTCAGGGAAAATGTTAATACAAAATTATCGAGGCCGGTTAGCGACACCGGAGAATCGATAGGAGGCAAACTTGTGTCATGGCTGAGCAAACTTTCTCTTATACAGTACTTAGGGTGAGTCAACATCCCTCTCCCGAAGTCAAGCTGCGAGAAATCCACAATATTTGCCCAGTCACCGCGGTGCTCACGGTGCAAAAGCGGCGGTGGTTGAATGTTTTGTACGGCTTTGGATCTATCGAATCGATAAGCGTTTCCCGTCATGGTTACGCTCCTTAAAATCATCTTTGGACGGAGGAAGGATGAAAAACTCCTTCAATATCGAACGCGTTCGGTACCGTCCTTACTGATCATCATTCAATGTCCTGAAAGAACAGTTACGCTAACCCGAAACCTTATCCTATTAAACCGAGATTCTCTCCACGAGACTTTACCGTAGGAGTGAGCAGTATCTCTACAAGGGTTCGACACAAGAACTGGAAAACCTTCAGAAGATACTCCGTTGTCTTTACAACATTTGCTCGGCTCCGCTGGTGATGTTCATACTCATTGGTTGAGTCCCGTCCTTAAGCGTTTGGATTTGTGTTTCAGCGTGTTCCAGAATCAACCCGGAACATGCTACATAATATACCTGACGATTTCCCCTGTAGTTCACGCTCTTTGTACTCCATCCGTAGAAGTTGCAGTGTTACGCCTTTATGGCGCAGTTCCTGGTGAACGGATGCAAAGTCGGGCTCAGGCCGGGCAGCGGGGCGGCTCTGCAGCTTGTCGTACCAAGCCGTTTCGAGTTGCCGGTCATCCAGGTGGGCGGGAAGCGGCTAAGGGATGTCTGCCGCTTGAAACCGACCGATGAATTTTGCTCACGCCGCTTCGGGACATACCGAGGCTTCGCCCAGTGGCACGCTCACTTAAAGCAGCATCGTGAAACAGGCGAAGAACGTCGCGAATCTTGTACATGGGGCCCTCCGTTTGGCCATGCAGGCTGTCACTCCTCTCGCTGAAAGGCATGTCCCGAGTGAGATGGATCCTCCTGCAAAGGTGCCAGACTGGGGTTCCTTCACTGTCATTCGCAGCCATATAGTTCGCCTACCAGATTGGTAGAGCGGCAAGCACTTGGAGGTCCTTGCCGCTCGTCTTCTTCAGGCATCTTTATATTTGGGGTGAATAACAATCTGGCCCACGTTATTCGTGATCGGGGTGTTAGCCGTGCAGTAGAACTCTCCGCTGTTCTGTTGAACGAACAGCCAGCCAATCTGCTCATCGAACGCTCCGGCCTGACCAAGGGCGAAGTGTTGCCCCTCGTCATCAAAGATGTGACAGTCCCGAATGGCCTGGTTGCTTGCAGGTGCCTGAGCCACCAAGACGGCGCCATCAGTGAAAATGAATGTACAATTGGCTTGCGGAAAATCGAATTGAATCTGGCCGTCCATGTAGAAGTGAGGGTCACCTTGAATCTGATAGGTATGCTTGCACTTAGCCTGTGGTGTTGGTTCAATCGTCAAGGATTGCCCACCCCAAGTAAACTTCCAATCATCCGCCAATACTGTATTCACATCGATACGTTGAGCCACAAGCCTTACCCCCTATTCTTCAATGATCTGGCCACTTCGTGGCTGACGTAAGACGATAACGCTGCACCAACTAACGCACCGACTTGTCCAGCAATCATAGCTCCGATGAAGCCACCTGCTGCACCGCCCACTGTCGCTCCAACCACTGCATCCTTCTTTTGAGGTGTCATACTGCTCTCCTTTTCTGTCCGACGTATGATTGCTGTCCATATTCTATTACCGCCCATTTCGTTTGTCAAATTTTTAACTATATGCTAGTGAAAAAAGTAACTACAAGTTATCGGTCGATTGTGGTAAAATGATTAAAAACGGTGATTTTGAGGAGACGGATGTATGTCACTAGGCTCACGGATCGAAGAAAAGCGGAAGGGAAAAGGTCTATCTCAAGAAAGCCTGGGAACCTTGGTAGGTGTTAGCGCTGCATTTATCAGTCAAATAGAAACAGGCAAAAGGAATCCATCGTATGGCTTGCTGCAAAAGATCAGTGTTGAACTGGACGTACCGCTGGAATACCTTGTCGGCGGTGATATGCAAGCATTTGAAGACCCAAACACTAAATTGATTGCATCTATGATCCGGTCACTTGAAGCGGGTCAGAAGAAGCAGTTAGTTGATTACATACATTTTCTAACGGGTACGAAACGATATTTCGACCTTCCGTTTCTCGAGACTGCTGTTGAGCATGCACAGTACCTTTTACGACACTATCGAATCAATGAACCACCCATCGATCCGTTTCAACTGGCTACCCAAATAGGCGTAGAAATCGTGGAGTCACAAAATGAATTGGAGTATGAAGGTGCTCTGTATAAAGGTGGCGAGAAGCCAATTATCGTTTTAAGCAAGGGGTATAAACCTCGACAAAAGTTCACGGTTGCTCTGTTATTAGGACACGTCGTCATTCCGTGGCATGTAAAGAGTACATTCTACAGAGAAAGGTACAAACGGTCTTTAGAGGAAGAAAATATGTTTGCAATCGAGGCAAGAGAATTTGCTGGTGAATTGTTGGTTCCCACGGGGCTCTTGAAACGCGAGTTGAAATCCATAAACACTGGGATAGAAGGTTTTGAATGGCTTGCTGAGGAACGCTTTGGAAGCTCCCTGGTGGTGATTGGCCAAAAATATCAGCAATCTCACGGTAAGACATCAGCGTTTGTGACAGCAAACGGTATCAGCATCAATCGAAAATACGAAGCTGGATTTCCTTATCCGATTGTGGATCATCTTCAAGACGGGTCATTGGCTTTCGAACTTATGCATAACCCCCCTAGTTCAAAACAAATAAAAAAAGGATTCGTGTCCTGCAAAGCATGGGTGAAAAATCCTCCCAAGTCGTTCAAAATATATGAAGAAACATTGTTCGACCCTGCATTCGGATTCGCTGTAACATTTCTTCAGCTCAAATAATGTGATCTAAGCTGTTTTTCGCAAGCAGAAAGTGCAGAGAATCCTGGCCTGTTCCTGCCTTATCTGGTGATAAATCTATCTTTTTTATATTCCCTTTTCACTGTGTTAGAATTTCGACATTGACAGTATCGTTCCCTTGAAGGACGGCGAGAACCGTGTGGCACGACAATGAAACGGATCGTGATTTTCTTAATTTCACTGATGTCACCGACACAGTGGCAGAAATTATCGTACAAGCTCAAGGTCGACCGATTTCTATAGGTGTTTCAGGAGCATGGGGTGTTGGTAAATCTTCCATGCTAAAATTCATCCGTCAAGCTCTTGAGCGGCACGGTGATCGTTTTGTATTTGTCGAATTCAACGCTTGGCTTTATCAGGGATATGACGACGCGCGAGCTGCCTTGCTCGAAGTAATCGCCAATAAGCTCGACGAGGAAGCTCAGAGTCGGCAAACGGCGCTTGACGAAGTAAAAGAACTACTCAAGCGAGTAAACTGGCTCAGGGTCGCGAAATTCGCAGGCGGACTAGCCATGTCCCTCGGCTTAGGGTTACCTCCCGTTGGGCTGGCAGGAGAAATATATCAAATTGGAGCAAAAGTGTTAGCCGGAAAAGCCGACGCTCAAACAATAGGGCAAGTGAATGAAGTAATGTATAATACGGGTGAAGACATTCACGGACTGCTTAGACCCGAAAGTAACTTCTCCCCTCCCAAAGAGATTAACGCAATACGAGATTATTTTCAGAGAACACTTGCTGAATTGGCAGTAAAATTAGTAGTACTCATTGACGACCTTGACCGTTGCCTTCCGCCAACAACGATCTCCACCCTTGAAGCCATTCGCTTGTTTCTCTTCATGAAAGACACCGCATTCGTAATTGCCGCTGACGACACTATGATAAAACACGCGGTTCGCAGCCACTTTGCGAATGTGAATGAGTCAGCAGTTGTCAATTACTTCGACAAGCTCATTCAAGTGCCCATTCGCGTGCCACCCTTAGGTACTCAAGAGGTTCGTGCGTATATGATGCTGCTGTTCATCGAAAACAGTAGCATTCCAGACACGGACAAGGAAGAAATACGTACCAAAGTGTGTAATCAACTCACGGAGACTTGGAAAGGCAAGCGAGTTGATCGAGCATTCATTGAATCCATTTATAGCAACTTACCTGACGAACTAGAATCGCGATTGGATACCGCTGAGCGACTTGCGCCACTCATGACTACCGCGTCGCAGATATTGGGGAATCCCCGTCTCATTAAGCGATTCATGAATACTCTATCGATCCGCATGGCAATGGCTAAATCACGAAACATAAGTATAGATGAAGCGGTATTGGCAAAAATGCTTCTCTTCGAACGTTGTGCGTCTCCTGATGCCTATAACGTCCTGATTAGCTCCATTAATAATGATAATGAAGGTAAGGCCCGACTATTGGGTGACTGGGAGCGAAGAGCATTAGCCGGTGATGAACTGCAACTTAGCCAGCCTTGGGATGATCAATTTATCCGGGAATGGCTGACCATCACCCCACGCATAGCAGACATTGACCTACGCGGCGTACTGTATGTAAGCAGAGAACATGCTCCACTAATTACACCAGAAGACCAAATGTCCTCCGAAGGGGTCGAGGTGTTAGCGGCAATACTAGAACATCCGGATATGGCAGCAGAAATGCAGGAACGGTTGGCTCACCTCCCGCGACGTGATTTGGGCATCATCATGGATCGCGTATTGGAACGTTCCCGAGAAGTACAAGAGTGGGGCACGCCGCCGATACTAAATGCGTGTCTCGCACTTGTGACTGCGGACCCGAGCCAAGGTGCAAGATTGGCGGCATTTTTACGTGATCGACCACCTGGTCAAATCAAGCCAAGTATTGTGCCCAAGATCGGTGATCAATCTTGGGCACCGAGTGTCTTCAGCAGTTGGCAATCGACAAATGTCTCTGGACCAGTCAAACAAGCGATAGAACGGGAGGTGGGTACACGTGGGCACCTCTAAATCCTCTATGGGACCAGGATCCGGTGTTCCTCTTGTTCCTCCCTGGGTGCCGGATCCGACCCCTCCGTCCGACGGAGACAACCCGAATCCAGAGGATCACGACGGGTTAACACTAACCAATCCGGATCCCCGTGCAGACGATCTTGCCCCAATAGCACGTTTCAGATCAGCCCGTACAAATTTGGGCAGGTTCGCCCAAACCGGCTCTCGTGACAATATGCGTCGAGGACTGGGACAATATGTCCATAAAGGACTAGGCGGTGCCGGAACTGCATCGCGCCGCATGGAGAACACAGCGCGAACAGCCGCTGCCTTGTACACTGCTCTTTCATCATTGTCTACAGGACAATTCACGATATCTGGGAGAGAGTTCGACGCGGCAATCCTTACCGGCCGCTCAGCTGCTGAGGTAATGGATGCACTGGTTGAAGCCGTACGACCAGTAGACGGCACACAGGACTCCGAGGCCAGCCGACATGCGATACGCAATTCTATGTCTGAGATGCTCGATCGATTCCCAGAAGCAAATCCGGTAGAACTGTCTGAAGTTCAACGTATGTTCATTATTGAGCGGTACGTAGCCCTTGATATCTATGACCGATTCGTACTCGATGTAGGAAAGGCGGTGCAAGACAAGGCACCTAACCCGTCGACGGCACTTTCAAGGTTGAAGGATATCAAGGATTATATTAAGGAGATTGTTTCCGCACGCTTCCGTGCCACGAGAGCATCTGGCCAATCACTCGGATCTCAGCGTATAGTTGACGTAGTTCGTAATGTGCTAAAAGAAACCTTTGGCGTCTTTGAGGAGTATGTTCAATGAAGAGGATTATTGCCGTGCCAGAGAATAACCTGTTTGCAGCCGATCTTTCTAACGATCACAACGACCTTGAAATCGTTCTGTATGGGCGTAGGTCCGAATTGACTCAAGCATCCGTAGGTGCTGCTATTCAACATATCGTTCAACGTAACCGCTTAAATCCAGCACCGCGTGCCTGGGATCTTTTATCTATCGTGCTTTCTGTTATCACTGCGGACATGCATGTACTTCGAAGTGAGAGTCCCGATGGTTGGACTAGGGAGATTGAATTGTGTGTCTCCGTAAGTGATCCTGAATTCTGGATGAGTCAACAAAAACTTCTCGAAGAACAGTTGCAGTTTTTGACTACCGACGTGTGGAAACTTTCTTTCGTGAAATGCAGTCTTCCATTACTACCTGCGAGCCAAATTTTTAAGCCAGATCAGGATTGTATCGTACTCCTTTCTGGCGGTCTTGATAGTCTAATCGGTGCCATTGACCTCGTAGCACTAGATAAACACCCGTATGCTGTCAGCCAAGTTGCCCAAGGTGATACGAACCAACAGAGGCTATTCGCCTCCAGGATTGGCGGTGGCCTAGCACACCTTCAACTGAATCACAACGCCAAATGTCGAGGACCACACGAGCGGTCTCAACGCCCACGTTCCCTAGCCTTCCTTGCCTATGGAGTACTTCTGGCCACGGCTCTGAAACGGTACGAAGAAGATGCAAACGTAAACCTATATATCTGCGAAAATGGGTTTATCTCTATTAATCCACCGCTAACCGTATCACGCCTTGGTAGCCTAAGTACTAGAACCACTCATCCGTACTTCCTCCAACTATTTCAAGAACTCCTCTCCAATGCAGAGCTAAGAGTCACGATCGCGAACCCTTATCAATTTATCACGAAGGGTGAAATGCTCCTCGGTTGTAAGGACCAATCCCTTTTACACCAGCACGCTCACGAAAGCACAAGTTGCGGTCGTTATGCGCGGAATGGTTATAAACACTGCGGTCGTTGCGTACCATGCCTCATTAGAAGAGCAGCCTTTCATAAGTGGGATATTGACGACCATACTGATTATGTCTACGAAGATCTATCTATACCTGACAGGAATCATGCCGAGTACGATGATGTCCGGGCGGCAGCAATGGCTGTTCAGTCTGTCCAATCAGTTGGTCTGGAAAATTGGGCTGGTCCAGCACTAAGTTCGGCTATTTTACACCAAGCCGATCCGTATAAAAGTATGGTTCAACGAGGGCTGGATGAGTTAGCTGCATTTCTGAAGACGGTGGGAGTAGCATGATCGACTTACATTGTCATCTTGATCTCTATCCCGAACCATCTCTCATAGCCAAGGAATGTGCATCCCGTGGCTTAAACGTACTGTCCGTAACGACTACTCCCAGTGCGTGGAACGGAACAAACGCCATAGCACAAAGGCGGACGAAAACTGCGCTTGGCCTACACCCTCAGTTGGCCAATGAACGATACGGAGAACTTGAACTTTTCGACGAACTCCTACCTCGAGTTCCTTACATTGGGGAGATTGGCCTTGATGGGTCTAAGAACTATCGTCAACATTGGAACAAGCAGTTAACCGTGTTCAACCATATCCTCGACTCGTGTGTCAAGGCAGGCGGTCGAATAATGTCAATTCACAGCCGCCGAGCCGCACCAACAGTACTCGATTGCATTGAAAACTTCGCAGATGCGGGTATACCCATTCTTCATTGGTTTTCCGGAAGTACTCGTGATCTCCAACGTGCCATTGATATGGGGTGCTGGTTTAGTGTCGGCCCACCCATGCTATTTACAGCCAAGGGCAAAGACCTCGTTACTCGAATACCACGATCGCGGGTAATCCCTGAATCCGATGGTCCATTCGCCGAACATAACGGTCAACCTTTACTCCCGTGGCATACAGCGATGGTTTACAGAGAGTTATCGAATCTTTGGTCCGTTGCATTTGAAACCGTGGACGAGTTACTGACTGAGAACTTCGTGACCTTAATTGGCCATCATGAGTTTTAGCTTGCGCGGCGAGTGCGTCCCTCCATAGTGAGGCCGGCTGACCTTACCCTTACCCTGTCAGTCTGATCGTATGGGGTTCGGTTCGAGGAAGAATGATTGTATTCCGCGAGATGGAACAACGAACAGATTGCTTCATCGTAGAAAGATGCTGGTGCCGCTCAACGACTCCGAATCCGAGATTTCCTGCTTTCCCTCCATCTTCCTCCAATGGAGTAATATATGGACTCGGCATCAGTGACAGGTCCATATATTACTCCATTCCCGTATATTGCCACTCGTAGCCCCGCAGGGCTACGAGTAGCCTATGGACAAAAGGATTGGCCGGTTGAACCTGCGGGCGATGCGGAACGCTTCGTCGCACCAAGGGTACCAGTCGACCGGATTGTGGGCGTGTTGCAGGAGGTATGGGGATTTTTCGTGGATGAGGCGGTTTGTGAATTTGTGACTCTGCGAATTGTTAGTCATACGCATTTTTCACCTCTGGATTCATTTCCCTTCAGTATACACTGACAATGGGATATCTACTCGTAAGTACAAAATAATCTGGCAGGACGGAAATATCCATAGACTCCTATACAGCACAGGTTTTGCAGGCAGATATAACCCCTCCAACAGACTCCATCGAACGGAATGTAGACCCAAAGAATCCGCCCACAAAAGGACTCTAACTCCAACGAATAGAATCCACATACATCCGCTCAGAGGAAAAAACCCTTAAGATATTGCGAAGACAGGTCGTCTATTTTGGATCTATCTTCGACGTTTTGATGTCGCGTGAAATGGCGGGTGGGAAGGCTGTTCTGGTTGCAACAATAGAGTCGAGAAGATTTCCCTTCACTTATAATGCTTGATTTTATCAATTATTATTTTTATCATTTACTCTGGAGGCGGTGTTCTAATGCAACCTGTAGCTGAAATCCGCGAATTCATGCAGTCTCTTTTTCGGCATGTTGGTATGTTGAATAAGGACAGTGCTGAATGCGATGATTTATCGGTCATTCAAAGCCAAATCATCTACGAACTCGGTAAGCATGATGGATTTTCCCTCATGGATTTGTCCAACTGCTTACTCATTGAATCCAGCAGCCTTAGTCGCCATGTACAATCACTCGTGGAACGTGCTCTCGTAAGTCGATATCCCGATCCGAAAGATCGCCGCTATGTCGTTCTGTCCTTAACTCCTGCAGGGGTAAAGACAAGAGAAAGTGTATCTAGGGTAATCGACGAGCGAGTAGAGCAGGTGTGGAATGCTATACCTTTGGATGAACGTGAAAATGTTCTAAGATGCGTTCACGTCCTCTCTAAAGCAATTACGGAAACTTTTTCTTGAAAAATGTTTTATGTTTTTTTACTTTGTCATATAGTTGACTTTATCAATTATTGCTATACACAATGAAAAGAGGCGGTAAAATGAGCTACATACTAACTTTGAACGGTGCATTAGCTGGCATTTCCGGAACATTACTGATGGATATAGCAAGTGTTCTCGGCGGAAAATTGGGCGTAGTAGTCAAGCCTAGCACCAGATTCATTGGAAGATGGATCGCTTATTTTTTCTTCGGTAAGTTCAAACATAATGACATTCGACGTTCTGAAGCAAAACCATATGAATGTCAACTCGGAGTTATCACCCACTACCTGATCGGTGTAGCATTGGGTGTGATATTCATTACCTTGATTCCACTTGATCCTTTCAGTACGAAAAATCTAGCGGTCGGCCTGATATACGGCTTGCTGACCTGCGTGCTCGCTTGGTTTCTAATGATGCCTTCTTTCGGATTCGGATGGTTTGGACTCAAGGGGCCAAAAGAAGCTAAGATAATGCGAACCAGCATATACAATCATCTCTTTTTTGGTCTTGGCATCGCAGTCTGGTTCAATATTCTAGCGTTCATTAGACTTTAGGCACCCACAAAACAGGGAGGCCACACACGGCCTCCCTCCCGCATTTACGCACTCATTTTATGACACTCGTCCGCGCACTTCTTGCATTCTGTCGCACATGCCTGAAAATGTTCATTCAGATGCTTCGAGCATTCCGCCACACAGGCATCGCAAATCGTTGCACAAAGCTGGCAGACCTGTTTCGCGAACTGGCTGTCTCTCGTCATGAAAGACTCTGCCATTCTACAGATGTCCGCACAATCGCGACACATTTAGATGCACTTTCGCATCCCGGACATATCCATGCGGCAACAGTTAGTCACGCAATTTTCACAGGCCTCGTGACAACGATGACATCCCTCTATGCAAGCTTGGAACTTAATCGTAGTGGTCATTGCCATGACAAAATCACTCCTTTTAGAGAATTTATAATTATGGCCAATGTGCCCACCAAAAGCGGAAACATCCAACTGTCAATTCAGGTCGTTCTTCATCCGTTCAAAGGTTTCCCAGTTAATTTCGCCTTTCGCATACCGTTCCCTCAAAATGTCCAACGCTTCTCTATATGCGAGGACTGAAATCCAGAAAACGCCGAAGTACGGCGAGTAGCACGAATAACAAAATAAGCGACAAGACCACTAACTGCTGCAACGAGGACAAGCCACATCAGCATTCCAATGCCCATGAACCCCATCATGCCCATCATGTGCTGCATTCCTCCATTTCCCCAGTTCATCATGGTTAAAACACCTCCCCACACCTGTACTCCTAAGTATACAGCCATCCCATTTTGTCGATTGTGAAAAAACACTTAATCAATGGCAACAGCCGCAAGCGTCCTCGACGCCGCGTGCTTCTTGAATTGCTTCAATGCCCTCTTTTATCACGAAGTACACCAATACCAAACCCGCCAACGCATTCAGCCACCACCAGCCAACCAAAGCGGTAAGAACCAATCCGACAATTAGAGTCCAGCCATGTACGCACACACGATGCTACATGAGCCATCGGCCCGAAGTGCTTTACTACCAATCTGAGTACCGATAGTGGCGATAGGTGCCGGGATTGCCGCCCGTTCACCATGACCATGACCATGACCATGACCACGGTGGAGTGTTTCACTCTCATGCGCCCACTGGTCAAATGAATAAGGCATTTTTTCTGACACCGCTGATACTCGTCGTCGAAGTCATGGGTGGCATATTGTCGCACAGTCTTGCACTCTTGTAAGATGCAGGCCACGTTCTGACGGAAATTGCGGCAATCGCACTATCATGGTTCGCGCTGAAGCAATCTGAAAAACCACCGAGTGAAAAGATGACTTTTGGGTATCACCGTTCAGGCATTCTAGCCGCCCTGATTAACGGAATTACGCTCATAGCCATTACGCTCATTATCCTCTGGGAAGCGTACAGCAGATTTCAGCATCCAGAGCATGTCACGACAACTTAGATGTTCATTAGTGCAGGTCTCGGACTGCTCATAAGTTTATATCTGGGTCTTGGAATGCTCCATGAGGAAAACCTGAACGTGAAGAGTGCCGTCCTGCACATGCTTAGAGATGCGGAGGCTTCCGCTGGTGTCATTGTCGGCGGAATTATAATCCTGTTCGCGCATTGGTACGTGATTGACCCGATATTGAGTATCCTTGTCGCAATTCTCATTGCCTTCGGTGCGTGGCGGATCGTGAAACAGACGGTTGGTATCCTCATGGAAGGAACACCAAAAGGAATCGAGATCGATAACATTTTGAAAACGATCCGCAGTGTCAGTGGGATTCAGGACGTACACGATGTCCATGTATGGAGCATCACGAGCGGGAGGAACGCTCTGTCGTGCCACGCGATTCTGGATGGTGGAATGACCATCAGGGAAAGCCAGAACATTCTACGAAAACTGGAATATGAACTGGCGCACAAAAATATCGGCCACATCACGGTTCAAACAGAAAATGGCGAACATCCTCACGAGGATTCAGTGCTTTGTACAGATGAAGAGTCTGAGCATAATCACCAGCACTGCAAGAGGGCCGTGTGGCCTATTTTTTCATTCTAACTCTGCTCAAAGTTCAGCGATCGCACAGGTCGAACACCAAACTCCTGTCTCATCGGCACAGAGCCAAGAAGCTGTCACAATGCGGCGTAGTTATCCGACTCGACGAGCAGATGGAAAACGTGATCAGGCGCACCGTTCACTGCAAAATGGACTTTCACGCCCAGCTCCTCACAATGTTACGAGATTGTCGGCACGAATTCTTGCATAGCAGTTCTGACTTCCTCGTTATACATCGCACACTGATCAGCACTGTGTCTGGCGGTGACGTGGAATAGGATGGTGATCCACTCCCTTTGACTATTTTGAACCTATGCCTCTCTTGCGCCCTCGCTCCCCCTGCCCCTTATCCCACCTCTCCAACCGTTGTTCAAGCGTTGCCCCATGCTAAAACTCGATAACTTGTGCCTTTTTCCTTACTTACGGTGATATGTCAGATGACGTGACAAGCACTGCATATCGACAAGTCGGCTTAGTGTTCAATCGTATTGAATGCTACTCGTGGATGATATTCGGCCCAACGTAACGGTCTGTCCAGTGCTTTGCCTGCCCTTCGGTACGCTCCTTGGTTCGTTTGGCGGTGATGACCAAATCCCGCCATCGTTCCCACCGATTCTGGGGTCTTCAACATCGTAACCGTGATCCCGAAAATACAGAGCCGGTAGGCGTTCAAATTCGGTCAACGTCAGTTTCAATATAGGACTCTGAAGGATTTCTACGTCTGGACGTTTTGCAGGGAAAGTTCAGATGTTCGATTGGTCCTTCTTTTAGTTGTCACCTCTTGTTTTCGAGGATTTTCGTTTTCGCGAAGACTTAGTGTGGTAATTGCTTTAACTATGACAGACAGTGCAATAATGCAACTTAACTCCATGCATAAACTGTGAGGGATGGCAATTAGCATGAAGTTTCGACAACCCCCAACATGATTCGATGGGAATATCTTATACGCAGTGGCCCGCATATCCTTTTCCTCGAAATCGGTCAATGACCATCACCACACCCCGTAAAAACGTCTAGCGATACACCTTGAGAACTGTGCAAAAAGTGTGCGTCACAAGGAGTCCGGGTAAGCGGACTCCCTACACCAGTTTGTCGTTCGCCAACCACGCCATATCAACCGTCTAAATACCGTAATCCGTGGCAATTCTCAGCCGTCCATCGTATACCGGGGTACCTTCCAATACAGTGACATAGTGTGTTTCAAACAGCGTCAGACGAACTCTAGAACGGTTCTGAACGGCATGTTGCCTTATATAATCTACTCCGTCGCTCTGACGAAAACCCATCTGAAAAACCTTATGTAGATCCGTTGCCTCACGTAGCTGACCACAGGCTATGCAATAGACAATGTTGAATAGTTCCATACACCCTTCCTCTACTTTATTGTTGGCCATATACCCGTGGTCACTGGTCGCATTTTACACATCAGATGCTTCTTTAAACTGAGTGATATTAGCCGCAGCCCAAGATCTCGTTTACGAGGTCAACATAGTGGATCTACTCATAAATGCCATATCAACCGCAAGTTCCGGTAACCCAATACCGGCGCAAGAAGTATAGTATGAAATGGACAAGACGGTATATGTTAACCATTTCGTCATGGGGCAGATTTACGCGACAAACTGACGATTTCGGTATACACTAGGACTGTAACCAGTACAAACGAGGTGGTTTACATGGAGAAATACTACACTCACCGACAGGATGTTGTTCGGTCGGGATACATGAGCAAAGTCTACGGGTGGATGTTTCTAGCACTTATGATCACGGCCGCGATGTCGATTATAACGCTCGGCTCACCGATGCTGGCGACCGTTGCCGTGCGTGGATTCTGGGTTCTGTTTCTTGTTGAAATTGGCATCGTCTTTTGGCTCTCGGCACGGGTTACCAAGATGCGGCCTGGAACGGCGACGTTGTGGTTCATTGTTTACGCGGCTCTGAATGGTGTTGTTCTAACGCCGATTGTCTTTCACTATACGGGTGCAACTGTCGCTTTGGCATTCGGGGTGGCGGCGTTGTCGTTTGGTGTGATGAGCATCTTTGGAGCCGTGACAAAGACTGATTTGACGCGCATCGGTAGCATTGCGTTTATGGGGCTCATCGGAATCCTCATTGCGTCGCTCGCGAACATGTTTCTACACTCGTCGGGGATGAACTGGTTCATTTCCTACGCGGGTGTCGTGGTGTTCACATTATTGACTGCATGGGACACGCAGCGAATTCGAAATAACTCATTTTATCAACGCTATTCAGTGATGGGATCGTTGACGTTGTATCTGGATTTCATCAACATCTTCCTGTTCCTCCTGTCCATCTTCGGCGGTGGTGGCGGACGTAGGAATTAAATCAGTTGGAACACGGATGAGCCGGACATCATCTCATCGTAATGCGAGTAACAGTTCACTTTGACGGACGAATCACTGGGTGACCAGTGATTCTTTTATGCGCTTTGGTAACCGTCAAAGCACAGCCTTTGCACTGTTAATGGAGGGGTAGCAAGGTCAGAACATTCAATCCCCACCGTACTTGCCGCGAGGATTTCTGGCCTGTTGGTATTTTGTATTCCTATTTCAGGATTTTGCATAATACCGATTTGGTTCGTGTCCTACACCCTATCTGGTGTGGCTGGAATTAGAACCACACCAGATAGGAATCTGATGAATTCTGCAAAGTCCTCATTTAACAACGATCGCCAGAACCATGATGTTCATCTCTAGGCCAGTAGCCAATAGACATTCCCTTGGACGATATCGATTTCAATCGGCCATTGGCTACCTTTTTGGTGGATAACCTAGAGTTCTTTTCTAGTAGCGTTGGAACTGCAGGAGCATTTCTTCTTGTGACGCTTATGTTGGTTGTTTAACGCTAACACATCCTCATTCGAGTCACCATTGCGTCCTCAGTGGCTATCACGATTATTTCCAATTGGGATAATGGCGAGGAATCTGTGGGCAGGGGATGTCTTGCTTGGCCCGTCCTCATTCTGATCTGGACCATAATCGTTGGTGCTCCCCTTGGTGCTCACTTTGGGAAACAAGTCAGAATAAAGTGGCCACAGATCATACTGGCACTACTCATTTTGACCACGTGAGTAAAAGTATGGATCCACTTGTTTTTATGATGATGCATTACCATCACTTCAACTTTACTCGCTCCTTCCCGTTAGCGTGAACTTGTGTGCGATTAGGGGTTCCTATGCTAAACTTACAAATCGAGGAGTTGACATGTCTTTGTAATGTTTAGGTTCCCAGACTCCCGCTCTAGTGCTAGGAATTGTGCATCAACATAACGGAGTACTGATCCCCGAAGACGTCCTTTCAGTTCAAACTTATCAAGGAATTTCGCATGTCTTGCGTAACGTGTTTTAGTTTTATAAGTTCGTGTCCCTTCTCCATGCACTTCTACCCTGAAGCGAGTCAAGATTCACCGTATGCACTGCGGCTGTCTGTCCGGGAGGATCAAGACGGCGTTCCCCCTCTATCTCAACATCCCTGTCGCGGTAGATTTTGCCCTCGCAGTTCCGAGGAGGGATTCTCTCGCCCATCGATATGCTAGTCGCAACCCAATAGTTACAAAGACAAATGAGAGTTTACGTGCTGTGCTCAACAAGTTGAGCAGTATGTCAGGTGTGTTCTCATTGTTAAAATCCGAAAATAATTTTCACTCGTAATTAGACTAGTCGAACACCCCCCTAAATCGACAGTAAGTGCAATTTAGAGGTGGTAAGGTGACGATACGGTGTGTAGATATGAGGGTTGTCAATATGTTTAAGCGTTTCTATCGTGGAATAAAGCTGAGAGTCTGCCCATCAAACGAAGAAAGAAAGGAGTCAGAACACATCTGCCACTCCCGCTCTCGGAATCTGTCTGCCAGGTCAGTCGAACGACGATTCTACATGTAGTGCGGATGGACGCAGTGCAATGTCATCCACGGGGAAGCATGATCGTAAGCCGAGTCAAAATCAATGACGCCGAAAAACGAAGGCTTAGCTGGTCACTATGGCATGCGAAAATCTGAATATCATCGAAATCGTTTTTCGAAGATACACCGCACGGTTCTATGACACATTCTTATGACCTGCAAGGATGAACTACGAAAGGGATCTACCTGGACGAATTGCGAATGGTCACTAGAAGCCATTCAATGGCGATATAAGCCTTCATACCGTCATTAAGAAGGCAGATTGGTTAGATATTGAGTCACACGTTTTCATTGATCTGTGGAAACGCTTTACTGAAACGAATATTTACTCTCACGGGAGGAACCAAACTTGAAACGGTTACTATGGATCGTCTCGTTTATGCTACTTGGAACCTTATTTGTACATTCTGCATATGCCACGGCCAATTCCAATTCTCAAACAGTGTCGGCGAGTCGGGAAGCTAGCTATCTGGAAAAAGCCTTTCAAGTGACCAACGCGCATGCCACGGGATTTGTAATACATGATTTCAGCACAGTCAATCACAGTTACTTGCCGTCAGCAACTACCCAACGTCTAGCCATTGATGTCGCGAGCAGATTGGGACTTACGGATTTACGGGGGAAAGCGCAAATTAAAGAAGGGGAGCATCTCTTCGAATTAAGTGGAAAGTGGCCACAAATGGAGGTTTTGGTCGTTGTGAGCAGCTTGAATCATACTGCTATGGGCCATTTAGACCTGCAAAATGACACAACAGTAGTGATTCGAGCGGTATCTAATACCGACTCCCTGAAGTCGTTGCCGTTACGGATGAACTCCATTGTAAACGCCTTGTCCGAATCGCACATTACCCCACAAATTGATGCTTACATCCATGGCACACTTCCTAGTGAGTTGACTCAAACCCAGACTGCCAAGGTGGTTGCACACGCTCTCACAAGTGTAGACGCTCACCGAGTAGAGGCCCTTCAAACCAAGGACATAACCAGTGTATCTGCATATTCTCCCGAGGACTCTTTATACATCGTAACCCGTCAAAACAAGATGAATTTACAGGTTGCACTCCACTATGATTCGAACCAAAGAAATACGAATGTTTATGTTGGTGTTCCGTTTATCACTGACAATTACTGAGCAAAATGAGATCCAGCCGTATGTCAGCGGATCGCGGCCAATATCAAATACAAGCCGTTGCTCAGTTTGACCACATCGCCAACAACGGCCAATGCAATTTCCCGCATCAAAACCTCTTGCTCCTGCTCATCCTTTGCTCGAATGAAAATTGCATTTCCAGGATTTATTTGTTCAATGGAATGTGACAATGTACCAATAAGAGCGTAAATCTGATTCGGATTACTCATGCCGGTTCACCCAGTTTCGAAGCGGAGAATGCGTCTTTTTGGAAGTCTCAAGAACCGGGGTATGCCTTACAATTTGAATCATTCTTTCTTCGTCGCGAATAATTGGCACAATGGCAAAAGCGATACGCCCATCATCATAGTTTTTCCTCATGTAATGATATCTCTTAACGCCAAGTCCTCGTGTCAACTCGAACAAGATCGCCTGCCGTTGTCCAAAGTTGTCAAGGGTCACTCTGAAGTGCTGGTGCTTCGGTTTTACAATCACCGCCATCCCTTCCGTTGTGAGCATTTCCTGGCCCCGTTCGATGCCAACTCTATTGGATACAAACATGTCGTCAACGTACAACTCATGATTGCGAATATGGATCTGTGCGACTGTCACGTCCGCTAAATCAGCGATAATCTGACCTTTCGTCATGCGAGACAATAGGACGAACACACAGATCCCACCAGCAATTCCTGCGATAACTCGTGATAACGGAGAGTTATGTTCCATCACTTCCATAATCACGCCGATGACGAGTGCTACACTAAGTGCGGAGTAGTTTCTGGCTTCAAACGTTTTTGCAATCCCATCAATGTAGGCGTGTCCTCGGTGCGTATACTCGACATCTTCCAACAAGAGCAAACTCTTCTGCTCCAATTGGCGAACTGCTTGGAACTGTCGAATGGCGAGGGCCAGAAATGTCACAGCCGTAAAGTTCCCCGTTATGACTGCTGGAACCATCACCGCTCCTAATAATGCCGCCACAAAACCTAAAACCGCCTGGTTCAGATATCCATTTGGAAACGTTGGATATTGCCGATAGTCTTCCCGGAGCGTGGCAATGCGGCTCAATGTCCCGCAGATGATCGCCGTGATAATTTCAACGAGATGTGGAGTGGAAAGTAATTGTGAACGCACTTGACGCATCCTTCCAGAATTCTTGTAAGACAGTATTCCCACAAATGACAACAACATGCCAAAAACTCCACTCACCCAGCGTGAAGAGGATCAAGCTTGGAATGCCCATCCTCCGATTCCACTATTTCGCCAATGCAAGTCTGATAGCAACGTGATAGGGTTTAGGCGATACACACAACAACGCCGAATCCTGATAAAGGTACGGGGGACAACTCTTGGGGTGAATGTGCTTGCACTAGGGCAATCCCTGCCCGAACCCGTCAACTAACCTCGGAGGCATAAGGGGGACACCATGAGTAAACAGCGTTCTAAGCTGATGACTCGTTTGATTCTGTCCGGAGTCACAGGCCTAATGGCTTTGGGGAGTTTTGCAACGATCGCCCAGGCCGCGACCACACGTAGTACCGTTGAGGTAACTCGGGCGGCGTATCTCATTTCAGCTCCGCATTTAGATTCACACCGAATTGCACTAGAATCGACGGGGAGTTCTCTACAAACCTTGTCGGGCAGCACGCAAGCTTGGTGGCACGTGAAAGATAGCAAGGGCCGAACTGGGTACATCACAAGGAATACCCGCTGGACAACCAGTTTGAGTGAAGGAACATCCGCCACAACAACAAGTGGACAAGCATCTGCATCAACTGCGGGATCCGCGACCACTTCCAGCCAGCTACCCCCTGACGTCCAGTATGATCCTAGTGTTCACCCGCTTGCATCACTGTATGCAAGCTATCAGACTAAAGTCGATGCAGTACTGCAAGTTGCCAAAAGCAAATTGGGTACACCATACATTTGGGGTCACAACGAAGATAGGGGACAATACGGATTTGATTGCTCCAACTACACTGCGTACGTGTATCACCACGCGTTAGGATATAAAATGAGCGGTGCATCTCAAGTGCAGTACCATAGCGTCGGCAAACCGGTTCCTATCAAGGACATGCGTCCGGGCGACCTGGTGATCATGGATAAAGGCGGTCACGTAGGAATTTATGTGGGCAATGGGCAAATGATTCAGGAAGGCGGCGGACTGAAAAAGGTTGGGTACCTGCCGTTACATCCTGGCTCCTACTGGTACAAGCACATTACTATTGTGAAGCGTATGTTCTGACACAGGGTGGCCCGTTGGCCACTCTGTCTTAGCTATGCCGACCAGGAGCTACGCTTTCCAGATGAGCCCATGCGACCTGTCAAGACACGATTTATCTATGTTTTTTGTGGATGAGATGCCACTCCAACTGGTTTTTATCCAATCGTCAAATGATATAGTCATTCGAACCCGCTCTTCTCCGTTGATGTGATGCGGACACGGGGCACCATCCTTTTCCAACCCCAGCTTCTGTGCACATCGAATCATTCGGTGATTGGCCGATTTGGTGGTCAAACATATCGTCATCGGTGACAATTGGCGGAATATAAAGTTTATCCAGAGTGCAAGGGCATTCGTCCCATACCCTTTGTTCCACATTTCGGGTTCAAAAATTGCGATGCCCACTTCGATGGTCTGAGTCAACCTGGATTCCCAATCATACAGTACCATCCCGGTGATCGTCTCACCGATCTCGATTAACAACCAACGTTCAAAGCTCTGGCTATCCAAATGCGATTGCATACGCTCCATATACCCATCAAAAGTGATTTCCCCAATCGGATCCTTTGCTCCATCTAAGTCACGCCAAGTAGCGTATTCATCCGCAAAGAACCTTTGAAAAAGAACGGACAGGTCTCTCTGTTCAATACTTCGCAGCACAATTTCCGCCACAGTCATTCTCACATTATGTAACATGTCCCGCCACCCTCTTTTAGGTTTTGGTTGCATGGTAGAATTGAAACGCTTATGCTGAAGCCATAGAACAGCAAAAGGAAGTGGGAATTATGAAAAAATTACTATTGCCACTTCTAGCCACGGCATTGTTCCTCGCTGGATGTGGGACTGCTGTATCAGCGGCAACAAACACTGCCGCAAACCAAACTACAAATGTCTCTACCAGTCAACCCATTTCCAAAAGTCCCTTGGTTGGAAAAATGGCACCAAAATTCTCGTTACAAACGTTGAATGAGAAATCCACTGTTAGCCTTCAGCAACTTTTAGCCAAGAAGAAGATTTTATTGATCAACGCTTGGGCTTCTTGGTGCTATCCATGTCAGCAGGAAACGCCTGATTTGATCGCAATGTCCAAAAAATATGCTGGTCAAGTCCAATTTGTTGGCGTCAACATGACAAGTGATGACTCCGTTTCGGCTGCAACGACTTTCGTTCAGAAATATGGCATATCGTACCCCGTGCTCCTTGACTTAAAAGGAACATTCGCACATAACTATCAAATTATCGGGTATCCAACGACATTTGTCCTCGATCCGAACGGAACGCTTGTAAATATTCATCTAGGGCTACTCACAAAAGATCAAATCGAGCAGCTTATCACCCAGGCCAAGAACGGGATCGCGGTACACTAAAACGGAGGGAAGGTTGCCCCTCCCGCCAATTTTACATCCATAGTTCAGTTTGTATCGTAGCCAGCGTCTTCGACGGCTTCCTTTAGAGATGCCACACTGGTCTTACCCTCGTCGAAGGTCACGGTTGCCTTTGCCCCGTCGAGATCAACCTTTGCTTCTTGTACGCCTTCCACTCCAGTGAGTGCTTTCGTCACCGAACTCACGCATCCGCCGCAGGTCATACCTTTTACTGTAATCGTTGCCGTTGCCATATCTTTCATCTCCCTTTGTATGATGGTCGTTTTGAAATCCCGGCTTATCTTGTATTACGCCAATGATTCCTGGCTACACCCCCCTCCCCAGGCGCAGGCGACGAAGTAACAAGCTGTTTGAAATGACACTTACGGAACTCAGCGCCATCGCCGCCCCAGCAATGACAGGACTCAATACCCCAGCGGCGGCAAGCGGGATGCCAAGCACGTTATAGAAGAACGCCCAGAACAGATTCTGACGAATCTTCTTCATTGTTGCTTTGGATAGATGAATGGCATCGACCACACCATGTGTTCGTGCATTCATCAGCGCAATGTCGGCAGCTTCAATCGCCACATCGGCACCTGTCCCCATCGCGATACCAACATCAGCCGCTGCCAAAGCTGGAGCGTCGTTGATGCCGTCCCCAACCATGGCGACAATCCGACCATCCTTGCGTAGAGACTCCACTTTTGATGCTTTGTCGGCCGGTAGTACCCCGGCGATCACGTTGGTGATCCCTACCTGTGCAGCGACAGCCTTCGCTGTTCGTTCGTTGTCGCCGGTAATCATCCATACTTCGATGCCCATGTTCTGCAATTCACGAACAGTACTATTTGCATCCTCTTTGAGGATGTCGGCAATCGCCACGACGCCCATTACCCGATTTGCATCGGCAACCATGACGGCTGTCTTACCGGCTTCTTCAAATACGGACAAGACATCGTCTGGAATGCGTTCAACACCCTGCTCAGTCAGCCAACGGCGATTCCCAATTCGAATCTTTTGACCGTCAACCCGACCTTCAATCCCCTTTCCTGGTATCGCTTCGACATGCGAAACTGTTTGCGCGCCAATCCCTTTTTCTTCCGCGTACTGTACGACGGCCGCACCGAGCGGGTGCTCGCTTTGCGATTCGAGGGCCGCAGCCAACCGAAGCAATTCTGTTTCAGAAACCCCTTCACCCGTCCAGAGATCCGTCACCGTCGGCTTCCCTGATGTGATGGTGCCGGTTTTATCAAAGATTACGGTGTTGATTTTATGAGCCAATTCGAGATGCTCACCGCCTTTGATGAGAATCCCGGATTCAGCACCAAGGCCTGTGCCAACCATGATCGCAGTCGGTGTGGCCAATCCCAGGGAACACGGACAAGCGATGACCAGCACCGCGACGGCCGCAAACAGCCCATGCGACCATCCACCAAATATCCCCCAAAGCAGCAGCGTGAGCAGTGCAATCGCAAGCACGATCGGTACAAAAATGCCAGAAATCTTATCTGCGAGTCTCTGCACAGGTGCCTTCGAACCCTGCGCTTGGTCAACCAAACGAATGACTTGCGCCAGTGCGGTGTCTGCTCCGACCTTTGTCACTTCCATGGTAAAGGCTCGTGTTTGGTTGACCGAAGCCCCGACCACCGGTTCCCCCACCTGCTTCTCCACAGGCAAGGGCTCTCCAGTGAGAAAAGATTCATCCACTGAGGTATTGCCCTCGGTAATCACCCCGTCGGTCGGGACCTTCTCACCAGGGCGAACCTTCACGATGTCCCCGACTCGCAGTTGTTCCACTGGTACATCACTTTCCTGACCGTCATGCAACACATGGGCGACTTTAGCGCCGAGCTTCGCCAAGGCCTCCAAGGCCGAGCTGGATTTTGCCTTGGCCCTGGCCTCCAGCAGTTTACCCATGAAAATCAACGTAATGACCGTCGCTGAGGAGTCAAAGTAAATGTTCGAACTCCCCATGAATGTAAGCACCACACTATAAACGTAAGCCACGGATGTGCCAAGCGCGACCAACACGTCCATGTTGGCCGCCCCGCCCCGAAGGGAATGATATGCTCCCTTATAAAACCGCCACCCAACGTAAAACTGGACAGGTGTGGCAAGGACAAGGCTGAACCAATTGGGCATAAAGGCCATCTTGCCGGTAAGCATGTACAGCATCTGTGCCACGAGTGGCAAGGTCAACACAACGGAGAACCAGAACTTCGCCAGTTCTCGTTTGTATACGCGCTGTTTCCGGAGTTTCTCCTCTTCTGCCACTTGTTTTGATGCCAAAGTCGCACCATACCCGGCCTTTTCAACTGCCTTAATGATGTCCGCTTCTTGAATCACGCCAGATACATAGGATATATGCGCTTTCTCTGAAGCCAAGTTCACATTGACTGTTTTGACTGCATCTACCCTGCCGACCACTTTTTCAATACGAGCGGCACATGCAGCACAGGTCATGCCTGTGATGTTCAGGTCGACCTCCCGAATCGGAACACCATAGCCAGTCTTTTCAATCTTCTCTACCACGTCGCGCCACGTCGTTTCACCGTCCAGAACCACCCGTGCTCGCTCAGAAGCGAGATTGACATTGATTTCTTTTACCCCAGGCATCTTGGAAACGTTTTTTTCGATACGTGCTGCACACGCGGCACACGTCATCCCTTCAATCGGCAACGTGACTTCTGCTACTTCTGGCATTCAGCTCACCCCCTAGTTTTTCTGTCATGCTTTTGTGAATTGCCGAATGATTTCCATCAATTCGTCGATTTTCTCGGTACTGTCAGCATTTGCTGCCAGTGCATCTTTGACGCATCCTCGCGTATGCGATTCAAGAATTGACAAGGCAACTTGGTGAGTGGCGCTCTTTATCGCGGCCAACTGAACGAGGATGTCCACGCAGTATCGATCCTCTTCAACCATCTTATGAACGCCTCGAACCTGACCCTCGATACGTTTTAATCGGCCCAAGAGTTTTGCACTTTGTGAAGCATATCCGTGCGTTGACTGTTCCATAAAATCATCCCCTCAGCTTCATTTATACAATACCCCTGTAGGGTACGCAAGTCAACATGTCGCATGTGAGACCATTAACCGGACTCATGATTGCTGATTTGGGCGGCCAAACACTTTCGGCTGTGCATATTCTGCCCTTGACGAGAGGGGGCATTTGCCATGCACAGTAGAAGAGTGGGTACAACCAAGTTGGTGGCCCCGGATATCGGATTTCTTCCGTGTCAAATGGTTCAAGGGTTCAAGCATTTTCATCTGATTGCGGAACCCGTTCAACAAACCTTGACGAACGGTGTGACCATCAACGCGTGGGGATATAACGGGTCTACACCCGGTCCTGTCATGGTTGTTTCTCAAGGAGACCGAATCCAAGTTGCTTTTACCAATCGTTTACCAGAAGAGACATCCATTCACTGGCACGGCCTCATCGTACCGAACACTGTGGATGGCGTTCCGGGAATCGAAGCTGGTCCTGTCGTAAAACCAGGTGAGACGTACGTATATGACTTTGTTATCCGTCAAGCTGGAACTTTTATGTACCATGCACATACAATGGACGCTCAGCAAGAAATGATGGGTCTCGCTGGGATGATTGTGTCTTTGCCGGAACGGCAAATGGTAAACCGGGAGTACATCATCCTCTTGCAGGAATGGGCGGTGAAAACAGGAGCGGACATGGGTATGAGTGGAATGGGAATGGGGAAAACATCCATGACGACGAAGAGCGACATGCAGTCAACAATGGAGAAAGCCACCGAGCAACTGCCTAGCGGAAAAGCCCTTGACATCGACCCGATGAGTATGGACTACAATTACTTCACCATGAATGGTAAATCATTTCCTGACACCACGCCCCTTCGTGTGCGATACGGTGAAAAGGTTCGAATTCGCTTAGGAAACCTGAGTATGGACTCACATCCCATGCACTTGCATGGACATGAGTTTCAGGTTATCGCTGGAGACGGATCGACGCTCCCGATTCCATGGTTCAAAAATACGATCAATGTCGCCCCCGGTGAGACATGGGATATCGAGTTCCAGGCCAATAATCCCGGCATATGGGCGTTTCATTGTCACAAGCCACATCACACAACGAACGATCACAAGACAGACGTGGGTGGTATGTTTACGACGTTGAATTATAGCCGGCGAAGTACATTATGACCGAGATCAAGAGCCTGGTCATCGAAATTGAGCGCGCCGAACCACCGTGAGATACAGCATCACTTCAATCGCGACAAGAACGCACTGAATGACCCAAATCACGGTAGAATCAATCATCCCAATGAGCATTACGCTCATAGAAACACTCATCAGGGTTGCTATGCAGGATTCAGTCATATCAAGTACGCTAAACGGCTTCATCATCAAAACCATAGGCAAACAAACTGTAGCAACCGGAATAATGATGGCGAGGCTTTTGCTGCCTGTGGTCAATTCGATAAGCATAGCAAAAATGAACGCCAAAGACATGCTGTTCAGCATGCAAATCCGCATTTGTAACGATTTGTTGACATGGTGCATTTTTGCCACGATTTTGTAACAGGCAAAAAAACCAATGATTGATCCAAAGAAGCTCGTAACCAACAACAAAATTCATCACTCCAGCAAGTGTTTGTACAATACCCTATATAGGTATATATGCACACACTGCGTCAGGCTTGCCTATATATTTGAGAAGAAACGTCGACCTGTAATGGACTGCTCTTCACTTTGGTGAACGATTATCATCTATCGTATACCCCACCAGTTCTCCTTTACATGTAGCCACTCATTCATGGGCATGTCCAGAATGATGTGCTTCCTGGTGATTACGCTCTAGATGAGAACCTCCATGGCCCATCATGTGTGAACTGCCCATACCATGCTTCATTCCCCTTGCGACCATCCACCAGTTGATTGGATAGGTCACAATGGAACCAACCAAAATGCTAATAGACATGACCAACCAGAATGTCGGTGACCACGGGGACATCACAGACCACCCGCGCATTAGGAAATACATCGTCGGGAACATGCCCACCACCATGAACGTCAGCGATAAAAGTTCAGCCCAGAAGCCCGTACGAACAGCGGCTCGAAAGGTAATCTGGTTCATGTGCATAATCGGGATGGTTTGAAACAAAAGCCAACCAACCAAAAAACCCACAATGTATTCTACCCCCATGTCGACATACATGGGGGTGCCAAGTGATGAGGTGACAGCGGCAGCCGCCACAATGCCTAAGGCATCTCCTGCGACACAGTGAATCACAGAACCTGTCGCCTGTTTCCACATGGGCGCAACAAACTTGTCATGTGTACCTGGTTCTGGCTCTCGACAACTCGTGATGTAGATTAAAAGCCCAAGAACGCCAAGGTAAAGTGTGATCAGTACCCATGCCACTTTCATCATGTTCATAATCTCAGGTTGATGACGCAGATCATATATGAGCCAAATCACACTGACGATTGAGAGAACGCCCCACAAAGTAGCAACTATATTCACTCTTTCACCTCTCTCGCTGAACTGTACGACTGTTATTATCGGCAATCATTCCTACTTTAACACCTTATCGGCGAAAAGGTGGCAAGCGAATCGCCCGCCACCTGAGTTGTGCGCCGATCAGGTCCCGTTCATTGTGGTCGACGCCATATTCATTCCGCCCATGGAATTGTTCATTGAAGACGATGCGTCAGTGTTTCCCTCGGAAGAATTAGAGCTTGAAGACGTTTTTGGTTGCCCATCCTGATTGAAAAATGGCGGCCAAGGAGTCCCCTGATAATGGAACACAGTCAGCATGCCACCTTCTTGACCGTTAAGTCCCGCTGTATGATGTGGCAAATGGCAATGGAAAACCCACGTTCCTGGATTGTTCGCTGTGAACTCAATGTCATACGTTTCCCCAACACCCACATTGATGGTGTTGGCCAGATACTGCGCCGATTTCGGTAAAGGGTTGCCATCCTTAGCAACAACCAAAAAGTTATGTCCGTGTAAGTGTAGCGGATGGCTTTGCATACTCAGATTGCCAATTCTCACGAGAACCTTTTCGCCTTTTTTCACTTCCATCGGTGTCGTTGCAGGGAACTGCTTTCCATTGAAGGTGAATGTATTCCAGTTCATACCTTCCGGATTGACATCGTACGTTCCGGCTGGCACCTGGCCCTCGCCGTACGCCGGCATACTCATTCCGCCCATGCTACCCGGCTTCTGTAACTGCCATTCTTGCAGAAGAATTGTATAATCTCGATTGACTGTCTGTCCGTCAATTTTACCGCCATTCTTCGGTAGAGAAATGAACATACCGTCGAGCCCCATCATCTCTTGCGTGGAAGGCTGAACATGTGAATGGTACATGAATGTACCTACTTGTTTGACGGTGAATTCATATGCATAACTCTTTCCCGGTTGAATGGCCGGCCCTGGTTCTATTCCGGGAACACCGTCCATGTTGTTGGGTACAATGAGTCCGTGCCAATGAACACTGGTTGGCACTTTCAAATGGTTGCTCACCACAATTTTAACCCTATCGCCCTCGTGAACAACGATCGTGGGACCGGGGGTGCTTCCGTTATATCCCCATGCGTTCATAAATACACCCTTTGAAACTTCCTGCTTCACCGATTCAGCAACCAAGTGAAACACTTTCACACCATTTTCAAACGTGTATTGTGCCTGCGGTGTATCGGGTGTTACCACCTTCGCCTCACTTGTTGCGGCAGAAGCAACCGCGCCTTGTGTATTCCAAACTCCCCATCCAATGGCTGCGACAGCCACGACCAAAATCCCAACGATAAGAGTACGTAAGCGATTCTTCTTCAAGTATCTCACCTCCAACTAATACTATACGGGGGTACTGTACTTAGTTCAAGTGATATGTTATCCTTAAGTCTAATGTTTCATGTTTTTGTCACAACGCAGTCCAATCTGGAAACAAATAAAGGGGGCCACCGTATATCCCTACGTGAGCGCATTTCGGGATTCACTTGATACCGAAACAGACGTTCAACATTTATGTGACAAGATGACTTCAAGGATTGGTCCAAACAGACGAGGTATATAATGAACTTTAAGCGTTGCTGTCAATGCGAGAACAAAGGAGCTGACTACACTTGAGCATACTGAGAGAATTGTTCGGAGGCGGGCACCATGGTGGGCACGGAGAGCACCATGGCGGGCACGGAGAGCACCATGGTGGGCATGAAGAGCACCACGGCGGACACGAAGAGCACCACGGCGGACACGAAGAGCACCACGGCGGACACGAAGAGCACCACGGCGGACACAAAGAGCACCATGGTGGGCACCACGGTCGAATTTGGCACGATTAAGTACAAAAGGTCGGCCCTTTGCGGCCGACCTTTTGTGATCTTCGTTTAAGGCATGTTCGCCGGGATTTGATACGATGGGGGTGAGACAAACTTTGAACCGATTTCAATCACAATGTTTTCTTGATTCTTGAGCTTGATCGACCTGAGATCTCCTTTGAATAGCTGACCGTTCACGTACACCTTCACTGACTTACCGAAGATTGCTTTCGGATATTGCTGCCAGATGTCAAGAAACTGTCCCAATGTAAAGTTACGCTGGGACGGTGCCTCCACATGAATGACACCAGTGGTATCATGGGTGTGGATCCAGTACAAACAGGAACCGCTATTGTGTATCCCGATTTGCGACGGAATAGTCGTCTGTTTCCCATTATCAATGATGTATAAATGTGTGTGTAACCTCACTTGGAAATGTTCAGTACTGTCACAAGATATGCCATCAACCGTGGGGAATCCTCCACCAGCTTCACTTCCCGCTGGATGCTTTTGATTGTACCCATACAGCACAAGAAAAAATGCGACCACCACAGCCGCTACAATCGCCGAAAAAATGGCCGTTCCTTTAGTCATTTCTTCACCTCAATATCGTGTATTGCAACAGACTTCCGAACTTTTACACTCGTGTCGCCACTCCGCTTTTCATATTCCTCGGCATCGATTTGACGTATAGCACACCCCACAAGACAAATCCCACAACAGTCGAAATCACCATTAGTGGTATGTTGATCGTCATATACATGCCCAAGTACATGATGACACCACCAACAAGGGCCGGAATGATAAATCTTCTGCGGCGGATACCAATTGAAACTGTGACCAACAAAACGGAAACTACCAAAATAACGGGGCCGAATTTGAGGATCGTCTCAAGCCATCCGGGTGACGACCCAGACATACTATTCATTCCCATACCGGACATAGACATAGCCGACATCGATCCCGAAACAACCGCACCCGCGACACCTATTGCCGCCAAGATCATGGATCCCATACAAACGATACAACCGACAATACCAAGGATACCGCTCATTCTACTGCCAAATCTCATCCCGCGTTTCATCAGCCTACCCTGTCCCTCCCCGAACCTGGACTGCACTCACTGTGTTAAAAAATCTTTTAATCTACCCTACCTCGGCATCGTATAAGTGTCAATTAGGGCCTGCTGAATGATTTACACAGTAGACCATATGGCCCCAAAATACGTTCCAAGTAATTCTCCGAAGAGGAGCCAAAAAAGAAGCCGCAGCCTCTTCTCCAGATTCATCACCAGTAGTTGCAGAGCTATCACGGTCTCACTCGTCTGACGAAGCCTTGCTCGAATCAGTCCAAGCCCATAGCTACGCTTGGCTTCGCCGAATTTCCCTTCCACTGCGTTGCGCTCGCTCATGTCTTGGTATTCTTGTTTCTTTTGTTCTGGATCCACGTGTTTAGGTGGTCGCCCGAGTTTCGGACCGCTCAACCGAATCCCGTGTTCCTTGCAGTACCTAAGATTTTCTCGGGTTCGGTAGATTTTGTCCGCCAGAATCGCTTCAGGGTAGCATCCGAAGCGCTCCACATATCGTTCCACCGACTCGATGAGTGTCGTACCCTCATTGAAGCTGTCCCAGCTTGTCCTCTCCATCATGGCGTATCCGTCCACGACGCTGATTGCAACTTTTGCACCGAACTCCACATTCGCTTTGGCCTTCCCACGTACAATGGGTCGAACATCTGGCTGCGCGATGCTTACGATTCTGTCATCCACCCGATGACTACGAGACCGATACATCTCTCGCTGCTGGCGATGCAACTCATGAATGACCAAGAGATCTCGATACTGTTTCTTCGAGAGCGCTGTGAGTGGCGTGTGTTGCCCCAATTGTTCGATGAATCTCAAATCCCGCGCAACATAGCGCAACTGCCGTCCAATCGCCTTGCGAATCTCTGAGCGGCTTGGCTTCCGGTTCTTCGCTGTTCTCAGATAGTCACGACGCGCTTGGCGGCGACGGTCTCTCGGTTTCTTCATGCCACCCACATGTGGCGCATGCAGGATATCGATGATATCTTCGAGCTTCTCGCGCGCGGTGTTCAGCAGTGCCAAGTCAGTCGGATATGCAATATCCGCTGGTGCACACGTTGCATCAAGAATGAGCTTTCCTTGATGCGTGCATGGTGCTTGAGACTCGTCTTTTGACCGGCCCTCTTCTTCGGAGGGGTTAGGTGGATTGCCCTTGGGCTCATCGTCGTCTCCGCTCTCTTCTTCATGACGTGCGGCCTGCACAATCCACTCATTCACTTGGTTAATGGCGTCGGGTCCGAGCCGTTTACGAAAGTACGTTAGAAGAGAAGGATCAAAAGGTGGTTCTTCCTGATATGCCTCAAGACCGAGGAAGTACTGCAGATACGGGTTTTCTGTGATGTGTTGGACCAAGTGACGGTCGGAAAAACCTTCACGTTCCTGAATGATGAGTGCGCCAAGCGCCATCCGAACAGACATTGCACGTCCGCCTCGAAGGTCCTTGCTAAAGTGCTTGCTGTATTCCTGTTCCACGCGACGCCACGGAATGAGATAGGCGAGCTGGACCCAACGATTATCTTCACTGAGTCGACCACCAAACGGTAGAAAGAAGTCGCCAGGCAGTATCTGTTGATCCTGATGATTCGCGTACAATGTCCTTCCTCCAAGTGCACGGTTTTTTGTCCGTTCCGACCAAAATCCATACACTTCAATTCGACAAAACACACTCGAAACCCTTGTTGTTAAAGGGTTTTCTATTCATTCAGCAGGCCCCAATTAACTGCATGAACTTGCCTTAGTTTGGACACCTTATGGGCGAACATCCCATTTTGGAAAGGGGTAGTACGTTGTGGCGATGCAAATGAACATGGTGTCTACCGAGAAATATCAGGCCTGCATTGACGCATGTAAGGCTTGCGGTGCCGAGTGCGAGAAGTGTGCAACAAACTGTTGCAGAATGCCGGATGCGTCACACATGGGTAAATGCATGGAACTGTGTCGAGATTGCGCCAATATCTGCGAGTTATCTGCGCAGTTTATGTCCAGAGACAGTCAGTTTGCAAAACAGTTATGTGGGCTGTGTGCGACGATTTGCGAAGCGTGCGCCGCAGAATGTGCAAAACACGACAACCCCACTTGCCAAAGCTGTGCTGAAGCATGCCGCAATTGTGCAACCGAATGTCATAAGATGTCTGCATAAAGGACAGTAGGAGGCGTTTGCCTCCTACTGTTGGTTTCTACACTCATTGGTGAATAATCAATTCCTTAACTTGCGCCCTTCTCTTTTACTTTCAACAACGCTCGCCATATGGAAGAACCGCCAATACCAGCCATAATGACAATGACCAGAAGCAAAGCGACGTTGATAGTATCTAGGTTGTGAATATGTACCCCTGTTGCAATCCCCCAATCCATCAGCCCCGGCAGCCAGAACGCAATAATTGCA
Organism: Ferroacidibacillus organovorans; assembly: GCF_001642725.1. GTDB lineage: Bacteria > Bacillota > Bacilli > Alicyclobacillales > SLC66 > Ferroacidibacillus > Ferroacidibacillus organovorans. The sequence continues at coordinate 36,574 of NZ_LSUQ01000008.1, forward strand.
ATAAAAACAAATAAAATCCCTCCATAAAGGAGCGTATTTCCTGCAACATAACGGCCAATAAATGCCTTTGCCTTGTCCCCCAAATTTCTCTGCTCCATCCACCGGCCAAATGCGGCACCAATGATCACTTGCATAATCGTGCTCCCTGCTCCATACAAAAAGCCTGGCATAAAACCGAGCCAGGGAGTTGGCATGGTAGGAGCAATCACGGTATAAAGAATGGTTGCCATTGCGCCTATACCCCAACCGGCCACGAATCCATGTAGCAATGCCAAATTCACAGGTATGGGTTTCCCATTGTCAGATACAGCGGGAAGCAATCGTTCTACCCATGGTAAGAAACGAAAAGACTTGCCTCGGTTCAGGACATAATACCCATAAAGCGCCATCACCAGTCCAACCAAGAAATAAATAATCGTTTCTTCTCCGGGTTTCATTAAAAAACCCGCGAGTGCAAAATAAGCCAACTGGGAAACAATCGCCCTTTGCGCTGTGAACGCAGCCGAGAAGTAAAACCCCGCGCGCATCCCTCCTTTAGTGCTGTAACTGCCGATGGCATAACTGAACGTGATCGGCCAAGTATGTTCATCCGGTGTAATCCCGTGAATCATGCCAAGAAACAGAGCGGTCATTAAATCCATCATGAGGGATACATGTTAGGGATTCCACAAGTTTATCAATTGAACTCACCGAACCTCTCTCTGGTAAACGTCGCACATGTACCGAACAAATCAAGTTTGTGGTACTCGACCACACAGCCATCCGGAGTGCTAAGTTCCTGCTGACAATCAAAAAGGTCATTTACCCGGTGGCAGTCAAGACAGATAAAATGATGATGATGCGAGTGCGTGCAGTAGGTGTAGTACACCGCACCATCAAGCAAGAACGGCGAGACCAACCCAATTTTAGTCAAGACTTCGAGCATCCGATATACTGTGGTTAGGCCAATCCCTACTCCTGCGCCCAACGCTGCTTGGTGAAGCTGAATCGGCGTTCGTGCTTTGTTCGCATGTGAAAATAAACCGAGCAGTGCTTTGCGCTCTTGAGTGAGGCGATAGTTTTGCTCATGCAACAATGATCGAATATTCGTTATCATCATGCCTTCTTATTGAAAATCATTTTCAATAATGGATTGTACGGTTTGCTATCTCGTCTTGTCAATAAAACCTGCGACAGTTTGATTATGATGTAAGTGGGATACTATAATATTTCGACTTAAACAGCTAGATCGAGGAGAACGTTCACGATACTTCTCAACGATTTTCCACCATGAAGATGTGATAGGCTATAAAGGTGATTTATCAAGTGCGTTCATGTAGGGGGACCAAAACATCTATGAATCAATCCTATTCCGTCAACCGAATCCGAGGCATACGTCCATTAACCAAGGTTCCAGAAGTAACAATATACTTCTGGATTGTGAAGTTGCTGACGACCGCTATGGGTGAATCGACATCGGATTATCTGGTTTATCACATCAATCCATATATGGCGGTCATTCTTGGCTTCCTTGGTTTTGTTATCGCGTTCGTTCTACAGTTTACCATTCGCAAGTACGTGGCGTGGATCTATTGGTTATTTGTCGTCATGGTTGCAATTTTCGGCACGATGGTTGCTGATGTGACCCACGTTGTCTTGGGAGTATCATATTTAATCTCGACCATCGTCTTTGCCATATTCATGATCGTGGCGTTTACGATTTGGTACAAGGTGGAGAAGACGCTTTCTATCCACAGTATCAACACTCGACGACGTGAGGTGTTTTATTGGTCGGCGGTGCTCGCAACCTTTGCGTTGGGAACTGCTATCAGTGATATGACGGCTATGACATTGCATCTTGGCTTCTTCGCATCAGGCATTCTGTTTGCGGTGCTGTTCCTGCTTCCTGCACTAGGATATTCACTGTTCAGGTTCAATTCGATTTTCGCCTTCTGGTTCGCTTATATCATGACCCGTCCACTTGGGGCTTCGTTTGCTGATTGGTTCGGGAAGCCAAAGAGTATTACGGGCCTCGGATACGGCGATGGGATCGTGGCTATGGTGTTGACAGCACTTATCATTATCTTCGTTGGTTATTTGACCGTCACTCGTAGGGATGTCCAACGCGAAACAGCCAGGTTGGGGTTCGAAAGATAGTGTACTCGATACCACTCGACAAAATAGCGTGCCAAATCAACTGATTGGCACGCTATTTCTTTGTGTCTGTTTTGATACTTCGTGAAATCATGTGTTAATTCACATGTCATTTGGACTGCGAATTCTTTTTTGTCCTTCAAAACGCAACCCGCAGCATAAGTCACCCAGCCCCTTTGTTGTCCGTACTATCCACGCGCGTGCCCTGATGCATACGCAGTAGCCGACTTACGATCCAGTTCGCCGTCAGACTTACAACTGACAAGGTGGTCATATAAACGAAGAACGAGTCGCGGTAATGCGTTATCATCCAGTACCCGGCGATTGTGCCAAGCATGTAACCCGGGATTCGCCACGCCGCCTGTCGATACCGTTTGGCGATTCGAAGGAGGTTACTCAACATCACACCCATCCTGTCGTCGTAATGTAACGCGGCCGTGGGGTTTCAAGTGTCTGATGTTATCGGTTTTTTGCGATCAAATACGAAGAGTAGAATGGTAATCACCACACCTGCAATCACAACTGGCATTGAGGTCCACTGCGCCGCATCCCAGTGAAATAAAAATCTAGGAGAGTCCCCTCTCAGCATTTCCAACAAAAACCGGACAAAATTATAACCGACCAGATAAAACATAAACAGGAACCCTTTCGGCCACCTGCGTTGCTTCAGTACCAACATCAGGGCAAACAATATGATATCGGCTTGTCCCTCCCACACCTCTGCAGGCCAGAGAGGTTGGTTGCCATAGGTCTGATACGCGAGTGTTGATTTGGGGTACAACAAGCCATAGCCAAGATGCGTTGGGCTACCGAATGCGTCTCCATTCATCAAATTGGCGTCACGTCCGATGCTTTGCGCGAGCAAAAGGGCTGGAGCGACGATATCTGCCATTGTCCAAAAGGATAGTTTGTGTCGGCGAATATACCAGATACCAACGACTAATGCACCCGCAACACCACCTTGAATAGACAGCCCTCCATGCCAAATGGCGATGATTTGACCCAGGTGTTTCGAGTAGTACTGCCAGTCAAAGAAGAAAACCTGCCAGAACCGGGAACCAACCAAACCTCCAATCAGTAACCAAGGTGCCAAATTCCACAAGTGAGGAACATACTCCGGCTTCTTATCAGCCTTTGCAAAATACACGGCCGCCCCAAGTCCAAACAAAAATGCCGCTGCAAAAATCGTGCTGTACGCTCGCACAGGAAAGTTCCCTATCCAGAACCAATACTGATGCAATCAATATCCCTCACTTTCCCCTAGGCCGTAGGCTTGCCATTCATCCGCATTAAGCTTATCATAGACGTAGCACGGTACGATACCCCGGTTATGTATTATGAAAATTTGATGACATTTGACGCACTTGTCATCCTATTTGTACCGTAAAGGGAACGCTATTCGTGCGGGTATCCATGCTAATTTTCACATGCCATCCACATACGGGAGTTCGTTAAAATGCACAAGGTTCCTCGTCGCAATATCATTATTTTTAGCGTTGCTGCAATCGTGGCCGGAATTTTAGGATACTATCTATGGCAGTATGGAAAATATGTAACACCCGCTAAGATTGGTGACATTACGCCAGACATAAAGGCCGTTACAGTAACCGGGCAAAGCTTCGAACTGAAAAACCTACAAGGCGACCCGGTCTTTCTAAACTTTTTCACGCCATGGTGTCCACCTTGCATTCAGGAGACGCCAGACCTGATTGCCTTTGCCAAACAGTATGGCAAACGGATACATGTCGTCCTAATTGACCGGGGCGACGATAGCGTTTTGGTTCGAAACTATGTGAGCAAATACCACATCCCGTCAGAGATGACGGTGCTATTAAGTTCGACCGATCATTGGTCCCCTCCTTACGGGGTGACAGGTCAACCTGAAACGTTCTTGATTTCATCAAACGGCCGGATTGTCAAACATATTATCGGCCCACTGACAGAAGCGCAGATGGTTCAATACGCCAAAGAGGCGGGTATGAAGAACCCTTAGAGGAGGGCTTACGCTGCTCGGAACACATCCAACCTTGTTACTTTCGTTTATTGCAGGTGTGTTGTCTTTTCTGTCTCCCTGCTGTCTGCCACTTTATCCATCATACATCTCGTATATCTCAGGGGTCACATTCAGTCCGACCGAAACACATACCTTGAACCATCGTATGAAAGCGGTCACGCACACCCTGTTCTTCATCCTTGGCTTCTCGATCATCTTCTTTGCTCTGGGTCTATCCGCCACCTTAGTCGGACAGGTGTTTGTTGGCTACCGAAACGTCATCCGGATCGTCGGTGGTGTGGTTGTTATCATCATGGGATTGGCACTCAGTGGCCTATTAACACCCAAATGGCTGATGATGGAGAAAAGGTGGGAATATAAGGGTAAGAAAACGGGATACTTCGGATCCGTTCTTGTTGGCATAAGTTTCGCCGCCGGATGGTCGCCTTGCATTGGTCCAATTCTGGGTGCTGTGCTCGTACTCAGCGCAAGCCAAAGCGCCTATGGAGTCTCGCTCATTATGGCGTACATCGTCGGTTTTGCCATACCATTTCTCATTCTCGGAGCATCGTTGGGTTCTGTACGAAAATTGACCAAGTATGGGGCACTGCTGTCCAAAATTGGCGGTTATATCATGATTGTCATGGGTGTTCTGCTTTTGACCAACATGTTATCCCGCATCACGATCTTGCTCATCCGCCTCTATGGTGGGTTTACCGGATTCTAGGAGGCCAAATGCATGGTGAATAAACGATTTAAATGGTCACTCATTAGTGTAGTCGTATTGGGCTCAATTTTTTTCACAGCCTGGGCAGGTGGAAATCGGAGCATGACCGCTGCGTCCACGGGAACATTGACAGCCGCACCGCAGATTGGATATCGCATGCCCCCGTTTACCTTGCCAGTCTTAGGTTCAGACAAAACGATTTCCTCTGCAAACCTCACCGGAAAACCGATTTTTATCAACTTCTGGACTTCCTGGTGTACGTATTGCAGGCTGGAAGCACCCGACATTGAGCAGGCCTACAAAAAGTATGGCAACAAAGTCGTGTTTCTCAGTGTCAACGTGACATCAGAGGACAGCATGCCAGCCATCGAAGCCTTTACGCAAGAGTTCGGAATGACATGGCAAGTTCCACTAGACACCACAGGTGCTGTAGCACAGAAATATCAGATTATTGCATTTCCCACTTCATTTTTTGTGAACAAGTCGGGGCTGATTGAAGATAAAGTCGTTGGTGCTCTTTCCCCTGGCACATTAAACGCTGATTTGGAGGCGATTTCAAAATAATGTTATCCATCTTGCAAAGAATTCCATCACTGTGGATAGCCTTGATTCTGGGTGGCATCGCGGCATCCCTGTATCTCCGATACCTTGTGCCAAAGAACCCGGAGAACCAGTTTGTGCGAGATAAAATCTTCACTATTGTACTCTTGTACATTTTGTTCAGTCGGTTTTCGGGCCTTATCCTACATCCGAGCGCCAATCTGCAAGCAGATCTCTTGTCTTTGCTCAGTGGTGCCTCATCCAGTGGATGGCTAGTTGGACTAGCTGCCTCGGTGCTCTATGCCTTGTTTTCATTTTGGCGTGCAAAACATCTTGATCCACACTGCTTGGCCGTACTGGCGGAAGCCATCTGTTTTGGAAGCCTGTTGTTTTTCGCATATCAGGCGTACACGGACCTGAACCCGTTTCGAATGGAAGATATCTTTCGGATCATCTGGTCTGCCGTTTTGATTTGGTTTGTTCGAACAAGGCGAGTTAAGTGGTCGGATCGACCCCAATGGATTTGGGGTGCATATAGCCTCGTACTACTGTTGACTTCAGCCTACGTCCCACATATTAACCGGATGTTCCTTTTTACGACGCCACAATGGATATTCGTCATCATCCTGCTGATTGCAGTTTACGCCGAAGCAAGACAGGATTTTGTAGCATCCGGAAGCGTCCAAACAATTGACCTTAATCGGGCATCGACGAACGATGGTATTGAAGGAGTTTCGAAATTGGACACGAAATCTGATGAGAAGTAAGTTTACCACACATCGGTACGTTGCCAATCAAGAATGGGAGACTGCTCTAATCTGTCTCTCATTCTTGAGCTTTCCAAACCATTTCCACGTACTCTCGCCCACTGAATAGCACTTTCAGAATGTGATTTGACCTTCGTGTTACCAACTTCTTGTTTGTCTCATTTCTGATTTCCATCACTTTGTACCCTGCTAATCCAACTCTATCGATTTTTTGTCTGGTTGAACTTGGCTCCTCAGCGATGCATACGGCGCATGTCGACAGGATCTTCATATTTTCTTCAAAAGTTTGTTGCATAATATATCATAATTCGACATAGAAGGGAGGAAATTTTCTCTCACCACACGAATCTGTATCAAATGAAAATCCGAACTCTATCTAGAGACGGGGGACGTATTTATAGGGGCGAATCTACCTGATGGTAGTAGGGAGCGATAAGCCACATCCCGAGCCCGACAACTAACCTCGTAGGATACAAAGGGGCTTATCCATGCGCAAAGCAGTAGTATCGGCTGTCGTAGCCGCAATGTTTACTGTGTCACTTCCATCTATGGCATTCGCACACACCAAGCAAAGTAACCAGACTACCTATGCCGCAGCCGTCAATAACCGTTCTACACCGCAATACGTGACTGTACAACGTGGTAACACATTGTATGGTCTTGCAAGGGAACATCATACAACGGTCCGTAATTTGACACAGTGGAACCGTATTCGCTCCACTCAAATCCTACATATTGGTCAGCGCCTGATTGTGGGGTGGAATACCTCCGCCAAATCCCGCACGAATTCGTCGACCACACTGAGCAGCCGCAGTGAATCCATCAACAGCAATCTTTCCAGTGCAGTTCTCGGGGAAACCATTGCGAGGTACGCAACTCAGTTTCAGGGAGTGCCTTATTCGTGGGGTGGCGAGTCACCGAGCGGGTTTGACTGTTCAGGGCTAGTCCAATTCACGTTTGGTCATTCCGGTGTTCAACTGGAGCGAACCAGTTACAGTCAATTCCAACAAGGTCAGTCTGTCTCCCTCAATGATTTGTCGCCAGGCGATTTAGTTTTCTATGACACAAACGGACCTGGAGCGTCCCATGTAGGCATTTATGTCGGGAATGGCCAGTTTATTCACTCAGGCGGTAGTCACGTACAAATTGCAAGTATGAACAATTCCTACTGGAGAGCACATTACATTGGTGCCAAACGGGTTACCAACTCTGTGTAACTATGCCGCACTACACTTCGATATCAATGTGGGTCGGCACCATGCTGACCTTTTTACTCAGGGGACCTCGAAGGTCCCCCTTAGTCTGTTCATCTGTGTAATCACAATCATTGAGCCATACGGCTTCGACTTCATATTTTTTTCATAATGGCCGTTTATACTAGAACTCGACTGGTAGGTTTCTCCTTATGTCAGATTTTTTCAAGATGCATTCGAATCGTAGCTAGGCAGAAAAAACATGAACCCCCTTCAAACACCCAAACAGGAACATTGTGAGGAGTGATTTCACATGAACGGAAAGAAACGCGTAGCGATTGCCGGAACGCTGATTGTTTTTGCCCTTGCAGGATGTGGATCGGGCGGTGGCGATACCGGCAATTCGGGCGGTGGCATGGGTAACATGGACATGAGCAATGGGACGATGAATATGACCAATGGCACAATGGATATGGGTAATCAAACAAATTCGACAAAGTAACCGGGTACGAGGGCCATCGTAAAACTGTCGTATGCGAAAAACGAGGTAGCCACTAAAAAGGCGGCCTCGTTCCTCCGTATGTTAGCCTCTATCCTTGGGTTAGGGGCACACTCTTCTCGTAGGGTATTGACGGTATAGCACCGGAAAAAATGTGAAGAGTGCTCCCTTTTCTTTTGCTTGTGATAAACCTTGACAGTTGGTTTAACGACACCAGGCAACGATTCCTCCAGAACCGCCGAACAACAACTCTCCTGTCGTGGCCATCAATGTTGTCCTTTCACCGCCGACATAAATTAAATTTGTTTTTGATTTCTCACTACACTAATATCTTTGGCCAGAGACTTCCCACAGGCGTTTGGACAACCTGAATACCCCACTCTCAGCGGAAATTGGGAGAGGTTTCTTAGCAATGGTCTCATCTAGCTTTCTCGCCACATCAATCCCTTTCCGCATTCCCCCCCATGCAACTCTGCAAACGTTTACGGTTGATATCCCATCCCTTATGGCGAAGTTGATGTGCGGCTCTGCGACTGCCGTGGCCAGGATGCGCCGTGTACACTTAATCGATATTGCTTCAGGCTCACCCCACCAGCAGACAGCTAAGCCGGCTTGTGATAAAAGCTTGAGCGATTAAGAGAAGGAGTTAGGTCTGCGTCGTCAGTGCGATCTTTCGATTCCATGCTCTACCATGCAAGGCGTTCGACGCCGCTCCGGGTCGATACCAAATTTTTGAGCCACTCGAGCTGAGCGGCTAGCTTCCCAACCTTGGCAATTCGTTCGACTTTTTGCTCCTGTACCTTTTGTTCCTTGGTGCCTTGTGCCCGTCCACAAATAGTCTGATGAAGTTCTCCGAGGCAACCTTCTGCCATTGGCTCAACTGCACGGGGATGGACACCGTACTGCGAAGCAATCTGTGCCATGGTTTTCTTTTCATTTAGTATTTCCTGAACAACAAGGGTTTGAATTTGAGTGTATACTGTTTTTTCATAGGCTTAGCGCAACTCAACTGTCCTCCTATCAGGTGTTGTCCAGTTTTACGGGCCACCATACCAGGACCACCAAAGTAGGTTTCATCCATCTCGACGATGCCAGACAACACGTACTGTTCATCTCGTGAACCCATAGCGTAGCGGATTTTGTGTAACATGAGCCACGCTGTTTTGTAGCTCACATCCAATTCTCGTGCAAGCGCCAGCGCAGATATACCACGCTTGTCGTGCGCCACGAGAAATAGCGCCCAGAACCAAATGCGCAGTGGTGTGCGAGTTTTGTGTAGAATGGTTCCAGCTATGAGCGATGATTGATGACGACATGCCGTACATTGAAACAAGACTCGTTCTGAAATCAAATAATACTTATCGTGTCCGCAACTCGGACAGCGAAATCCGTTAGGAAAGCGTATTGAAAAAAGGTGCTGACGGCACTCATCATCCGATTTGAACTTCTGTTGGAATGTGCGAAGTGTTAAATATGACTGCTTCATGGTCATCTCTCGTTTCCATGGAAGATAAGACCATTATACCAAACGTACGTTCGCAACACTACCAAGCTGAGCTAACGGAATAGCCACGTTCGGGAATATTACGTTTACATGATTTGTCCCTATCTTTGGACACTGTGAAATTTCAGTTATTTCTGGTCGCTCCTGATAAACGTGAGAAAGAAATCAAGGCTCAACTTCTGCGTCCGTCATTCCAACAAACACTCGAAATGCTGTCCTACATCGTCTTTTCCGATCTTAGATGCGACTGTGACGCAATGTGCAAATATGGTGCCGATGCGTCCGTCCTCAGCAAAATCTCCAAAGTTGTATAGCTCGCGCGAACTTTGATTCAAGCGCATACTTTCTTCACATTTGTCGATTATGATAAGACCTCAGCCGGGAGATACATCCCCGTATTTTGGTGGCGATTGCAATTGGCTGCCAAATTGGCAACAAGGTAATTGGTTTAGCTTGCCTACCTGGCAAGTCCCAATGCATTACGCCACACGTCAGTAAAAATTCGGTCTGACTACACTATATATCCGCAATACGGCTGTCGAATCCGTTTCTGCAATGACCGCCAGAACTAAGGTGCGAATAATCAAAACTTAGTGGCTCACCGGGGATGTGACATCCCCCAGTGTAGTTGATTTTCATATTGCCAATTCATTTCGTAGAGCATCCAACCCAAAGCGTTTCAAAAAGTGGGAAAACCGCTCCCGCTTCCTTCCGTTCTTCTGATAAACCTTAACGATTTGATTCACAACGCCTGGTAACAAATCGCTAGTGACTTTTTCCATTATTAATTTCCCTGACGAGGCATTCAATGTTTTCGTCTCACCACCGACATATACATTGAATGTGTCTTTTATTTTTACAATACCGATGTCCTTAGACAATGATTCTCCACATGCGTTGGGGCAACCAGAATACCCCACTCTCATCGGGAACGGGACAGACATACCTGCGATTGCCTTATCCAACTCTCTTGCAGCTTCAAGACCTTCGGATTCAGCGCCTTTACAAAAATTGCAGACGGCAAGATTTTTACTTTGCACATTTATACAACACACCTCCTTGATCTGAATCGTTCAAATGTCTGGACTCTCCGTTCATTATATCCGACTCTTATATGGCTGTGACTCACACGGTAGGATGAGGCTGATTACTAAGGGAACATGAGCTCTGTCATTCCGTGAGTTGTTCAAAATCCCGTTCAGTGTGGGCGTGTCACCGGCACAACTTGGCTATCGATTACCGCCCTTCAACATGCCGTCTCGAATCGTTGGCATGATAGGGGCACCGCTAACAAAATGACGCAAAACCCACGCTAAGACAATTTATGGAATAAAACATACGGTTTTTCTACTCTAAGCATCTTTCTCTCGGGTTCTAAGCGGTCTCAACGCATTCTCGGTAGTCGGTGGATTTGTATTGAAAGTGTACTCTCCAAGAAAATTGATGTGCTCCCATCCTAATGGGGAAATGTGATTTAGCAGTTCTTCGTGAAGTACCCCTTTCTTCGTTTGGAATTCTGTGGCCTTAGTCAAATAGAGGGTATTCCAGACGCTAATCGCATTAATCAAGATATTTAATGCGCTCGCGCGTTGGAGCTGATCCTGTAGGGCTCTCTCACGTAGTTCCCCATGCTTCCCGAAGAAGATGGCTCTGGCCAATGCATTCATCGCCTCACCTTTATTTAGCCCTCGGTGAATTCTTCGTCTCATGGATTCGCTTGAAACGTAATCCAAAATGAAAATCGTCTTTTCGATCCGCCCATCTCACGAAGTGCAGTAGCTAAACTGTTTTGCCGCGAGTATGAACCGAGTTCCTCATGATTATGCGGTGTGTTCGCTGCTCTTCTTGTGGAGCAAACGGACATGAGTTCAGTAAGAAACCGGAGGACACAACGATGTCCCATAATTGCTGGCGTCCCTTTCAAGTAAGAAAAGACATACCATCAAGGATATGTCTTCTCAAAGAAACACTACAGGTCTGATACTTTACTAACTTGTCTCATGGCTCGCCAGATTGAGTAACCACCGGCACCACCTACAACCAAAATAATTAATAATAAGGCAACGTTGATTGAATCAAGGTTGTAGATGTGCAACCCTGTCGGAAGAGCCCAGTCTGCCAGTTTCGGATCTAACAATTCAATAGCCCCTGCTGCAGCAAACAATATACCTCCAATGAGCAGCGTGTTCCCGGCAACGAATCGTCCTATAAACGCTTTGGCTTTGTCCCCCAGCTTCCTACTCTCAATCCATCGCCCAAACACGGCCCCAATCACAATCTGCATCAATAAAGTGCCAAGTCCATATAGTAGTCCAGGTAAGAATGCCACCCATGCACTTGGCATACGAGGCGAAATTACGGTGTATATGATGGTTGCGAACGCACCTGTTCCCCATCCTGCGATAAATCCATGAATCAATGCTAGTTTTACGGGCACCACTTCTTTATCAGTTGGAAGCGACGGCGTCAGCCGTTCTAACCACGGAAACAGATGCAGCGTTTTATTTCTATAAAGTATGAAGTACCCTGACAGCAGCATGACAACGCCGACAATGACGTACACAATCTGCTCAACACCTTGTCGCATGAGAAACCCAGCTAAAGCGAAGTACGCTAATTCGGATGCGATAGCCCGCTGCAACGTGAAGGCAAGTGAGAAAAACAAACCGGCTCGCATTCCACCACGCGTACTGTAACTTCCAATGGAGTAGCTGAATGTAATGGGCCAGGTGTGCTCATCCGGCGTAATACCGTGAACAATACCCATGAGAAAAACCGTAACTAAATCAATTAACCACGTAATGTGGTGGGGATCGTACCAAAAGTTCAATGAGTGCACCCCGCATCGTTTGCAGTCTGGCAGTCAGAACACGTTCCATACAAGTCGGAACGATGACTGCTTACACGGAAGTTGTCAGGCACATCAAACGAGGGACAGCTACCTTGAATATCCATTACCCTGTGGCAGGACAGACAAACGAAATGATGATGATGTTCACACCCGCAATAGGCATAAAAAATCGTTCCGTCTACAAGAAATGGTGTCGCGACACCCACCTTGGTAAGCACTTCGAGCAATCTGTAAACTGTTGTTAGGCCAATATTTATATCGTGTTTATCCGCCAATTCATATAGCTGACTTGGGGTCAACATCGAAGATGATGAAGCAAACACGTCCAAAAGGCTCTCGCGTTCGCTAGTTAAACGAAATTTCTGACCGTTTAATAGCTCTTTAATTTGCAATTTATCCATAAGACCACACCTTGTTCATTTATAGAAAGTAATTTTCTATAACAATATAAGCGGAAATATTGATGTCGTCAATATAGAAAATGATTTTCAATATTTCCGGTGATCGGGTTAAGACGCAAGATTTCACGTCTTATCAGCGTAGCATCGAGGAGTACTTACTGGCGAAACGAGGGAGTATCCGTTGCGGGGTCCTTGTTGCATTTACGGGTGCGATAGTGCAATATCGGCTATCACATAGATGCGAATGAATATACGAAGGTATACATATGACCGCGTTTTCTTCATATTTCGCACCATCAGCAAGATGCTTAGAGTTCAAAAGACAACTTCCAAACTCCATAAATTGTCTTAGCGTGGGTTTTGCGTTATTTTGTTGGCGGTACCCCATATTGGGCAACGATTAATTATGGGTTGGATTACATCACGTAGTTCGACGACCACTACCCGATCAACCACGTTAAGCGGGCGCAGCGAATCCTTGAGCAGTGGTCTTTCTGATGCTGTTCTTGGAGATAGCAATGCAAGATACGCTACTCAGTTTCAAGGCGTACCTTATTCCTGGAGTGGCGTCTTGTTGCCCGGCGTTCTGATATTCTTTGATGCGAACGGACCTGGCGCATCACATGTCGGCATTTACATCGGAAACGTCCATTTTGTCCATTCTGGTGGCAGAGCTGTAAGCGTTACGGACGTTAGCAATCCATACTGGAGGGTCTATTTTGTTGGTGCCAAGCGAATCACGGATTCTGTGTAACGGTGTTATTATAAGGCTCATGCCGGCCGAATATCGACGTTAGTCGGTGCGAAGACAGGCCATGGCGAGGGAAAACCGGTGGTTCCCTTCAATTGAATAAATCTTCACCACTAAGATGGATAGACTTATCTGAACAGCAGTAGAGCCCCTCATGCACGGCATCATACTTACCGTTGTGATATTTCTGCTTCAAAGTTCTTCGTATAGGTCTGCATTGATATTCCAAAATTAGATAGAAAGCTCTTCTCCGTCCCATTCTTTGCCCCTTCTATAAATTCCCGATATTTAGTTAGCCCGTACCTCTGGACGAGTTCATGAACAGCGCGGTAATCTTCCCATTCCACATTATAAGATGCATTGAGGATGTCCCTTTCCGAGGCGGAGAGTGGAAGCAATTGCCCACTTTGTGCAGCCCGCCGCAGTTGTTCATTATTTGCATGTATAATCTGATCAGCCTCCACTGAACTGACCTTCCTTTGTGCATCCATACCATCAAACCAAGCAGTCCCCTCATTCACCCATGTTGGGACTGAATCGCTTATTCCTTCTTGATTGAACACAGCATGTGTTACTTCGTGTGTAAAAATATTGGCTAAATCTGAGTTGCTCTGTAGAGCGGCCCAGTTAATCCATATATCAGAACCAGCTGTAATTCCGCCCGTTTTTGCAGCCATGCTCAATATGTCTTGAGAACCCACACCCGCCATTGCTAAGGCAGCCGCGTAACTTTGCTTTGAAGAAAACAGGGCAATATTCGTATTCTGTGGAGTAACGCCTAAATTTTCCTTAAGAATAGAGACTGACACTTGTGTTAAAATACTCGCCCCCAGTTTCAATTCTCTTTCTGATACCTGATCGTCTCCAGCCGCAATACTTACCCCGTTTGGAAGATGCACGGTCCTTCCTTGATTTACATTAGGCAGTTGATTGATGTTATACAGACGTGTTATATTGGGATCCATGAATTTCCCTAATTGTGTCCATTGCTCCGCGACTTTGTTCAGTTGTTTATGTAACTGCGGTTGCTTCGATAAACTCAATGCCACCCAATTCTTCAACGGTGTATAGACATGGGTTTGCAACATTCGGTAGGGAGCGGATTTTTCGACAATATCGGCCAACGGAGTAATGGAAACAAGTTGTAACACCAGGAACACCAGTCCACCGAAAACAACTGCGCGAACCGCCCCAACAACCGAACCAATCAAGGCGCCCAACAATCGACTGCGCCCAATTGAGGCAGGTAATTGGCGCGGGATAAATATGGTCAACTTTTGCAGTGCATGGTTTGAAGTCTCCGATATCACTAAATAAATAATGAAAAATACTATTGTGCGGACTATCCCTGGAATTCCCTGCCAAAGTTGAACTGCACGTTCTCCCCATAGTGGATAATGGTTTTTGGACTAAACCGCTACGCGGTGGTAAAAAACCGTCCCCTCCATTAACTGGTGCCTGTTGAAGTTACCCTGAATCCGTGACATCGGTTCTTAATCTCTTTGATCACTAACGCATGTCATTGTTTTCAGTTGAACAGTGAGTTCTAACGACGGCGGCGCCCCGAATGCCAACTCGAACGAATCCTGGCGCGATGCCTACCAGGATATGGGGAAGCATGGGATGAAGCTCTCAACCGAATGCCAAGTACAAACGACGGAACACAGTGAACCAGGGGTTGCGCCTACCTAATCTAAGATACCTACGTCGGGCATGTGTAGTCACCTTGGCGGCCAGCGTGATAAGATTTTGGATCACAGTTCGAATCCTGCGACGCTGCACCGTATTTTTCAGGGGAGCGTCCTCTCGTTTCAGGCTCTCCTGCCCAATCATGCGCAGGAGATTGTAGGCCAGTACAGCAAAATGAAGTACGAGGTCATTGGTATCAAATTTCCCAGATGGAAGCCGCTCCACGTCGAGATCTGTTTTCAGTTCACTATGGAATTGCTCCATTGTGCCATGGGCGTGGTACAAGTCAATCACCACTGAAGCCGCATCCGGCAGGGATGTCAAATAGACGTCGACCTCAATCTCGGGTACGAGAAGCATCTGACCGTTCTTATCGATGGTACGCTCAATGACTTCGAAGACCATTCGGACGGGCTTGCTGAGTCCCTTCATCGACGACAGAATCGAACCGCGGTAGATTTTCTTACCCGGGCGAGATTCGCAACACATGCCTTGACGCTGGGCAGTGAGTAGCCACACGTCTGAACTCTCACGCCGTAGATTCCGCTTGATGATGAAGTCGGCGTACGTGCCCTCGGATCGACAGACTACCAGGTTATCTACACTGTCATTCCCGGCATCCATGCGAAGTAAAAGTGGCAAAGAGGTGATGCGCTTCGCATAGCGAATACTCTCGGCCAGAAACTTTGCAGTGCCCTTTTGACAATGCGTGCTGCCCTCCCGCAGATTGACGTGTACACCGTAACCCTCATGGCCGAGATACGCAAAGATCGGGGCGTACCCGTCGTGGCCCTTGTAGGTTCTGGACACACCCTGTTTTTTGGTCCCCGAGTTGTCAAATGGCGAGACGTCGATATCCAGTGGGACGTACGAACGTTCTTTATCTCGTCCTAAGTGAACGGGCGAGACGCTGACGCCGAAATCATGCAGGAGATTGGCTGACTCCTCCAGAATGATAGGTTTCCAGTCAGAGATTGGGGCGGCCATATCGAAGCGTTGGCGCAGCGTAGGGCTGGATGGAACAGTGCCAATTTGCAAGGCAGCAAAAAAGAATTCGTCCTCACGAAACGGCTCGATGTGGTCGAAGTCGCTCTTTCCCTGGCAGAGCAAACCAAGGTATGAGTAGGCGACATCACGATTGGAGATGTCTGGCGTACCCACCCCGGGCACGGTCGTTTGATTCAAACGCGATCCAAGATTCGTTTTATCCAGCAGTAGTCCGACAAGGGACAGGCCTGAATGCGTTGTCATGGTCTCGTCAGATTGCTCAATGATGAAGCGCAAGAGATCACCTCATTGGTGAATTTAGATAACCCGGAATATCTCCCGTTCTCTCTATTTTACTTCATCATTCTATTAATTTCGAAGCTTTTCAAATACTCGTGTCACGGATTCAGGGTTACTTTCCTCGCACCAGAGATTCCCTTAAGATTCGCGCTATGCAGCCCTTTTTCGACTGCAAATGAATCTTGAGGAGAATGCGAAATGAACGAACAAAGACAAGTGTTAAAACGGTTGGCAGAAGATATTCGGCTTCGGGGGTTATCGCAGAATACACTAGAGAGCTATACCATGCATGCACGGATTTTTCTGGAGTTTAGTGGCCACCGACCGATAGAACAACTGAATACAGAAGATATCCGCCGATTTCTGCTACATTTAATCCATGAAAAGAAGGTGTCGCCCGGAACCGTAAACGTCTACAGCGCTGCGATTCGTTTTCTCTTTGCTGTGACCTTGAATCGTACGCTGAATTACCTCCAAATTCCTCGTCAGAAAAAACACAAGACCCTGCCTGAAGTGTACCAGGGATGAAGTGAACTCTATTTTGGAGAGTTGCCACAACATCAAACACAAGGCCATGTTGATGGTGGTCTATAGCTCAGGGCTACGGGTCAGCGAGGCCGCAGCCCTCAAAATCCAGCACATTGATTCAAAAAACATGCGTTTGTTTGTGCAAAACGGTAAAGGTGGCAAAGACCGCTACACTTTACTGTCAGACGCCTGCCTAAACGTTTTGCGCAAGTACTGGAAGGAATACCGGCCAAAGCACCCCGAGGGATGGCTGTTTCTTGGCACGTACAACGTGACCCATATTACCCCTGACGCCATCGGCGATGCTTTCAATAAAGCGGTCCAAAGAGCTCACATCGCCAAACAAGCGTCCATCCACGCTCTAAGACACTCCTTCGCCACACACCTACTGGAAGATGGGGCCACATTGCTACAGATCAAATCATTGCTGGGACATGCCAGTGTTCAGTCCACGACAATCTATTTGCATCTAGCGAATATGCCTTCTGGTATCGTAAGTCCGCTGGACAGTCATTCCACAGGCACTGAGTTTGAGGTTTCTTCACATGCCTGAATTACAAGACATCTTTGCGCAGCATGGAGAAGCGTATCAAGTCAAACACCGTCTTCCACCTGACCAGCAGAAAGTGATCCGCGCGATTCGAAACTGTAGAACTGCTGCGTTAGGTGGACATGTGGATGAATGTGACGAATGCGGATTCGTGCGGGTCTCT
Source organism: Ferroacidibacillus organovorans (assembly GCF_001642725.1). Lineage (GTDB taxonomy): Bacteria > Bacillota > Bacilli > Alicyclobacillales > SLC66 > Ferroacidibacillus > Ferroacidibacillus organovorans. The sequence continues at coordinate 54,150 of NZ_LSUQ01000008.1, forward strand.
TACAATTCGTGTCGTAATCGTCATTGTCCCAAATGCCAAACGCTCACCAAGGAACGTTGGATTGAGGCTCGAAAAGACGACTTGCTCAATGTTGGATATTTTCATGTGGTGTTTACTCTGCCTGACCTACTAAATTCCGTTGCGTATCAAAATCCCAAGACTATCTACGGCCTTCTCTTCAAGGCAGCGGCCGAAACGCTGTCCGAACTCGCCGCTGACCCCAAATATTTGGGTGCACAAATTGGTTTCACAGGAGTCCTCCATACATGGGGGCAGAACCTGATGCATCATCCGCATCTGCACTGCATTGTGCCCGGCGGCGGACTGACTTCCAATGGCAGGTGGGTGAACTCGCGAAAGAAGTTTTTCATCCCGGTGAAGGTGCTGTCTCGGAAATTCAGAGGCAAGTTCCTGCATTATTTGAAAGAGGCGAAGCTTGAATTTTACGGCTCCATCGTGCACTTGCAAGAGCAGAGCCAGTTTCAGGATTGGATGTCTTCTCTATACCAAAAAGAATGGGTGGTCTACTGCAAACCGCCCTTCAAAAACGCTGGACACGTTGTGGAATACCTTGGACGCTACACTCACCGCGTGGCTATTTCCAATCACCGGATTGTCAATTTGGAAGCGGGAATGGTGACGTTCAAGTGGCGGGACTACAAGGATGACAACCAACAGAAGGAGATGAGTCTGACCGCAGATGAATTCATCCGTCGTTTTTTGATTCACGTGTTACCTACCGGATTTACGAGGATTCGGCACTACGGGCTACTCAGTCCCAGAAATAAAGCAACCAAGCTGAAACTGTGTAAACGACTTACGAAGACCGCCGTAAGAACAACTCCACTCCCCAAGCTGTCCGCTCTGGAATTCTTGGAGAAGCTCACTGGCAGAGATTTCACCGTTTGTCCTTGCTGCGGTATTGGTCATCTCAGAGCTTCACCAGAACAAGGAATTGCATAGCCTTGGTCGAGCGCCTCTTGATTGGGGAGGGGGAAACTGTATCCGCTTGCCATATCATGCGGCCAATCACCGCCTGTTTCCCGCCAATTAGCTCTTCTCTGAACCTGTAACATCGGTTTATCAAGACACCATGAGCCTGTTTCTTTCCCCATAGTGGCGGGCGACCGCAGTTTAGTCCAATAGAATTATCCAAAATCGGCGTTCCTTCACGGAATGCCACCTCTTTTTACTCGATTTTCGATAATTCTCTATTCATTATTTTGAGTTATATAATTCGTGAATTGGATGCTAATTACCCATGTAAACCATAGAGCCCCAATTCCAACCGCCGTAGAAATGAACCGACTCACGACATAAACGAGTTCTGTAGCAAACCGATGCAAGACACCCGAAATAATGGAGTACAGTAAAATCCCCGCAAGTGTTAATGTCATCCAGTCGATGTACATAATACCCCCCATTCATAGCTTTTCGCAGTGTCCCCTGTTTTCTGTCTAAAAATATGGCATTTTAGGAGTCTTGATATCCGAGTAGGAGTCAAATCAGCGACTTCAATGCCTCAGTTCACGCGTACACAAACCCGCACATAAGAGGTCTGTTGCCCCCATATTAATCGCATCAGTTGAAATTTTATCCAGTTTGCAGACGGGTGGTGATAACGCTTCTTTTCTCTCCGCTGCACCCGACGACCAACTGATTCTCACCTATGCTATCCATCTCTTGGCACTGCGTTACAGTTTATCGCTTCAAGACAATGTGATCCATGGCGCCCAGAGAAATTCTCGCAGGGTAGTAAAGCATCGTTCGTCTTACAGTGGTCGTCATTCGTATTAGAAAAAGCAAGAGATATGCGTTCCCCAGACTTTCAGGGCGTTCGGTTGCTGTTGCAACGAGAGCTTCCTGGAATCCCGCTCAACGGAAGGCTCGTCTTCTACCAGACCTTCGAACCAGGGCTCATACATGGCATTACATTTACATTTACTTGTTTGCACGTCACCCTTTCCCGTCAACAAATTCTCCGAGGATCTTGAAGCCTGTCGTCTTTCCTAAAGTGACAAAACCCCGCCATAGGGTAGGTAGGCGGGGCTCATGCTTTTCACCTTTATTTCGATTCCGCGTTCATTTCCTCTTTCAATTTGGCCAAAGCGTCCTCCACTTCCGCATTCGCGTGCGACTTTTTCAATTCATTCATTTCATAGGACAAAGAGGACGTCATCGACGCATAAGCAGCTTGACCCTCCGCCTCCCGACGTTCGACCTTTTCCTCCATCCGATCAAACTTGGACAACGGGTCGTCCTTACCTATCCCGCTAATTACGTCCGCCGCGCCTTTCTGCGCAACAGCCCGACGATTACGACGAACCAGGTCATCGCGCCTTTCCTTGGCTTCTTCTAGTTTATCCTGTAGCAACTGATACTGTTCTCTCATCTGAGCGGAAGTTTGACCGGCATCTTCTAACTCAGGCTTTAGTTTTTCAAGACGATTCTTTTCCTTTTGCTCATGTTCGAGCGCTTTGTGTGCCAAATCTTCTCGGTTCTGCTGCAGGGCAAGTTTCGCCTGTTTGTGCCAATCGTCAATGGCAGCCTCGCATTCATGAATTTGCTTTTCAATCATGATACGCTCAGCTTCGAATCGATTCACCTCGACAGAGAATTGGCGTAAATGATCCGTTGCGTCCTCAATATAAAGGTTTAGACTCTTTTCGGGATCCTCTGCCTTACTGATGATGTCATTTATGTTGGCCCGAACAAGATCTTTCATTCTCGCTATCAATGACATATTGGTTCATCTCCCTTTCGGTTTTTTAATTGAACCCACAGACAACGTACTACAAATTCATGGAGAAAGTGTGGAGAATGCAAAACAAAGCCTCGGGTCTGACTAATCGTCACAATACTGACGAGAATCAGCACGCCCAAAGGAAGCTTGCGTGATGAATCGGCCAGGCTCTCCATCTTCGCCATAGTCCCATACAAAAACGTGCCCCGTTGGGATGGTATGGTTCAAGACATGTACTGGACCCTTGGTCACTCGATATACGGCTTGAAATGGACAACTTGCCCAATAGCCATCCTCATGTATTTCACCACGGGATATGAGTTGTTCCGTGGTAGATACATACTCCCGCTCGACATTTGTGACTTGATGTTGTCTCCAGTGTTCTTCTAAGTCGCGTTCGGCCTCGTCCCATTCGCCATCTTGGCGAATCTCACGGATGGCAATCGGAGAGGTCACCTTCCAAACATCATTTGCGTCAAGTTTGGAGTAAGCATACTGACCCGATGGCGATGCGTTTTTCAACAGTGAGGGGTCTTCAAGTCCTTGTGCGATGAGCAAATAACTGGATAAGGTAGTCCAGTACTGCGTTTCCGCCTCCTCATGACTGCTCCGGGGAACATGACGTCCCCCGAGGATGGAACCAACAGTCGCGTCACCGGTACCTCTTCGTGTACGTGCTTCCTCATACAGCAAAATTGCTTCCTTGTATAAATCTGCTCTTAGTCGGGCATGTTCCATTCTTTCTTTAAACATTGATTCCATCTCATCTGTTGCGCGGCGCATACCGGCAAGATGTTCCACCGGACACAATCCAGACGACTCAATACGCTTACCCAACCGAATCGGTAGATGAATCTTCGAACTCCCTTCAAAAGCGGCCTCTTGGCGGGCAGCGACTAACAAGTCTGGGATTTTTCCGTACCACGCCTCGGCTTGCTCATGCGTCATCATGGGAACTGGCAATGACTTGTGCGCATCACTTGAATAGGCGTTCAGTAGCAACGCGTCCCCCATGACTTGGAGGCTTTTTGCCGCCTGAATGATTGTCCTCGCTTTCAGGTTCGGACAATCCGCAAGCTCCACAACGACTTCAAACACTTCTTCGCCCATTCTCTTATAGCCTTCCAAATGCTCTGGAGAATCGATCCACTTTCCAGATATGGAACTTCGAATACGATCCAAAAAGCCCATTGTTACCCTCCTGTTCAGAACAAAATTCTTCTTACATTAGATTTTACCATCCGATGTGTTCACCACAAATTTATAACCAGCTCCCCAGACAGTTACAATGGGATCTACATCCACTTCGCGTAACTTCTCCCGTAAGTTTTTGATGTGGCTGTCCACGGTGCGTATGTCTCCATCAAAATCCAGGCCCCAGATTCGTTCCAGCAACTCCTCACGAGTAAATGTTCGCCCAGGACGCTTTGCCAGTAACCATAAAATATCGAACTCGGTTTGGGTGAGAACAAGCGAAATACCGTGTACAGAAACCAGTTTCGGCTCCGGCTCAATTGTCATATTCAGTGCCCGGATATGGTATGGCTCCGTCTCGGTTCCCACTGATCTACGTAACAGTGATTGGACACGCGCTACCAACTCACGACCGTCAAACGGTTTCGTCAAGTAGTCATCTGCCCCCATCGACAGTCCCTGCACCTTGTCTTCAATGGACGTTCGCGCTGTTAGCATCAAGATAGGCATCTCTGGCTCAATTGCCCGAATTTCCTTGCACGTTTCCCACCCGCTCATGCCGGGCATCATCAAATCCAATATGATCATATGGTATGTTTCTGCTTCAATTTGCGACAAAGCCACCTCACCATTACTTGCCTCACCAATGGTGTACCCTGCATTCGTGAGATAAATCTTGAGCAACTGTCGCATCGGTGCCTCATCATCAACGATGAGTATTTTGTACACGACAGGAACCTCCCTTCACAAACGACGATGGGCATATCGTAACAGGCAAATTTGTAGAAAGTGTGTGTTCGGTGTGGATAATAACCCCATATAATTGTCGTCTTCTCAACTCTGTCGAATTTGGCGAGGTATCTCCATGGTTTCTCCATAAATTTATTGCACGATGATTTTGCAACGTATCACCATAAAACCAGGAGGTGCCGTATGTCCGTAATTGAGCCAGGAGTATCTTTCCCTCGTCTGAATGAAAAAGCCCCGGATTTTGAAGCGATCAGCACACAGGGTGTCATCAAACTGAGTAGCTTTGAAGGCAAATGGGTGGTTTTGTTCTCCCATCCTGCCGACTTCACCCCGGTATGTACAACGGAATTTCACGGTTTCGCTTCCGAAGCCGCCGAATTTGAGAAACGCAATGTGCAACTCATCGGACTGTCAGTAGACGGTGTCGCCGCCCATCTTGCTTGGATGAAGGACATCGAAGATGTCTTTGGCACGAAAGTGCCTTTCCCTGTCATTGCAGATATGGATATGAAGGTGTCACGACTGTATGGGATGATTCATCCAGGTGCTTCTTCCACCGCGGCCGTTCGAGCCGTATTTATCATCGATGATAAGCAAACACTTCGTGCGATGATTTATTATCCGATGAGCGCTGGGCGAAGCATTGCAGAAATCCTCCGTGTCGTTGATTCGCTACAAACGACAGACAACAACGGAGTATCAACGCCAGCCAACTGGACGCCTGGCGAGCCGGTTGTCGTTGCGCCCCCAGCAAACATGAGTGCCATTGAAACGCCCGAAGAAGCACAGTCCAAAGGTTATGACTACAAGCGTTGGTACTTGCGGTACAAAAATCTGTAGAATCTTAGCATCGGTCTAAAATAAAACCTGTCACACAGAGTATGCAACCCAGGCAGTCCTGTTACTGTCTGGGTTGCATCCCTGTGAATTTATTGCCAATGGGTAAATTGGGTGTAAGTTCACAGAAGCGCGAATCTGGACAGTTGTAAAATCAACCGTGGTAGCAACTCGTCAACTCTGTCGTATTAACTGACATTGACACGGTTGAATAACTGATGATTTGATGACCATCCGGTCACCATTTTACGCACAAAAGATTAGTTCACCTTAGTTCACCTAGATACCATGTGCTCGATACCACGATTTCAGGAGTTTGGGCCAGTACGATAATAGAAAAGCAATTAGGATCACCACAAGCAACAAGTTGATCTCAATGGAGAGATACACGTGAATAACGCGGTCAAAGAAACTAACAGCGAACGTGTCTATAAAACCCCAGGCTAGTGCAATGGTGGCGGATGGTACTTGTGGAACTTGTTGTAATTCGGTTTTGTTCACCAGAGTTCCGCGTGCGCTTACAAGTGATACGGAACTAACCAGTACAACACATGTGAGCACTTGTACCAAGATGATGATGCTTAATACAACGTTCCACACGGAAGTGGCACTTAAACTCCACTCGCGATTGATGGTCAATCCGACTAGCAGTGGCACAAGCGCCATTCCTATAATGAGTATCCATTTCGACAACATCACTTTACGTATCGGTATATGGAATAACCAATACAGCCTCCTTACTGACACCTCATCTTGAAAAACTGTACTACAGGGTTCGAGGAAAAATATAATTGTAAGCCACAAATTAAACCATGCGATGTGCGATGGAAACAAAAGTAACATGGATAAGACATATATGCGCGGCACTGGAACTATGGGGCCCGCAACCAAAGCGATACGTAAAATGATCAGTATCCCAGTGAATGTGGCAAGTCGTAAAAGATAGCCCAATGTAATTTGATCGTATATGTCCTTCATGACGAGTGCGAGGGTTTGATTCGCCGGAATCCACCTCATTCGCCGGGTATGGCCCCGTGCCCTCCGCAATACACCGGTTTTGCGCATTGCTGTAAACCGTCTGGTGAATCGGCGTGATTGCATATGAAAAATGGCAAAAATGCCTGGCGTTATTACACAAATCAGTAAACCGAACAGAATCCAACGACTGTCGAGCGCGCCCATGATCAACATCAAGAACTGATCGTGGCGAAGCAACAGAATGAGAGCGAATCCAAAGGTGACCAGCCCGCTAACCGATTTAAAAACCATCTCACATATCACAAAGAGCACTCGAAATTGGCGGATATACGTAATTGCGAACATAACAAACCACGTCGTACAAGTCACTGCCACGATACGAACAACGAATAGCAGTATGAACAAAAACAGTGGATGGATATTCGAGAAACTGAACGTGATCGTGTAGGCCAGGGATGAAAAGAGCCCTTCCAAAACGGTCACAAGTGTAAATGACATGATGAGTGTGAACGTCGGAACGCGAAACTGCCGTAAAAGCTTTGCCTCTTGGCGAACGAATAGATAATGATACGCACGACTCCATGTGCTTGAGAGTGTAGTAACGATCGTTATTATGAGATACAGTGAAAAGCGACTCATTGCCGGCAAATCAACAAGTGTTGGACCACTTCCATTCCAGAATCCGAGCACCAACAAGACATAACCCACAATGATCCAAATGCCCAGTCGCCCGCGATGAAAACGGACATATTTATCCCGGATTTCGACGGTTTTGTCCTCAATGAATTGACGTGAGTAATTGAAAAGGCGCTCCCTGTAAGGCTAAGATGAGTTTGTCGAGAACCACATCTCAAGCCAGAAAGGAGCACCTTTTGGGTGAATCATACACCAAAACACCACCGTCGGAAAAGCAGTAAAATACATACCCGCTTTAATCTTCATTCTGTCACCGCTTTTGGCGGAGCAACAGGGCTCATAGATTTCGTTCTTGGAACTGGCATTGACAGCAATTTCCGCGTGGAGGGTCTGCGTAAAAGAACAGACGCTCAGTTCCAAATGGATGATGTGGCGCTGACATTCATACTAGGCTCCCTGCTGGGTCAGGAACGAATTTTCCACTTCGAGGACATCGAACAAGATCCTCTTCTTAAGCTCAAGCTAGATTTGCCGAAGCTGCCCGATACCACTCTGCTGTACAAGGATTTAAAAAGGATGGGCTCTTCGGAAGGCATGAAGGCCGTTCGCTCAGCACAGCGTCAAATACTGAAATCCTCGCTCCCTAAAGGACGGGATATTGTCGTGGATATCGACTCTTCCGTAGAAACGGTATATGGCAACCAAGAGAAGTCTGCCGTCGGGTTTAATCCACATCATCACGGCAGAGCTAGCTTTCATCCCTTGCTGGCATTTGACTCGCAGACTGGCTGTTGCATCTATGACGAACTGCGCTCTGGTGACGCTCACACGGCAGATGGGTTCGCAGACTTTTACGAAGCGATAAAGAAGCAGTTACCCGATGGCGTCCACATCCGTGCAATCCGTAGCGACAAAGGATTCACAGGGGAGAAAGTATTTCAACCGCTAGAACAAGACGGGCAAGACTACGTCATCAAGCTGAAGTGGACAAAGCGATTGGCAGAGCTTGCACAGGTGCCAAATCTCGCTTGGCGCTGCATCACCCAAAGCGATAACGAACACTGCGATGTCGCCTCCACCATGTATCGGGCAACATCTTGGGAGAAACCTCGACGGGTTGTCATTGTTCGGCGGTTAGACGTTGAACCGGAGGAAGTCCTGTGTGCGGATTGGATGTGGGAGTACGAGGCGATTGCCACAACGCTGGACTGGGGTGGCGAGGATATATGGCATTTCTACAACTATCGTGGTAACGCTGAGAATCACATCAAGGAGGCAAAATACGGTTTTGCCATCGACCAATTTTCCAGCCAGAACTACGGTGCAAACCAAGCACTGCAAGGTCTGAAATTGCTGGCGTACAACCTATTCCTGCTGTACAAACAAGTGGCGTTGCAACCAGCGGTTCGTCCGTGGACAGCGGGACGAATTCGTCGCAGACTTCTGTTCCTACCTGGAATTCTGGTCCGACATGCAAGACAGTGGACCATGCGTCTCCCCGAGTTTGCAGATCGTCTATCAGCACAGATGCTTCAGACTGTACCATAGTGATTTCCAAACCGAATCTGGGAAAGTAGTGGCCTCTGCTGGGGAGGGGGGAAGTGTGTTCAAATACAGAAAAAAGCGCGTAATACCGTCGTGATCGCATACATATTTACCGATATATTGAATTTCCAGCCCTGCCGGGCTGGTTAATGAACAAACCGTCGAAATCCGGGATGAACATCCTTCCTAACCAATCCTATGATTTTGGGGTTGCCGGGCAGGGACCAAATAGCCTCGCCTATTTCAACGGTTTACACCCCGTCTGTTCGTTCAGAGTGGAAATGACTTGGGGAGAAAATGGTGAATGTCACGGACGATATCTTCTCGAAGGGGTATACAAAGGTTATTCTGATTGGCAGCGATATGCCACTGATGACCTCAGAACTGCTGAATCAAACCACCTTTGACCGAGAGGTCCATGACTGCGTGCTTGGTTCCGCCGTCCAGTCCGCCAAGTTTTCCATGGAATCGATTGGAGCACAAGCACGATCTTTAGCAAAACCCGGAACATTCTAGACGTGACAGGACACTCCTATGCGCTATTGCCAGAACACAGAGATATTGACGACTGGTCCGACCTGGCGTTTTATGCAAATGAAGTTGCACATTTAGAACGACTGCCAAATACCTTTCGCTGGATGTTTGTGGCAGGATAAAAGTGCGAGCTATATGGCCCTTCACAGTCCCTTATCTCGAAAGATGGTCAAACTCTGTGCGAGAGCATGTGCAATGTGTGGGCAAGAGTGTCTTCGATTTCTATACAAAGAATCCTAAAATTGCTGGGCATATGTGCTCGAATTGCGCTGAAGAATGTCAACGTTTTGCTTCCCAGATCTCCTAGTGATACCTGCTTAGCTATTTGACAAGACTACACCCGATGACAAAATGGGGAAGACCACTCCCCCATACACGCTCACAGATTTGGTGCAGACTCTTGCCCTGGCGCTTATCCCAACGGTATGGGCATTTTCACTTGGAAGAAAATAAGGTAGATGCTGGCTAAAATCAGCACCGTACCAGCGAACTTTTCGATTTTGGACGCCCATTTCTGAATGAATGACTTGACCAACGTCGAAGATGTCAATGCGACAATGGTCAGGATGACACCCTTGCCAATTGCGTACGTGACAAGTATCGCTGCCCCGGCCCAGATGTTCGCACTTGCCGCTACGACGCCAATCACAATTATGAAAATGGGAATCGTACACGGGGTAACAACGAATCCAAACGGTAAACCAAGCATCAAAGCTTGTCCCGTCGTTTTTGGCTTTGTGGATCGCATTCGTCCAAGCATGGGCATGCGTAATTTAAGAATGCCAAGGAGTTGCAATCCCATCAGAATCCCGATTGTCGCTGGGATCCATTGATCGAGATGATAGCCAGTGAAGAGCCTAATCAACTCTTTCCCGACAAGTGCTGCTACAACTCCAATTCCCGCTGAAGTGATCGCCATGCCCGGCGTGAATGCTGCAGAGAACGGGAACGCTTTCTGATTGCGTTCCTCCTTGCCAATCACATACCACTGAACATCAGTAAGACGGGCACATAACAAATGCTCAGCGCACTGATAATACCTCCCAAAAAGACCAATAGAAACGTGAGTGGAGAAACGCAGTCAACCCAGCCAGCCCTTGATAAATGCTGTTCATCACCCGTGCATCACCTTGACTGATTTGACATGGTAACCCACGTTAGCGATAGCTGTGTCTAGGTTCTGAATTGTCACCTTGTGGTTGATCTTTTAGAAATTACAGGATTCACCTTGTGTTTACTGCTTTTTACATCATTAAAGTACTCCAGCCAGAATTCACGGTCACGATCAAATCTTCGAGAATGTTGATATATTCGTTCTCTATCGACATAGTCCTTTAACATTTTCCACTGTTCTCCGTGCATCAACGGTGTGTCCTTCAAAACATCGGAATCCGGATTGACCAGCTTTTCATAGATGGCCCATATTTCATTAACCATTGCACTGAGGGACCAACCATCAGCGATCAGATGATGTACCTTGAAGAAAAATCCGTTTCCTACGGTTGGCACTCGCAATAATTTGAAGGTATACAACACATCGTTTTCAAGCGAATATACGGACTCCCCTTCAATACGTACCCAATCTTGAAAAAAAGTCTTTGGGTCAACGCATTGACCAAAATCCACAATTTCCATATTCTTTACAGATGGTTCTTCAACGTACTGTACCCACGTATCTCCATACGGTTTAACCCGTATGTTTATTGTTTTCACCGCATGAACAAAATGAACGATACTTTCCTCCAGAATATCCAGGCGAATTTCTTCGTTCCCCATAGAGGTTCCCGTTAAATTGTAGATTGGAGAAGATGGATTCAATAACTGCATCGTTAATACGCCAGCTTGTGAACTGTTCAGTTGCTCGTACTCGACCTCTTCTGTAAGATGTTGTTTCATAAACTCCCTCCTCGTATAGTCAATTACTCCGACGCTCCCATAATTGGAACACCTGCATTTCGAAGAGTACCCCGCAAGTACAGGAGTGATCCGCCTATTACTATAATGCCCATGACAGAAAAGACAATCGTTAGATTCAGATTAATCATAAGCCATCCGAATATCAGCATTCCCAACGGTTGAGATAGAGTAGATGCCGCACCTAACGCACCAAACACCCTCCCTTGGACGTCTGCGGGAGTAACTCGTAGTGCAACGGTATTTGTAGTTGCGTTCAGAATAGCAACAAATAGACCACTGCGCTGCATCGACAACTTTTTACTTTCCGATACACGTACGAAGAATAGACTCACCGATGAGACTATGTACGATAGCCCGTTGAATGCAAACATAAAGGGAGCACCAAGTAACGACAATATAGTGCCGCCCCCGAATAATCCCGCTATACCTGCGACAGATGAACCCGATTGATTCCATGCCATAGCTTTATCCATCTGAGAGTTAGGTACAATCTTAGGCATCAATGACATTTGAGCTGGATAAAAAACCGTTCCTATTAGTTCTGCAAGCGGAATTAGAAACAATATAATCATGAAATTCCGGCTGTTTACAACATGGAATATTGTTATTGAAAACAGTGCCAAGGCGACAATGCCTCGCAGGAAATCCGCAACAATCATAGTGCGGCGTTTATTCCACCTGTCTACAAGTACACCGATGAATAAACCAGCCAAGCCCGGTAATGTTTGAACTACTCCAGTCAATGTGAGATCATATTTAGATCCTGTCAATTGTAGGACATACCACGGTAAGGCAATTAGGTAGAAGTTGTTCCCAACCATTGAAACTATCTGGCCACTGAAGAGTATCAAGAAGTTTCTGTTACGCAATAACACCCTTCCACCTCATTTCCTTTCATAACCGGGCTCACACGTTATTTTATGAAGTGCGGAACTGAGTATTCCTTAAAAGAGGGCGGTTTCCATTTGCTGCCTCCAGATCGATTTTACCACAATATTCACACTGGATCTAAAAAAACGTCGAAAATGTTGGAACATTAAACTCAACACTACAGAATAGATCGCAATGGTGGGCATCGCAAAGAAAGGCAAGGGTGCCCCTTCGTATCGAACACGGTGAAAGAAGTTCCTACCTAAATCACAACTCCATTACACTCTTGATGATTCTTACCCTTTACCCCTACCGCCTATCAGTTGTACGATTTGCCGGGACAGAATACGTACTTGCTAAAGCGTTCTATAACGTTTGTTAGTTGTCATACCTTTGCGCTCTGATTAGCCCCGGTCATATTGAGGAGAATTCAGCTCTTACAGCAACGGGTCTCACACCCGAACCGCACATGAGAGCTGTGTGACGACGTCCAGTTTGAATCGGGCGATACCCAAACTTATTCTGCTTCCGTCTCAAGTTCTTACCGCAGCAAACTCATAACCAACACAAAATCCTATGGTACGCCCCTATCTATTGTTGCCTGGCACCGCGTCCACGAGATTTTAAATAGAGTGTTCGCAGCCAACTCGGGTGGCGGAAGGCTGGCAAGCGGCATTGTCAAGGCTGCCCTACGTCGGCCACCCACAATGCCGCTGGCGCTTAGTTAAAGTTCATGTGTCTCTGGACGTGCGTGTCGCTGACAATTCTGGTGCCCTGGATGTAGGGTCAAGCAGGCTTAGCTGCATAATGTGTTCACCCTGCGCGGCACACCTTGGCTAAATTGTATACCTCTCGAATAGCCTCTTCGGAGGGAATCTCCTGTTCAGAGCCAGCAATCTCCGCGTGGTGCTGAATGTACGCATTCATTTCTCGTTCTGTTAACCCCCCCCCGATATGCTAACGAATCTATATTCGTTGGTCACCGCTTCCAGGTGACGAACTTTCGGCAGAGTTCGTCAGCTAGGCTGCCCGACGAGAATAAGCACCATCGGTGCCATCCAATCTTCGCGGAAAGTCAATAAAAAGCGTATTTCCTGCAACATGGCTCCGTAACCGGTGGCTTCGTCCAAGATAATGAACGGCGTCTTCTCGTCCTGCTCGTACATGTCTAGCAGTAATTCCTAGCATTGCCGTTTCACCTCGGTTTGGTCCAGTTTTTAGGGTCAGACACCCGACATGCTGTGGCAAAGAAAAATTCCACCAGCACGCGTCAGCGCCTTTGGCACGACGCGCCCACCAAGCTTTGGTTCCTTCAGCTTCAATGTCGGATTACGCACGAGAAGATCCTCTTCTACCAACCATTTGAACTGGCTTTTGTAGCCCGCACTTTTGTACGAGACTGCTCGGTTACATATGCATGTGCTAATGCAGATGTTCCCACAAACGTTCTAACGTGATCGTATAAATCTCGACGTCGTCGATGTCTCGAATCAGTAGGTTATATTGCAACCGGTATGCCCGGATGGCATAGGGATAATACCTCCCCTGTACGCGGAGGTCAGATGCCCGTTTGACGCATTACGCAATCGCATGAAAGGTCCCCCTTCAGAGACGCAATCAATGAGAGGCTGCCCAGTACCCTTTCACATGAGAAACAAAGCAGCAAAGAAGAGAATCGTCGCCAACAGAACAAAGACAGCCACGGGCATACCCGATTTGGTATCCATTTGTAGCCATCGAACCTTGAACTTTTTTACCACGGTGCTGTAGACCTTGAGCAAGAACAGAGCCAGCCACCAAATCACAAGCGTGGGCAACACGCCAAGTGCTGCCCCATAGACCATTGCCATTTTCCAATCTCCTTGGCCCCACACTTGATACAGTGTAGGTAAGAGCATGACGAGCCCAGTAAGAAATACGGCGACGAATGCACTGATATATAACCCGAACCAAACCTGTAATCCGAGAAAAGTCACCGCCCCTGAAAGGTTCCACGCGTTGGGGATTCGACGCTCTCTTCCATCAAATGACGCAGCGACAGTCGTAAAGGCAAGCAAAGTAAGCCAAATTACCTGAGCGCGTAGCGTCCATGGAGCCTCCATCATCGCGGGATTACCGAACAGAGCCTGCAAGACAATTTTGGAGACCAAACCCCCACCTCCCTTGCTGTGGCGCGAATGATGCACCTGTTTGATGGTCGTTCATCCTTCGCGTCGAGGTTTGAGTATCATGTCTAGTGCAGATTGCCCACGAGCTCATTTTCTGGTGAGAGGTCCCAAACACTCGATATCCCGTCAGGACCGACACTCCACAGAGTGTTCTCCTGAGCCGTCGAGTCGAAGATGAGTGTCCCGCCATTTTGAATCCAGGCATCCAGTTGTGGCATTACCTGCTCCAGATTCTGCTCGAATCCACTGGTTTGCACTGCATCTACGACAATCGTTCCGTATAGATCAAGATTCGGGATTGCGGGTGTATTCAAGGAACTTACGGTTGCGTCTGGTACGGCCTGTCGAATGGCATTCACCGCTTGCGCATTGTTGCCCCAATTCGACCCATCATAAAGTAGCAATACGGGTTTTTTGCTTGGCTGAACAAAATCGTGGATGATATTGTTCCATTCCGTCGTCGCCCAACTCGCGTTGTCGTAGTAGTATTCGACGGTTTGCGTGTCAACGAGCACCTGTCCATTTCCGTACCGAAAGTAGGCGTCTGTTGGCTGTGATCCATTGGTGGCGAGAATCTGTGCGCCTTGGGGTAAATGGGTCAGGTACATATGCGATGCCCAGTTCCCGCTCCACTGTGACGGCATGCCATTCATAATCGGGCCGCTTACCAGTTGGTTCTGCGTCACGGTTACCCTTGAGCTCGCGGTTGTCCCTGCCCCAGTCGCCGTAATGTTATATGTGCCGGGTGTATGTGGAGCAGTGAAAGTAGCGCTGAAATCACCCTGTGAATCGGTTGTGACCTCGCTCGCGGATACAGACCCGCCCGACGCTGAGAGTGTCAACGCCTGATTCGCCACGGGGGTTCCGTTAGAGGTGAGTCGACCGCTCACGGGATAACTCTGCCCAACCAGTGCTGTGCTCGTGCGTTCCTGATAAACGGCCTGTCCGCTACCTTCCTGCAGAATGTACTCCGTTGTCGCCGCTTTCCACGAGGATGGAGTTGACCCGATATAGCCGGTACTCTGCCACTTTGCAGCATCCGCAGTTGAAGCAAGGACTTCCCCGCTCGTGTCCGTTATCTTCAAATCCATAAAAGCAGGCTGCATGCCTGCGCTGTTAAATCCGTCGGTGTTGACGCCCTCGATCACGATGTCGTTCTCACCCGCATGCAACTGCACAGGGAGTTGCTCCGTGTTGCTTGAGAACATCGGTACACCATCGAATTCTGATGCACTTGCGCCATAAGATCCGTTCGACATCGCGACAGGCTTGCCGTTCACATAGATAATCTCGAAATCATCGACCCATCCGTTGGACAATGCGTCGGGCAGACTGATTTCGGCGGTTCCGGAAGAAGAAGTCGTCACCGTGGTATGGTCAAACTGGACACCGTTTGGAAAGTCCGGATTCTGTCCAATCCAAAAATTCATGGCTGAATCCGAGTTCCAGAGCGTATTTGTCCCTCCAATCACGGCCTGTGCCGGATCAGGAAAACTCATATTGATGGGGAGTTGTGAAAACGCGTAGAACGGAAAGTCGGTGACATTGCCATTCCAGGTGTTCACTGCACCGCTTGGCAGACTTAAATTTGGTGTCGGTACGTCCACCTGCATGAGCAAGCTGGGACTGAGCACCGTGACAGTTGTCGTCTCAGTGACACCATCCGCCATCACTGTCACCGTGATCGCGCCGCTGGTACTTGCCGTGTACGGAATCGAGAAATATCCGTTGCCGTCCGTATACACTACATGTTCACTCGTGTTGTCAGGATAAGCTGTACCTCCCAGCACGCCTGCGGAGACCGATATGTTCACCGCCTGGTCGGATAGGGGTTGGCCATTCCATGTTACCTGTCCCGAAAATGCCGTCTTCGAACCCAAAACCAGTTCGGAGATTGCGTTTAGCGACAGAACCGGTAGGGAAGCGCCGACAGGATACGTCACCTCTTTCGTACCTGTGTCACCCGTCTGTGGATTCGTCACCTGAAGCGATACATGGTCTCCCGGTACGAACACGAAGCTTCCCTGCCCGTCGGACCAGCTCGTTTTATCCGCTCCCCCGTATCCGGTAAATCCACTCACCACGATACGGTCATTGCGCCACTGGGCAATCACGGGCTGCACACCGTATGTGGACGCATTCCCCGCCACCCAGTTCCGACTCTGGTCCCCAATGGTCAACGATGTCTTTCCGGAAGCGGGTGGGTTCCCGAATCCGTATCCAGAGATGACCATCTGCGGCCCCCACGTCGACGTATCCCATGTGATGGACGCCACATGTGGTTTCACAGCACCCGGGATAATGGGCACACTTGTATCGCTGGCCCATCCCGTCACATAGGGTGGAACAGACTGGGACTGTCCCCACAAGACTTGTGCCATGTTCGCGTTCGACTTGACCCCAACCGCCGCTTGGTGATTGAGGCTCGTCCACGCTGCCGGGAGAAACGCGACCGTCAATACGCCAATCCCAAACAGTGTCCAAAGCAGCATGCGTGTTTCTCGTTCCATATTAGGATCCCCCCTCTCCGACGACCTTGTATTCCACAGGCACTGTCACTTGCATCGGAACGGCGAATGCTTTGAGTCCGGGCACTCGCGTTGCAGCCGACTGTAGAAAAATCGGCAAGAACTCGCCCGAAACTATGACCGTCACCCGATTCCCGTTTACACCTGTCTGACAGGACAGGTTCTCGAATGCCTGGTTCAGATGCAGATCCGACACCTCGCCTGCAAACGTCTGCTCTGCCGCAGCCGTGTACGATCCGTTCAATGCCCAACCGGCTGAAGTGAGGAATCCCGCGCCAGAGGCGGATATGGACGGAGTGACCTGTGACTGCGCGGCAAGCGCGGCTGCAGCCGCAGCTCGACGAAGTTCGGTGCCTGCAGCGAGGCCGGATGCGAACCATGCCAGAATAAGAAGAAAAATCATGCCCACCGTTACAGAGAGAAACGCAAAATTCAGACTGAACGTATAGCCTCCCTCCGCGCGAATCCATGTCCAAATCGATCTCCAGCGTGTCATCACGGCCCAACTCCTGTGTACTGGACCTCATTCCACTGCGTCGCAGACGCGGTCATCGGGATCGTTGCCGAGAGCGCAGGTCCTCCAAACAACGTCAATGCCCTATCAAACGGAATCGGCGCGTTGTACTGAATCTCCACGCCTGCATTCGTAGATGTGGGCGATGAATCGGTTGCATATCCCGGTTGGCTGCTTCCAACTGTTGTCGGTGTGACGGAGACGAGCGTCTGGCCATCCCACGTGGTCGGAAGATGCGCTGCCATCAGATCCGCGTTGATTTCGGACTGTGTCGCCCCAATATCCCCTGTGATCGCGTAGACCCGTGCGGCATCCTGTGCAATGGCATCCATTTTGATCTTCGTGTCTACAAGCGGCGGTGCCAGAATCAAAATGACAGCGACAGCGAAACTGACGCAGATGGCAAACAATGTCGTGATCAGATTGCTTGGCAACGGATGAACCTCCTCTAAAAAAAGATGAAGGGCAGACCGCTTGGTCCACCCTAAGATATCGAAAACAGATGATTACGGTGCTTTGTAACCGCCGCTCCCGACCGATGACGTTCCGACTTGGAGCGAGCCACTTTCTGCTTGTTGCGCGAGTTGCGTTAGCCCACTTTGTGAGGACAGGCTGGTTGAGACACTGGCGGCCCCACCCTGCGCTTGTGTCAACAAGTGTCCAATCATGAAGTACGCAATGCCGGCAATGAGGGTCACCGCGATGATCCCGACGAGCCACCAGAGACCCCGGTTTGTGTTTTCTTCGGCTGTATTGCCTGCGTCCACCAGCACCCAGCAGACTGCGCGTTTCCACTTTGTCATGTGATTGTTCCCCTCCCAAGGGTTCAAAACAGATTTGTGAGATCGTTCACCATCGCTTGTAAATCCCCAGACAGTGCAGACCAGATGAGCCCTGCGGCGACGAGCACGACGATGGTCGAAAAGATCCAGAACCCGACCATGGTCACATACTCGTCCATCATGCCGCCGCCCTCTGCCTGCACAAAGCGCCGGAGCACTTTCAAGATTCTTCGTACGCTTGTCACACATACATCATCTCCCCTCCAAGCATCGCTCACAGAATCAACCTGCGGGTGCCAGACAAGTGCCAACGCCTCAGCCCAGGCTCCATGTACCAAGCAGGTGGAGCGCGAAGGTGAGCATCGCGTAGATGCCAAACCCGAACCCCGGCATTGCGATGAGTAGCGTCGCATACATGGCCACCTCCAGTTGGACTTTCCCATACCGTTCTGCGGCTGTGGCGTCGCGCATCTTCATATCGAGTTGCATGCTCCGGATGAGTGCATCGGCAACCGGTGTCCCATTTCGCTCCGATTCAGAGACGAGGGAAGCGAGTTCCCGCAGTTGTGGCACACCCGTCGAGTCCGCCAAGGCTTCGAGTGCGCCGGGGAGTGTCGCATACCGTTTTTGTGCATTCACCTCGCGTAGCCGATCTCGAATGGGCGAACCCAGCCGCTGTTCCAACGTCGCGAGTGTATCCGACAGGGTCGCACCTGCACGGACGAGAAATGCCATCAACATCAAGGTCACGCGTGTCTGTTTTGTCAGCTTACGAACCTGCGTACGAGCCGATATTCGGGCGTATAGCAAGGGCGCTGCAAACGTCCCTGGGATGAGAAACAGGAGCGTCCACATCCGAAGAAGAACTGCAGAGGCTAAGACAACGGCCGAAGTAAGTAAAACGGAACGCAGCCAAAATGCCGCCTGTTCCGGGGTTCCCATGGCAGCAGCTTCCTGCCCAAGTAACGCCGTGTACGAGGGCAGCCTTCTTCGTTTGGGCCTGACTCGTCCGTCGCTGAGAACACGCTTGCGAAACTCCTGCCATGCTTGCACGCGCCATTGCCAAAAACACAGCCACGCCAACGTGACGCACGTACCAAATCCTGCGGACAGCCATGTCATGTTCATTCCCCTCCCTACGCCTCAATGACCTGACTCCGGCGGACGATGAGGTACAGACCCACCGTCATGACCGCAAGCGTGGTCCAGAAAAAGAACCGAGTCACCTCGTTCATGTGCGGGGATGTAAACGGATAGGCCAACAAAAAACTGCCGGTGATCATGCCGTAGAACCAGTACCCGCCTGTCCGTTGATGTGCGGTTTCCGCCCGGATGCGGCGGATATATTCGAGCTCTTTGCCTTGGATCTCCGCCATGTCGAGCCAAAG
Source organism: Ferroacidibacillus organovorans (assembly GCF_001642725.1). Taxonomy (GTDB): domain Bacteria; phylum Bacillota; class Bacilli; order Alicyclobacillales; family SLC66; genus Ferroacidibacillus; species Ferroacidibacillus organovorans. The sequence continues at coordinate 73,534 of NZ_LSUQ01000008.1, forward strand.
CTCGTCAAGTGGCACGTTGTACTTCTTCGCTTCGCGCGTGGCGAGTGCAAAGTGTGCGATGTCTTCGATGCCAAGCCCGCCTGCCCAGTGGACAAACGCATCTTCAGGCGTCGCAAACTGTGGGGAGGCACTCAAATCACAGAGGGCCTTCAGTCGTACTCGGAGCGGATCGTACCGGATGGCGTCAGCCATGCGCGAAAAGGCGTCGTCAAGCCGCCCCGTTGCAGCGAGTACGTGCACCCCACGCTCCACACCTTGACGCAGGAACGCGTTCAGGATATCCTCCCGGCGACGCCTCGCGAGGCGTGACCAGTGGCGCTCGTAGAGCAGAAGCGTCACCCCGAAGCTCAGCGCCATCCCGAAGAGAATGAAGTAGTGAAGCACGATTGTGACGGCGAAGCACAACACAAAAAGAACCGCGACGTGGATGACGGCGGTTCGCTTCGTGGTTGACTTATCGAGTATCTGATGGTGCGCTGCGATCCGGTCGAAATATCGAGACAACAGATTCGCTGTTCTCCGTCTGGCAGGTTGCGCTGACATGACGTCACGAAACCGCGCGCGCCACTCCATATTCCGAAGTTCTCGTCCGAACAGCCATAAGACGATGGCCACAGTCACGGACAAACCGAACAGCCGAGATAAAAGCAAAATACTCAACTCCATCCTCTCCTCACGTGGCAATGCGGTACAACCGCACCACTTCTTGGTTTCGTGGCAAGGTCACGCTTACGCCCTCGACGGTTGCACGCTCCATCATGGCGTCTGTGATGCCGTGAAATTGAAACACATCTTTCGCCGCGTCGTAGGTCAGAATCGGTTGCCAACGCAGGGCGCGTACTCCGAAATCAAACCCGAGGATTTCACCAATCTCCGTAATCCGTTTGCCATAGCGCGTATCACGCAGGGTGAACACGAACCGGATTTTGTCCCCCATCATCCCGGCAATGTTTAGATACGAGGCCTGGGCTTTAGAGCCATCCGCCGCTTCCAGCAGGAATCTTGTCAAGACCCCTTCGACGCCCGACGTGAGACCCACATGACTATGAAACGTGGTGCCCGTCTGTCGCCTGACAATCAGGCTCATGCGTAGGAAGAGATACGCGATGTCGGCGGAACGCACTTCCCCGATAAATTCGTTGTCGGCATTCATCCGCAGTGAATTGATGAGGTTTCGGGCCATGTCAATTCGTCCCTTGCCCTCGTGATTCTCCGCACGATCCGTCAGCCGGATGGCCCATTCACAAAGCGGTGCCATTTCAGGCAACTCCTCAATGATGAGGTTCAGTTGTCCCGTCGGAATGTCGCCTGTCATCGCGTTCATGAGCGTGGTCTTTCCGGACCCGACGCCACCCGACACAATGAAGCTGTCCCCAAGTTGCATCATGAGTCGGATGAACGCTCGTGTATCCGCATCGAGCAGATTCAGGCTCACGAGGTCGTCGAGGTTGAACGGGTAAATCGGTTTTCGGATACTGACGATGGTCCGCGGCTCCGTCACGATTCGTCCCTCCGCGTCGTGGATGGTATAGCGCGTACCGGGACCACCAACGACATTCATGCGGTAGCCACCGCGTAGAATCGCATCCGCCAGCGGATCGGATTGCGAGTAAAGGTAAGGCGTCCCGTCGAGTTGTCGTTCGATGAATTCACCCAGAGCCGACTCTGAGGCGAACTGCGCGTCCGCATGCTCGAACTTGCGCCCGTTTCGTTGTACGACGGTCGTCGTGCCGATGACGTGCACGTCTGTTACGAGCGGGTCTTCCATGACGGACTGCAGGACATCAAATTGAAACCAAGTGTCGAGCAGTGTTGTGATGACCTTCTCCCGATGCTCGGTCGGGACGAACGTCCCCGGTTCGGCGCATAGGCGATATAAAAACGCATGCATGTCCGTGCGCGTCATCCCCGGTTCCCGCAGACGTGGGTGGTTGATGACGACCGCCTTCAATTGTTCGATGTATCGGTCCACGACTACACTCATCCATGACCACCCCCTTTTGACGTTGTATTCGAACCCGTGGAACCCGTCTTAGGTGGCAACGTGGTTACGTGCGTCGTAGACACTATGCCGTTCGCTGCGGGTAACGTCGACGGTGAATTGGCAAGCGGAATGGATCCGGGGGCCGCGAACGAGTCGTTTTGCGGGATCAGCGCCACTTGGACGTTGTTCTTCAGCACCGCAGGTGCAAGGATTTTGTAGTTTTCTTCACTAACGAAGATGAGTAGCGCCGTGGGTGTTCCCCCTTTAGCTGGTTGGAGTACATTCAGCACGGGGACCGGTTCGATTGTCGTCAGTGTCTGCGTCGTGCCATTTTGTTGGGGCACCAATAACGCGATCTGCTCACCCGGATTGACCACCGACGCGAGGGGGCTTTGCACAGGCAGCGACATCAACATCCCAGTTTGCCCGGTGCGCTCTGTGTACTGGGTCAAAAAGGTCGAAAAGCTGCCACCTGAAGGGTTCAAGTCCCCAGCCGTAACGGGATCCCCTTTTGGCACAGTGTAGGAAAGATAGTGTCCAATAACCGCAGACTCATTTGTCGCTAAGCCTGCAATGCCACTGGTTTTCGAAACCGTCACCGTGGTGACATCACCCGCTTCGATTCGTGTGTAGGGGTACAACGTGCGAGTCGAGACGACGACGGTTTCCGTGTTTAGCATTCTCAAGAGCGCGAATGATCCGATGGTACCGGCCAGCACGGCGCAGAGTGCGCCAAGTACAAAGGAGAATGTACTTTTTCTCACTTTGAGATCACCTCCCGTAACGTTCCAAATCGCAACTTCCGTCGCCTATGCTCCGAGACAGGCGTTACGCGAAGCGCACCGAGCAAATGGTCTAGTGCATCGGATACATTTCGACTCCCGGCAAGTGGCGAAGCGGTCATGATGTCGCGGTACAAGCGACGGTCTTCTGGGATATGCACCACGTCCGACGTAACGTGTGCCTCGTCCAACAGACGAAGGGCACGCCGATGTTCTGAAATACCCTTTCGAATTCGATTGACCGCAACGACCACGCGCTCTGGCATTTTCATGTGACGCACCAGTTCGTACTCTTCGAGAAATCGCTTGAACGCCATCCATTCCGGTGTCATGACAAACACCACGCGATCCGCCAACTCAAGCGCCGTGTACGTGGAAGACGTGGATGGACTCGTGTCAATGAGCGTGAAGTCAAAGGTTCGTCCAAACTGCCCGACCACCCGGCGTAGTATCCCTTCGTCCAAACCATCCCGCGCCCGACCACTCGGCAGCAAGTACCAGTCATCCACTTCGACAAGGGATTCCTTGAACGCAGCCTCATCCATTTGTACGGGTAGTCGCGTAAAGTCGTCTGCCGTCATGGCGGCCGATAGGTGATGGATGGATTGCAGATTCCCCTTGGGATCAAGGTCAATAACGCCAACCGTCATCCCCTGCCCTGCAAGTGCGCGGGCCAGGAGCGCCGTCAACGTGGATTTGCCTACGCCCCCACGGGCGCTGTGAATGCAAACGACCCGTCCGCGCATCGGCGGGTTCGGGTCGTCAGATGGAACCGTTTTTTCATTTGCACTGGGTTGAACATTCGGCTTGGCCGGTCGGTTCCGTTTCAGAATGGCTTCCATCGGGGACACCGTCGCACTTGAGGTGGGTTCCTCCTGTACCTCTGATTCACGAATCCACCGTTTCAGGTAGTCTATCGGCAATGGGTAAGTGACCACATCAACACATCCGAGTTGCTTGGCCGTTTGGTACACCGATTCGCCGTCCGAAGTCCCCACATAAATAAATGGACAGGCAAGTGCCTGTTCTTTGATCCGCTCTACCCCCGGTGAGTTTTGTCCAACCAGAACCAATTCCACAGCAGTCAAGTCGATTTGCGCCAACTGATCCTCATGGTCCACCGCGTAGAGTTTCAGACCCGACCGTTCTGCCGCTTTGACGGCCGCCGCGTGTTTCACTCGATCAAACTCCAGCAACAGAAGCATCTACGACTCCTCCTTCCATTCCCTGTCGATTGGGATCAACAAAACAGGCTGAGATTTGATCAACAATGGGCATCCACCACTTGCCAAAATTCGGGTCAAGCGTGACCAACGGCGTTTTCATCCGAATGGCATGAAACTGCCGTGGCTCGTGTGGGACGCAGACGACCTGTGCCTCCGTTATGCTGGTGAGTAAAACCCCTGGTGTATGATGATTGACCAAGCAAATGGTCTTCCTGTCACCCCGTTCCCGCATGGCACGAAGTGTACGCCCCGTCCCGGTCATTTCCGGCCAGGTCACCCAAAGCGTGAGATCTGCGTCGGGTATCAGTGAATCCGCCTCCTGCCGAGTGTCGAGGATGACTCGATAGCCTTGCGGCGGTTCGGACGCATAGACGTGCGATAGAAATGATTCATCGCACCAATGGGACAGCGTACCTGGGTTATCTTCCACCACCGCCGCTGGAAGTTCACTTTGATGACAGAGGGCAGCCACTTGCAGCGCAACAAAACTCTTCCCACAACCGCGATCCCCAAGGATACGCACGCGCACCGGGGATGGGTCTGGCCAAACGAACTTGCGCACGAGACGGGTGGATGACGCCTGTCTAGCTGCGGATTTACCGTGTTCATCCTGGGCTTCTATCAAGGCATCAAACCGAGCCATGTTTGTCTCTGCGACACCACTCCTAAGTGGTGCCCACGTAAAGGGTTCATCCTTTGCGGAAAACACATCCACCAATTTGGGCGGCTCTGCGAGTCCGGTTTCCCCTCGTGACAAGTACATTGCGACGTCCTCGACGGAACGTTTGTGTTCAAGTAGTTTGTCAAGATCCTGCAAAACAAGTTCCTCCGCGACGAACAGAAAATCGTAAATCCCGAACACGCAAAGTTCTCGTTTGAAGTCCTCCGTTTCGTGCGCTGATGAACCGATGAACACAACGCGCGCACCCTTGTTGCGAACTCGATTCAATGCCTGCATCAACACATCTCGCTTGGCAAACATCCATTCGCAGACGACAAGTGTGTCCTCTGCGTGAAACTCGGTTTCCTCAATTTTCTGGGCATAGGCCAGCCAAACACTGCCTTTGTAGCGTTCTCGAAGATCGGATGGTAGCGCCAAATACAGCAAGGTCACATTCTCCTTCCTGACGTACGGTGAATTTTGATTGAATGACGATGGATGACGTGTGTGAAGAAATCCAGGAGAGTAAATGCAAAAGAAGGTTCTAGCACGATGCCGGATATCCCGGCGAAACATTCAATGTCGCTTGGCCCACCTCCCATCACGTACACGGTATCACGGAAAACAGGCGGTTCGGTGTCGCCAGAGTGCCAAAACTGTCCCGGTGATCTTTGATCCCTAGGGGCCGGATACCCGAATGGTTGGGACCAATTGGCCCAGGCTCCCCAACTTCGGCAACGACTCAGTCGTATACATCCTGTTCCACGTCGGTTGGGATTGTTCATATTTCGCTGTCGCGTCCGGTATCTGATGCAGGTAGTACCATGTCGGGTATCCGAGCGTTTGCGCGAAATCCGCATCATTCCAAGTGACCGTGGAACCTTCTCCCGTGATGAACGAAACTGACGTCCCCAGGTGCGCACTGGATGCCCTGTCCCCACTTACATTCCACGCTGTCAGTTGGGAGAACGACTTGGGGACGCCTGTTGTGGCATATTTCGGAATGGATGTGTACACCCAGCCAACCTCCGTTGCTGGCGGCGGAAATCCATTCCCATTCGGATCCCACACGGGTACGTCGCCTTGGTTAAATATCGTATCCGAAAGCAGGGGGAACGCCTTTGTCCAAACATTCGTGTCGCCATCGGGGTTGACGAGCTGGAAGGTCACATTGGCACGGCTTGGCATGTCGTGCGGGGAGCCGGTCCATTCCAGTCGAAATGCCACACCCCCACCTACTCGAACATAGATAGACGGGGAACGTGTGGGATTGCCATACGTGGGCAGCGCCTGGTTTCCGCCATCGGTGGATCCGTCCGAATACGCGTCCGAATTCTGCTGAGAAGCGGTTGGATTCGTCGGGGACCAGACATCCCCCGGCTGGCCGGGATCGTAGAAAAGGCCGGTCACCTGAAAATTGCTCAGATTGAGTGGGTAATCGTGATGATACGTGATTGGGCTGTCCACCCACTCAAATAGGGTACAGCCGTCACTGTCCGATGTCGTCTGTAATTGCCAGTGGGTGTCCGTCCACGTGAGCATTTGTCCGCCTGTTCCATCTGGAGACCAGTTGTACGAAAGCACTTCGTTTGCAGGCATGGGCGGAATCGTCGGGTTCGGACAAGTTGGACCACTCGGGGGTGATGGCGGAGTAGGTGGTGGCAACGGAGGCTGAGGCGGAGACGGGGCTTGAATCACCGTAAAATCTACGGTTGCCGAGGTCGCCGCTCGGTTGAACCAATCCTTGACCTCCAACTTGATCACGTAATGTCCGGGACTGAGGTTCTTCGTGTCGATTTCATTCGGTTGCGTAGATCCCCCGTCCGTCGTTTCCACAAACGACGGGGGATACGTCGTCGCCCCGCCACCCTGCACCTCAACCATGGGCGCTCCATTCGAGGCATACAACGTTTCCCCATTGTACGGGGCTTTTCCCTGTAACGAGTTTTCATTGAAGCTTTCAGACGTGACGTCCACCCCACTGGCGTTCTTCACGGTAACCCATTCAAAGTGATAGTTGGTGTGATAGGCTTCGATGAATGCGTGGTCCTTAAACTTGAGTGACTTTCCCTGTTGCACGCTGTCTGAACCTACAATGGTAATCTGCGCCTTGGGTGGATCGGTCGCGTATACGGGTTGGTTAAACCAATCTCCATTTGAATTAGGTACAAACGCCGCCCCGCTCATTTCGACAATTTGCGAGACGTTCGAAACGGAAAATGGCTGTCCCGCACTATCTATAAATGTGGTGTTCCAGAGATGTGCAGTGACGTACGAAGGATCACCCTTGAGTGCGGCGATCCATTGCGATACCGTTGATTGACCCACCATCTTGTAACCGTTGTTTGAAGAGATTGGAACTCCGTCATGGCTAACGTGATCAAATCCCCATATGCCGCCTAGTGTGTCGTTGCCGTTGTAGATGGGGAGTCCATCCGCTCCGTACTTGTAATAGTCAAAATTTTACTGAATACTCTCCAATTCCGGGTCTGTAGTCGATTGAATGCGAAATTCTGTTCCAGCTGTGATTTGTCCATTTGGGATGATGGCCCCATCAGTACCCGGCGGATTACCCGTTCGAACAATATAGGCGAAAGCAGGAGGCGCATTCCAGAATGAAACCAATAAAATAGCGAGCGCCATCGCGCCCGCTAGACAAGATTCCCTGATTCGATTGGCCGATAACATGTAGTCTCACTGCCCTTCATTCAGAAATTAGTTCCCCCAAGCCGCTTGCCCGCTGCTATATTGAATTTTAGGCACGCCTCCGTCACTCCCAGGTGTCATGCCGATACTCGCAAACACGACATCGTCTTTTGGGTAGATGTAGGATGCATCCATTTCCGCGTGGCCCTCGGTCTTGACCCAGATTGTTTTGGGTGGTGATACGACTCCCCCATTGCTGGGGTCACGAGAGTCATATCCGGCAAATCCAGAAGTAACCGCCCATGTTTGACCGCCATTCACACTATACTCGGTATGGTTTCCAGTAGCATTGAACAACGACCCACAACTCAATTCGCGAAGGTCCTGATCAGATAGGCTCGGCAATTGAAATTCTAAGTGCCCGGTGCTCTGGACACTGAACTGAATGGCATCTACCAAAGGAAACGCTAAGGACTGCCCCTTTGAAGCCATGGCTGCTGTCACATAATTGTCATGGGCGAAGGCCTTTTTCGCATCATACGGTTGAAACCATACTCGATACGTTCCATTCGCGTTCTTGGAATAGCCGTGATACAAAGCAGACAGATTGGACATCATTTGCGCCTCGCCAGTACTCGTCAGCGTTCCATTTGCCAAGCCTTGATTCAATTCCACTGCATTCGCCCAAGCGATAGTGCTACCGCCCGCATTCCAGGATAAATCACTGTCCGGGATACCCACATACAGTTGATACGCATGATCGACGGTCTCAGCATTCACAGAATCTGCTGAACCAAAATGGCTGCTACTGTCCGCAGTGAAATACCCTTTCTGCAACACCGCGTTCACGTATGGCCAGTCAGAAGCACTCACATCATCAAACGGGTTGGAACTCGTAGCATCCGGCTGAATGTTCAAGGCATTCGCAAAGTCTTTTACCACCGTCAGTTTCGTCTCCGTAGGGGATGATTCCGATGTAGTCATCGACCATGTCGTGCCATCCCAGGTCGATGTAATCCCTACCCGATTTAGTGCCTGCATCAAGTACCAGATTGGAATATACGAGGTAACAACGCGACCACTGGGATCCCGGTGGGCATAGCGCGGTGCGAAATCAACAGGTGTGCCGTTGATTTCAATACTCACATCGGATGAATTCGCCGAATCCTTCGGAGGATTCGTCAAGTCTGCATGCATGCCGCTTGGCAATACCAGATTCCAGTGATGTCCGTCCCAGGTGCTGCGGATATTCAACTCGGACAACACCTTGAACAGATACCAAATGGGCAACCAACTTGTTGGCTCTGACGTCGAACTCTCCGGGCGCACCAAGTGTGCCGGATTCGATGCGTCCTGTCCATTCAATATCAAGCGGGTTGGAGCAGACTCTACAGCCTGAATGGTTTGGGCCCGTGAAATCGGTGCATACGTAACCAAACATGCGAACGCTGACGAAAATAAAACCATGGTCGATTTCTTCATGTTGTTCAACCTCCTTCTTCGCGTTATGACCAGACTATCACGGAAAAACGCAGATGGAGTGTCACACGAGTGCCAATCGCGTATTTCCCCCAATCTTGTGCTTGACCTCATAACTCTTGACCTGATACGGATTTGTCACTGCCTTGGCACCCCGGGCTAGAACAGGCGGACTATGCTCAAAACATTCCAAACAATTCATATATGGAAAAGATTCACTCTGTCGAACAGCAAAGTCAAGTTTGGTACAGACAGTCACTACGTAGCATCTGAACCTTGTTTCACGGCTTATCCAATTCCTATCGAGGAGGGTCCCGCACATGAACTTATTCCCGCCTATATCCAAGGCATCCTGCCAACAAGTACATCAACAACCCGATGGCACAAAAAGAGTGACGCTGGGAGACAACAACGTCACCATCACCGTGACTTTCAACACGCCTTCACAGGATGCCATTGAGCGTTTCACACACACGCTTCATACCATTCTGATGCGCATGACTGACGAGGGGGAAACACCACCCGTCATTGACAAATCACCTCTCTCACCTTGATGCAGTCCTTGTTTGCGAATCCTTCTCTTCCCAAATGATCGCAAACTCACCACCTAGCGCCTCAAACAGCTTATGGATCACAACCACTCTCAGACGAAAAAAAGCCCGGCGTGACAAGTACATTGTTTCCCAAGCAATGGTGTTGTTTTTCTGTTCAAAATATTTCAACCGTACCAAGGCCATTTCTTCCTCCGTTAAGATAGATAGCGCATTTTCAATGAGTTCAATGTAAAAAAGCAGTGGCTGAATTTGCTGTTCTTCAATGATGAATCGCTTTTCTGTCGCATCATAGGTCGGATCGCTCACATCACCTTGCGAAAAAGACGGGATCGCCCTGAACGCAGAGCGCAGCCGTGGGTAGTCGTTCAATTGCGCGCGCAGGCTCTGCACACGACGCTTCCAGGATGGGTACACATACAGCCATCTTTCGATTTGCTGCATCCGAGGATCCGTCATTTCTCATCCGCCCACTTCGTCTGCCGCACGCGCCCTTTCACCTTGTGATACGCGTCGTGCCGCATCATGTTCTCGTACGCCTTCTGGCTCTGTGGGTATCGATGTGCAGGCTCAGTCGTGTTCCTCGTTTTCGTGGGCCGACCCTTCTCATCTCCCAAGATCCGTCGCCTCCGTTTGCGTATATTTACTTTTGTAAACATTAACGAGATAAAAAAGTTCATCAAACGGCTTGTCCAACACGTGACAAAGCTGCATCGCAGCCTGAGGACTGGGATTGCGAAAGCCGCGCTCCAACTGGCTCACGTAGGCAATGCTGTAGTCGGCTGCTTGGGCAAGCTCACGCTGGGTAAAACCTTTCAAGATTCGTGCACGGGTGAACGCTTCCGACTTGACACGGATTGGTCCTGACACCTTCGACATCGTGCCGCCTCCCATCTACACTTGTGTAAGGTCATCATAATCCGCATGATCTGGACCTGACAACCGTATCTTTGATTACTTTTGATTACTTTTTCTCGTTGCGCATCTTGTTCATTGAATGGTATCATCGGCACAGGCTAAGGAGAGTAGGGTCGAAGTTTATGGACGAGGCATTCGGCACTTGGTTGCGCAGGTTACGCAAGGAAAAAAAGATGAGTGTGCACGAGGTGGCGAAACGGGCAAATCTCACACCTGGGTATATCTCAATGCTCGAAAACGGAAAGAGAAGACCCAAGGTCAGTACGCTGGCTCCTCTCTCCCAGGCGCTTGGCTTGGCTTATGGGGTTATGCTCCAAATGGCTGGTTATTTGGACGATCAGAACATGATTTTCGCCCATCGCCTACGGGCTGCTCGTATGGACAAAGAGATGAGTCCACACGACCTAGCAGAGCAATGTCATCTGTCCGAGCGAACGATTGAACGCTGGGAGTCCGGCAACAGTCCACTGCCCGCCCGCGCTACCTTGGAACGCTTGGCCCGAGTGCTTGAGGTTTCAATCGACCACCTCACGGGTGCACCAGACTTGCAGTCCATGGATCTTGGCGCATTGCTGAGCCAGGATCACATCTCCTACAACGGGATCCCTTTGAACGAAGACCAACGAGCATTTGTACGTGATTTCATTCGCCGCACGCTTCAACTCTCCACGCCCTCCGTTGCCGATTTGCCTGAACCCGATGATTCGAATTGATCTATGGCGCCGCCCGTTTCCTTTAGTCGAGGATACAAAACATAACCGAGATGACGCAGGGTCTTCAAACACTTCGGAGCATTTGGATTATCCTCCAACGCCAAGCGAATTTTTCGGATGTAGACGTACAATTCGTCCCGTTGCACCATGCCCTGTTTTCCCCACGCGCGGTGAATCAACTCTTCCACAGTCAACGTCTCTCCCACATGTAACGCGAAATAAACAAACAGGCGAAAAGCGATGGGCGTCAGGTATCGAATCTTCCCATCCTTCATAAGAACTGCGCCATTCAAGTCAAGATAACAATCATCACCCAAATCTATCTGGCTATCCTCCAAGTTGCTCATTTGCCATCCCCACTTTTTATGCAACCCTATCGAGGCGGGAAGGCGTGCACAGGGAGCGAGCCATTTTGAAACGGCAACTGGCTGACAAAAGGCCGAAGTAAAAGACAGCCCGTAGTCCCTGTAGCTTTGCGTCCCCTACTTTCGCAGGGTTTGCCTTTTTCGCGATACCTTGTAGTTGGTCATTCGTGTTTTACTCTTTACCGGATGGCTCCTCTGGAACACGCGCTCGAATGGACTGGGCAGGCCACGCAATCCTTCGCTCATTGTCCGAATAACGCGCGCAGACAGATTGACCACGTTCGATCAGTTCCTGAATCAGATCCTCACGTGCTTTCCAAGGCAATGGCGCAAGCTCTTCCCCAAACCATCCCACGCCACGGATGAAATGCTGTACCACGTTCTTTGCATCAGGGAACACCAGTTCAGATGACGACATGAACACCTCCACCTGTTCCAATCCGGCTTGTTTAAAATCTCGCGGTGCTTCATCAGGATGAAGTAAATAATCCCTTGGTTTCTCTTCCCGTTTTGCTGCCAAATCGAGGATCGGCGCGAACCATTCTCGAAAGAAGGGTGCTGTGAAATCCATCTTCAAGGGATGCAAACTGGCGATGACACCGCCTGGACGCACCACCCGTTTCATTTCCTGTAGCGCCTCAGATCGATTGGTAAAATGTAAGTACCCGACCCCAACCGCTATGTCGAACCGTTCCTCATCGACCGGCAACTGTTCCGCCTTTCCTTGACGAAAATCCACCCAGTCGATCTCCTGCCTTCTTTGCTTGCCTCGGGCGCGCGCAAGCATACCGGTCGACGGGTCCACCGCCACGACTGCGCCCGATGGACCCACGCGCTCCGCGAGACCAGCAGCGAATGTCAATACACCATCCGCACATCCCAGCTCCAGCACGCGCATACCTGCCTTTATACCCACCCATTCCAAAAAAGCCCGACGTTCGTCTATGGCGTTCGGCCAGACCATTCGATCCGTCTTGTCATAGTTGTTGAACAGATTGAACTGAGAGACGCAGAGTGTCTCCAGACGATACCGGAAATATCCAGCACGCTGTAAGGCATCCGTCGTTTTCTCTAGCACGCGACGCCCCTCATCCGTCAAACGGACAAAGCGATGTTCTCCCCGCTTCTCCAATTCGATATTCCCGAGTGAATAGGCGAACAAAACTTCCTCTCCCAGACTGTAATCCACCCAGGGTCGATGCCACGATCCACGCACATAATCGCGTTCGGGGATCTCCCCAAAATACCGAAGGGCGTTCAAGTTCTCCCAACAGGTCTCCAACATGTACAGTTGCATCAAAGTTGCAAATCCGTGGTCGTTGATAAAGTTCTCCACACGCTGCAACGCATCAAAGGCCATGGCTTCCGTGACATCCAGTTCACCCGTTTTCTGATGCGCTAAATTGACGGCCGCAGAAGCAGCCGTTTCGTATACTGCAATCTGTGCCATGCGCTCCGGCGCCGGTAAATCGCCAATTGCAAGGGCACGCTCTGCTTCCGTCCAATGGATGAACGCACACTCGCGGGAACGATCATGTAGGAATTCGTGAATCTCCGGGTCGAATCGCGCGTTACCGTCAATTCCTGCAAGCCAAGGACTAATCACCAAACCTGCTGCCCAAAGTCTGTGCAAGGATTCTGTCAAGTCAGGGTAGATATACAAAGCCATTCCCCCTCCGAGATTGTATAGTGAAGATTCCACACAATTCGCTAAATTCCTGTAACAAAGTGACATTTCATCAGACCCGGTTTGAGAAACCTGTGGTCTCAAACAGCTCTTTCGGGAATCCGTCTACTATGAAATGATGGTCCAATGAGTGAAACCTGTTTGTTATGTTTCGTGGATTTCCGAGGGGCGATGCGTGAAGTTTGGCGAACCTTAACGAATTTTAAGGTTCAAGCCGTTTCTCAAGTGCTATACTTTTTCTACCAGTTACCTTTTGGGGAATTGGCGAATGGCTCCATTCAAAAGAGAGAAGATTCATACAAACGGGTATTCAGTAGATACATAGGGCAGATCATAGAGATATCGCCTGACAAGACAGCGAGTCAATCATGGTTTGGGTGGGTGATGATGTGAGTGTACATATGCCAGAGGAAATCCATGGCGCCGTACAGCAACTCGTCGATACGTTTGAGACCAACGATCCGTTCCGTCTGAGTCGACTGCTGCACCTGCACCTATTGCCAGGTCGTACTCCAGCGGGAATATGGGGAATTCTGATGCGGTATGACAATGAATCATTTTTTGGCTACGACATCAGTATTTCCGCTGACAAACAACGGATTTATATTGCACACGAGATTGGACATCTTGTGCTTCACGGTGACCATGCGCCACTTTTCCTAGAACTGGACGAACCCCGCCCCTCCGCTTTGGAAGCAGAGGCCCAGGCATTCGCCACTGATTTGCTTCAAGAGCCAGAACGAAGCCTCTTACAGTTGAACGAAAATTGGGTCTTGGGTCACTTAGGCCCCTGACCCCACTTTGTCTTCAAGAGCGCACTCTGCGTTGATTCCGTCCAACATCAGGTGCGCCACAAAGTTCGCAAAATCCCGAATTTCAGTTCCGCAGTTTTCGGCACACTGTGCCTCCCACTGAAGTAACAAGACGTGCTTGTCCTTGGATAAGGCGGCTTTCAACTTTTCCCCCAACACATCCGGTTCTTCGCCGAGGCTAGCGTTTGATTGCAAATGCTCCTCATAGAAATCATCGATCAATTTCTCTGCCAACAGTTGCCGAGCCATTCCACACATGCCCTTTTCCTCCTCACCCGCTTTGCTTGTCTGAGACTTTACCTCTGCGCTGTGCCACTTAGCAAGATCTTTGTGAGACACTTTTGGCACTCAGAGCGCACTTTTTCTCTGTTTTATCGAGATAAGATGCTATCACGGCATAAAAGGCGAGGCAGCGAGTTCAATCGCTGCTTTTTTGTTTGCCGAAAAGGAGGTGAACTTCTTGATTGCGAGACGCACCTGACGTGTATCGCTTCCTGCCGCCTGCATTCATCAAGCCTGCATTCCTGCAGGGCGTCCCGATTGAAGTCAATCCCGAGACATGGCTCGAAGGTACATTGAAGGCGAGTCAAATCCGTTTCACAATCCGTGACCGAGACACTTTTGGCACCCAGAGCGCACTTTTATCCATGTTTTCAGGCGTACGATGCAAGCATGGATCAAAGGGACGAGGCAGCGACAACCAGTCGCCGCCTCGTTTTCGTTCCTATAAGGAGGCGTTCGCATGATTTCAAGTCCCATCAAGTGGCAAGGGGGAAAAGCCCGGCTGCGCCGAGTCATCCTCCCCCTCCTCCCCGAACACACCTGTTACGTGGAACCGTTCTTCGGGGCAGGCTGGATTTTCTTTGCCAAACCAAAGTCGAAGGTGGAGGTGATTTCTGACGTCAACGCCGAGCTCATTCAGTTCTATCAAGTCGTCAAGGATGATTTGGAAGGGTTCCTTCGACAATTCGACTGGACGCTCTATTCGCGCGAGGAGTTTATCCGTGTCATGAACCGACGAAATGAAGAGCGCGATCCGCGTTTACGCGCCTACGACTTTTTCTATCGGGTACAGTCCCACTTTGGCGGAAAGTACAACAACTCGATTGATTGGGGATATGGCCGAGGCAAACCTGCCTTCGACTTCTCTGCCATCCACGCCCGCATCGAAGCTGCGCACAAGCGGCTCTGTGGGGTCTACATTGAAAATCGTCCGTTTCATGATGTCATCCCTCGGTACGACGGACCGGACACGTTCTACTATTGCGATCCGCCCTACTATGGCCTGACCGGATACCACCAACACCCGTTCACCAAGGAAGACCACCTCAAGTTGCGCGACACGCTCGTAAATGCAGAAGGCAAATGGCTGCTCAGTATCAATGACCACCCAGACGTCCGCCGCTGGTACACCGACTTCTCCATGGAATCCGTGGATGTCCACTATTCCATCAGTCGACAGAAGACCGGACGCAAATCCGGAGAACTGCTGATTCGCAACTACACACTATCTGAGCATCGCGAGGTGACCGTCCAATGAGTAATCTGTCCCTGTCTCAGAAGACCAAAAAGCCCAACCCATTTACGTTTTACCGCATTGCCTTCCCATCCGAACACTCGGTATCGGCACAACAGGCGCACGCCTTCCTTCAATCGCTCTCCGGGATCCTGTGGCAAAAGCAAACACTCGGCATTCAACGTCCGCTTCCTCTTCGCTTCCTTGTTGTGAAAGAACCGGGCGAATCGGTCACCCGGTTCTACCTTGGCCTACCCACGCTGCGCGACGAGGCCGTCCAGTCCGCGTTTCGCTCAGCCTACCCGCACGTCCATCTGATTGCAGAACCAACGCCCACGTTTCTGACACAAAGCCTCGACCGTCGCTCGCTCGCCATCT
This sequence comes from Ferroacidibacillus organovorans, assembly GCF_001642725.1. Lineage (GTDB taxonomy): Bacteria > Bacillota > Bacilli > Alicyclobacillales > SLC66 > Ferroacidibacillus > Ferroacidibacillus organovorans. The sequence goes on from NZ_LSUQ01000008.1 coordinate 89,252, forward strand.
CGTTTCGCAAAGGCGGGCAGGGTCTCGAACCCTGGTTGCCCCTGTCCTCTCATCGCGTCGGTGAATCCGGCGATCCCCTTGATCATTTGATGGATGCCATCGGATCGGATGTAGCCAGTCGCTGGGTTTTCGAAGTGTGGTTCACGCCGATGCGCGATGCCAAGTTCCAGCGCACCCTCTTGAAGAAGGCCCAACCACCCGGAAGCAAGGGTACATCCGGGTTCTCCCTGTCCGAAGTGCTCGCAGAGGTCTTCGGAAAATCGCCGTTGCAAAAACGTCCAACACTGCCTGTCCCAGATCCCTATGCTGAACAAAGACCCATTGTTCGTTCGCGACTCCTGTCAAACCAGCGTCCGTTTCGCGTCTCCGTCCGCCTTTTGGCAAGCGGCTCCACAAGCGTAAGAGCACACCTGCACGCCGTGCTTGGGGCCATGGGCCACCTTCGAGAGGCAGGATGGATTGTGCCAAGCCGCATCACGAAACGTCGACTCGCCAAGGCCATGCATCAAGGCATACCCACACGCCCGATGTGGTGGACCTCTGGAGAACTGGCCTCCTTAGTCCATCTCCCTGACAGTCGGCAACCCGGCTTTCGCTACGTGGCGACCGCGCAGGGACGGGTCCTCCCCCCACCCAAGTGGAAAAGCGAAGGTCTCCGGCTTGGCTGGTCCGACTTTCCGGGGAAGGAAGACCAAGCGATTCACATTCCGCTCGGTCAGGCGGCCAAGCACACGTTTCTTGCGGGTGCGACCGGTTCCGGCAAAACCACGACCCTCCTGCAAATCATGTTGGGGTTGGTTGCCCAGATGCAGACGAATCCCGACACGGCACCCGGATTCACCTTCTTTGATCCGCACGGCGGTGCGATTGAGCGACTGCTCGCCCACATTCCACCCAGCCTTCATCACAAAGTACATGTGATTCCACTCGGCCCGACCGAGTATCCACGTGGCCTCAACCTGTTTCGCATGGATCACCGAGATGACGCAGAGGCGATCACGGGTGAGTTCGTCACCACGTTGCAGGAACTGTGGCCTGGTTCCCGACCACGTTCCGAGCACTATTTGCGCAATAACGTCCTGTCGCTGCTCCAGCAACCGCCCCAGACGGTGCTTGGTATCGCTCACCTGTTCGCAAACGAACGTTTTCGCCAAGAACTGATTCCGAAACTGCCGTCCCATCTGCAAGACTTTTGGATGCAGGAGTTCGCGGAGATTCGAAACATCGCCGACCACTTGGGTCCTATCTGGAACAAGCTCGGGGCGCTCACCACGTACCCGTCTCTGCGTCGCATGCTCGGCCAGACCAAGAGCGCCGTCGACACGCGCGCCGTCATGGACGAGGGAGACATCGTGCTCATCGATGGGTCAGGTTGCACCACCGATGCCATCAAGATCATCGCGGGACTGTACCTGATTGACCTCCACTTCACTTGCAAACGTCGACCCGAACACCGATCCCGCCTACATCTATTCCTCGGCGACGAGGCGCATCTGTACGCCGTCAATGTGCTGCAAAAAATTCTCGCGGAAGACCGCAAATTCGGCCTGTCCCTATTCCTGGCCACCCAGTACCTTGACCAATTGCCCGACCCGATCCTCGCCGGAATTCTCGGCAATGTCGGCACGCTCATCCTGCTGCAACTCGGCGGGCCAGATGCGGACAGGCTCACGCGGTGGCTGAAGCCGGAGGTCTCGGCGCGCCAACTGATGACTCTGCCTGAGATGCATGCGCTGGTACGCACCAAGCTTGAAGGCGGCGTCACGGAACTGTTCACCATGCAGAACCCGCTCGTTCCCGCTGGCCATGAAGAATGGGCAGCAGAGGTCATTGCCCATTCGGACCTTGCGGATGGACGGCCAGCGAACGAAGTGGATCAGGACATCGAGGCGATGTACGGTCGCTCCAAGGCGGCTGTCCAGGAACATACGATGCCCATTCGTCACTTCGCTTTTCCGCGTACTGAAGACCCGGAGGAACCATCCTGATCTGTGCAACACGTCGGACAGGCTTGCGGACAGGGTTCCGGACAGCCTTTCCTCCCGTCTTCCGTCCTACAATCGTCCTGACTGAATTCCAAATTTACCGCGCCGGACGTGGCTTCGCGGTCTCAGCGGTTGCGGGACATATTTCCGAATCTGCCGCGCCGCACAGAGGGAGGCAATACCGAATGAAGATTCCCCATCGCATCGAGCAAGAAATGCTGCTCGCGCTCTACCGATACAGCATGTTGACCACGGATCAACTGTCCACATTGCTCCATTACAAAATTGACACCATCTACAAGACGAGCCGCTCCCTTCGCCATCAGGAATGGATCGAGTCCCAGTCCCTCGACTTCATCCGTCGAAACACCAAGGGATGGGTGCTGACCCGGAAAGGCATCGAAGTCGCCTTCGGTCTCACCAAAGAACACCGACCGTATCTGCTTCGGCAGACAAACGCAGCGTTTGGGCAAGCTCCCCATCTCTTTGGTGTCAATCGATTTTTCACCGACCTCATTCGACACAGCCTCACCCGTCGACCGGAGGAGGGACTCATCGACTGGATCGGTATGCGGGACGGCGGTGAACGCTACGCCATCGTCAACCGTAAGAACCAAAGAACCACACCACTGCGACCGGATGGCATCGGAACCTACCGATTCGCAAACAGCAGCGAGATCATCTTCCACGTCGAGTACGACACCGGAAGCGAACACCTTTGGGTTCTTCACGGAAAGCTCTGGAAATACGTCGATGTTCTGAAAACGTTCTGGGCGGATGTAACGCTTGCCAATGTGCTGTTTATCACCCGTGATCCCCGTCGTTCAGCTCGAATCCTGGAACTCTGGCAAGGCATGCGGGACGATGCGTTCCGCAAACAACCCACACCTACCGTGTGGACCACAACGGAAGACGAACTGTCGGAACAAGGGACACTCGCTCCCGTTTGGCAAGGGCTTGAAACGAATGCCGTATCCTTTCTGGATTTCCCCCGGCTAAGCGGCGGAAATGGGGACCGGAGTGTCCCCATTGGCAAGCAGACTCGTGAGCAGCCGTTCGCCAAGCCCAGCCGAATTCCGCGTAGCCATGACGAACCCAAGAGGGCGGGAGGCGACCCAGATGGTCCTGCGATTTCTTGATTTGTTCGCTGGCATTGGGGGCATCCGTCGGGGTCTGGAGCGCGCGGGGATGGCGTGTATCGGCTCGGTCGAGCGGGACAAGTTCTCCCGCAAATCCTATCAGGCGCTATTTCGAACAGAAGGAGAGTGGACTCACGATGACATCCAAACCGTCCTGCCGGACGACATCCCCAAAGCCGACCTCTGGGCATTCGGCTTCCCCTGCCAAGACCTGTCCGTTGCCGGAAAGCGACAAGGTTTTGGCGGGGCACGAAGCAGCCTGTTCTTCACCGTCCTCAACCTCCTCGGGGCGCTGCCCGAAGACCATCGACCCGAATGGTTGGTCGCTGAGAACGTTGTCGGATTTCTCTCGAGCAACCGGGGCTACGACTTCCTCGCCGCCCAAGTTGCGCTGGCCGAAAGCGGGTATGACTGTGAATGGGAAGTGCTCTGTGCGACCTCCTTCGGTATTCCCCAACACCGCGAACGCGTGTTCCTTATCGGACATGCTCGAAATCGAGGTCGACGAACGGTTCTTCCTCTCCACAACGGCAGAACAAATCCTCCTCACGCAGTGGAACAAACAACACAGTCGCAAGAGTCGGAAACCATCGCCCAACCAGGAGACCAAAAACGAACCATCGGAACAGCGGCTGATGAAAAACCAACGCCCATATACGCAGCCGTCGCCACCCCAGGATTCTTGAACAAACAGCAACGTCACCGATTCAAAGATCCCGACGAGCCGATGTTTACACTCGCAGCTTTATCCACGCATGGGGTCCTCGTCACAAGACGGGGACAAGGTCAAGAGGCAAAGTGGAACGTGCGAAACACCGCCACCTGCCTGGATGCCAACTACTACAAGGGGCTGGATGCCCATCAGATGCGTACCGGCGTGGCCGTGCAAACCGCCCTAAGACTTCCGGACGATACCGGTCAAACCGGGCGAGTCTTTGATCCGAGCGGCATCTCCCCCACGCTCTTGAATCACCATGGAGGGGCCGTCACCAAAATTGTGCAGGACACCCGCATCCGACGGCTCACGCCACGGGAGTGTTGGCGGCTCATGGGACGCACCGACACCGAGTTTAATACCGCAAAGGACGCTGGCGTTTCCGACACACAGCTTTACAAACAGGCAGGCAACTCCGTCATTCCCCAGATTGTAGCCGCCATCGGAGGGCGCATCATACAAGAAACCATCAGGCCGTCATGACACAGGTTCAACCCGTAACCCGCACAACGAGGAGGTGAACGCTATGGACTTTATCAGCACCGGCATTACCTGGGCGGAACACACGCTGCAGGCCGTATTCCTCTGTGTTGCGGTGTACCGAGGTGTGCGGTTGTACGCACATGGAGAACAGAATCGGCTCTGGGGGCACATCATCCTCTCCTGCATCCTCGCCATCTTCGTGTTCTTCCCGTCCATTGCCCAGTTCCTGGCGCAGTATTTGTTGAAGCAGCTTGGCATCAACCTCAGTTCCTGAACCCTGAGGCGAATAGAGGAGTGTGATTCACATGGCCGACCCGCGTACGGATCGGACGGTTTACCATGCCTATCGTTCATTGTTCAAGATGAAAACGGTACTTTACCAGATTGGGGACGTCCGACTTTGGATGCCGATTGATCAGGACCTAATCCTGCTCTGGCTACAAGTATTTCTTTTGTTTCTGGCGTTCTATTACGTGATCCCGATTCTCGCGTGGATCTCTCCGGTCGGGCCTGCCCTGACCCTCAGTGTCGGCCCGGCCGCCTTGGCGTACACCCTGCACAAACTCGATCCCGCCGGGAAATCAACCTCGGCCTATCTGCGAGATATCTTGCGATTCCTGGTACGGAAGAAGCACATCCGTCGCTTTGAGACCGTGTCGTTACCCCGTCCGCGTCGCTCGCTCAAATGGTCAATGTTCGCAAGGCGTTATCACACCCTTGACTTGGCGGACGGATGTCGTCTACGGTTCTTTTTCACGGAAGCCCTAGACGGGAAACTGGAGCCCGGTTCCACCCTGCGCGTGTATCCAAAAGCGAGACTCCGCCTTCACACGCGCACGCATCGCTTCGCGCTCACGCCGCTATCCGAGAAGAGAACACTCCGGTTTGAAGAGGTGCAAACGAAGAAGGGGAAACGGGTTTGGGAATGGACGGTCACGGAACCAGCGGATCTGACACTGACCGCATCGGACGCGTCCGTTCGCCCCCACACGAGGAGGGGAAGCGGATGAAGTGTCCAGTCCTCTACTACGAACAAAACGTGCTCTTTGACACCAAGCGCCAAGCCTGGGCCGCCTACCGGATTCCACAGCAACCTTACGCTTTTGCATCAAAGGAGAAAAAACGCGTCCTCGTCGACAGCCTGCGTGGGTTTTTACATGCACACCGGGGCGCTTGTCATCTCCTCTCCTTGACGGACGACATCCGCCCCACCGGATTCTTTCAGTCAGCAAGTCCAGCGGATGCAGAATTTGAGCGCTACCGTAGAGCAGTCATCCAAAAGGTTGCGAGGCAACGTCCATGGCGGCGCTCCCTGTTTTTGCTCGTCAAGCTCCCAAAGTCTAGGTTTGCTGTTCCGGACTTTGACTTAGCCGCACCTAGACGGGCACTCACCTCCCTTCGCGGCTTCGCAAAGAGCGTGGGTCAGACCTTGCAACAACGGCTTATTGTTTCTCCCTCTGGCGAAATGAATCATCAGGTGTTAGAGGATGCGCTTTCCGCAGAAACGCTCGTGGCAGAGTCAGTTCGAGCGTCCCTAAACGGTGAACGGCTCCAAAGCACAGACGTCGAATGGCTCCTCTGCCATCCGTTCCACCGTGCGATGCTCGGTGAATCGACGCCGCGCCTTGGCCTTGAACCCAGTTACCAAATCGCCGTCCGAGGAGAACGAGTCCTGCTTCGACCGCGTAAGTCACTGCCAATCCTCGTAGCGGGCGACACCGTGATCGAGGAACGGTTGCGTACACTGATCGTGCACCACCAAGATGACGGGGCTCGGCAGAGTTGGCAGACGTTTTTATTTCTGGTAGATGTTCCCGAAGACGTGACTGACATTGGACAGGAGTGGCTGTACCGCCTCGATGAACTGTCTGACCCGGTGGAGTGCAGCATTCACCTGGAGATTGAAGCGCCACACACAGCGGCGGCAGGGCTTGAACGAAGCCGCAAGGCGCTCAAGGACCAGCAGCGGGAATTTGTCGAAGGCACCGGCGACCTGCCGCTCACCCTGGAATGGGCCGGGGATCGCGGACGGCTGCTTGAACACAAACTGCAGCATGGCATGCCACTCGTCCACGCAACCGTCACATTCGCCATCTTCGCACCAACCCGCGAAGAGCTCGAATCCCGCGCGACTCAATTCACTCAACTGTGCAGCACCCTACGTCTGCGCATCGTGCGTTCTCCTGGTGATCAGACACGTGGCTTTCTCGACACAATGCCTGGCACCGACATGGAGAAGAAACCATGGTCGATCCCGATGGACCCTGGTTATCTGGCAGCGGGCGTTCCGCACGGCAGTAGGGACGCTGGGGACCCGACCGGTGATTACATTGGCCGCACACGCCAAGGCACACCTGTACTGCTTGATCTTGCAAGGCCCATGTCTCGGGAACTGAACCGAAGTGGGGCGGTCGGGATCGTGGGGACACTTGGCGGCGGCAAATCGGTACTCAAAAAACTTCTCTTCTACCTCGCCTACAACCGAGGTGGAAGCATTTTTTCCATTGATCCAAAAGATGAGGACGGATGCTTCAAGGAACTGCCCGCTATCGCGAAAGGGCTCACGATCCTTCGACTCTCGGCAGGTTCGCACACACAAATCAACCCGTTTCGCTTGGCGCAAAGTGACGAGCGAAGTCACGCCATCGCGCTCGACTATCTGAGTCTTCTACTTGACGGCCAGCGCAACGACGAGCGGGCTGACGTCCTCATGGATGCGGTGGAACGAACGTTTGCCACCTCCAAGCGGGATTTGTTCCAAGTCATGACTGAACTCCAAAAACTAAGTACAACCGAGGGTCACGAGGCGATGCGTGTCGAGGCTAGGCGTTGTCTGACCCGGCTTCAGGGTTATCAGAAGAGTCCGTACGGACGGCTCGTCTTCGCGCGGGACAATGGCGTGAGTGCCTTGCCGGACACTCCTTTCGTGGTAGCGAGTCTGGCGGGACTTCCACTCCCAAAGCGCCTGCCTGGCGAAACGGGCAACTTCACCCCAAACGAGCGCTTTGGTGTCGGGATGATGTTCCTCATGGCGGCGCTTGGTCGTGAACGCATGTTTCATTCCGCTCCCGGTGGACTGAAGCTATTTGGCATCGATGAAGCCTGGCTTTTGCGCTCGTTCCCGGAAGGAAGGCAGTTGATTGACGAGACGGTACGCATGGGTCGCTCTTTCGGCGTCGTCCCCATTCTCGTCACGCAAAACCCTGGCGACATTGCCGAGGAGGAACTGCGCAACAACCTCGGTTCCATCTTCTGCTTTCGCACCGAGGATCCGCGCGCCAGCCGTGACAACGCGATCCTACTGGGACTCGACCCGAATGAGGCGTCGCTGTGGCAGGAATTCCGCAGCCTGCGCTCCGGGGACTGCTTCTTCAAGGACATTGAAGGCCGTGTCAGTATGATCCACGTTGATCCGACGCCAGACGACTTGCTGAACGTGTTCAACACCTCTGTGGATGGAGGTCAGCCATTATGAAACAACGCAAACGATGGATGAGCTGGGCTGTTATCATCGTGTTCCTCCTCTGTATCGTAGGAACCGTGATTGCCACCTCGCCCTCTGCTTTCGCTGCGACGCAGGCGCAACCGCCTTCGATGGTCAATCAGATTCTGCCGACCGAACAACAGATCGGCGTATCCACCAATGCGACGCCGACATACCGAACCTATCCGCCGGACCGATATGCATTCGACCTCGGGTACAACCTCGTTACCTGGGAATGGGGTGGACTGAAACCGGATCTGAACGACCCGATCCCGTTTCTCGGCAACGCCATCGCCAGTTGGATTTTCATTGGTTCCGGTTTCATCACGCGCTTTGGCATCTTCCTGGCGGAACTCGGCTTTCACACCAACCTTGTCAACGACCAGTTGGCCGCCGTCACGCCGCTGCTCATCGGGCTGCGCCAGAGCCTGTTCGGGAGATTTCTCCCGTTCAGTCTCATCGCGCTTGCGTTCTGGGCCGTGAAGAAGGCGATGGTCGATAACCAGCCCACGCGGGTCTGGTCAGGGGTACTCGCCAGCGTGGCCGTTCTCGCGGGCGGGCTTTTCTTTATGGCGAACAGCGGTCCCGACATCCGGTTTCTCTCCACCACCATGGATCAACTGTCACAGGTGACGATGGGGG
>NZ_LSUQ01000009.1 GCF_001642725.1 Ferroacidibacillus organovorans
ATCGTATCATGCGGAAATTTCACGTAGCATCGAAGTGTTGCGATGGTACACTGCAATCAAAGAGCGCATGGGAGGTTCATTGGATGACTCTGTACGGCAATGTCACGACAGTAGCGTCGCTCATTGGAGATGTGACGAGAACAACGATTCTCATGGCGCTCCTTGGCGGGCAGGCTCTTCCTGCAGGAGAACTCGCGAAACTGGCCCGCGTGTCACCACAAACGGCCAGCAATCATCTTGCAAAATTGGTGGCCGGAGGACTCCTCACCATGGAGGCATGGGGACGTCATCGGTATTATCGACTGGCGGGTCCCGACGTAGCGAAGGCACTCGAGTCCATATCGTCCCTGTCCCCACCCACGCCCGTACGCTCCCTGCGCCAATCGACTGAAGCGACCGCACTCTGTTTCGCACGGACCTGTTACGACCACATTGCGGGTCGATTTGGCGTCGCGTTCACGGACGCTTTGCGAAACAAGGGATACTTGGCGGACCGAGAAGACGGGTATATCGTAACCCCACTCGGTGCGAAGTGGTTTGAGACATTTGGAATCGCGGAAAAGGTCGTCGAAAAACACGGAGCCTCCGTTCCTAGGCATGTAGATTGGACCGAACGGGTTCATCACATGGCGGGACCTATCGCGCTAGCGGTGACAAAACGCCTGTTGGAACTGGACTGGATCCGCAGAGGTCCCGTCCGACGATCCATTGTCGTTACAACAATGGGAAGAGAAAAACTGGCACAGGAATTGGGATTGAATGTCGAGGATGAGCGTTGACGAGTGATACGAGGCACCGTAAGATTCTGATTGGAAACTCCCGTTATACGCCCAAACAAATCGTGAAAATGTGATAGGATTGTTCAGATTTCGGGCAGGTTAGTTCAGCCAGTGACAATGGGCGAAGATGAACACAGCAGCCCGATAATCAGTTATAATTGTGGAAATTTACCAAGTGGAGGAGGGTGTCTGACTGGTGAATCTCTACTCCGACAATTTAATTTTGAGACCATTTGCTATTGATGACGCAAAAAGAGTACGCGAACTTGCTGGCGACTATGATATAGCGAAAACGACCTTGCACATTCCATATCCATATCCAGAAGATGCCGCCGAGGCGTGGATCAAACGCACTCATGAAGCCGCCGAGAAAAGCAGTCTTTATGCGTTTGCGATTGTTCGTACATTCGACAGTGAATTGCTGGGTGCCATTAGCTTAGGTATCGTGCCTGAGCACAAACGTGCGGAAGAAGAATTGATGAATGAGATCTCTTAAACCGCCCTTTGTTATCTTTATCGCCGTACTTTTCCAATACTCTTGCGGTAACGCAATTAATCCCGTGTTGGCACCATTGGCAATGCAAACTGGGATGAGCACCGTTCAGACTGGGTTATTTTTTACGCTTTCGTCGCTAATGTGGCTCGTCGCCAGCCCTTTTTGGAGCCGAAAAAGTGAAACACTCGGACGAAAGAATGTAATGCTCATTGGATTGGGCAGTTGCGGCTTTCTTTACCTATCGTTTGGGCTTGTTGGGGATTGGGGATTATCACATCGCCCCAACCCCATGTTGTTATTTTCTATTCTTTTGCTTATTAGACTTATTTCTGGACTGTTTTTCTCAACAGTTCCAATTGCCTCACAAGCCTACATCGCTGATACAACGCACGGCAACGAGAGAACTGTAGCTGTGTCGTTGATCTGGATGGCGAGTGGACTCGGCTCGATCATCGGACCTGGAATAGGAGTTTTCTCATCGCATCATCTAATGAATCCTTTATATATAGGTTCTGTGCTGCCTTTGGTAGGTTTTTTAGGGGTTTTTCTGGGTCTTCCAAATACACAAGCGACACGGATTTCAATCAATAGTCCTGCGGTTAAAGTCAAGTTTTTGGATAGACGTGTTTGGAAATTTCTCTTTATGGTTGCCTCTCTTCAGGCGTCGGTCCTTGGAATACAGGTAACCACAGGCTTTTTCGTTGAATCTCACTTTCACCTTACTGCAAGCCAAACTGCAGAAACGGTCGGGCTTCTCTTCATGCTTACTGGCGTAGTGTCGGTAACGTCGCAATTAATCTTTGTTTGGCAAATGAAGCTGTCTTCTAAGATGCTTCTCTTTATCGGTACGCCAACTCTCCTCTTGTGTTCCATTAGCCTAATGTTCCACGCTTTCATGGTAGCTGTTTACGCTGGGTTCATTCTTTTAGGTGTAGGTATTGGATTCGTGTTACCAGGAGCGACATCAGGTGCTTCGTTAGCCGTAAAGCAAAATGAACAAGGAGCTATCGCTGGTCGAATAAGTGCTTCACAGGGACTTGGTACTGCTGTGGGACCTCTCGTCGGCACAAACCTGTACAATTTAAATCACTTGTTGCCCTATGTCTTTGTTGGACTCCTATTTTCCATCGCATCGGTATTCTCTTGGTCCAGATCCAGTTATACATCCCCGTGACGAGACTAAAGGGCGCGATTCTGGAACATCAGGGTCGCCTTTCACATTACACGGATATACAGGTCAAGTTCGTAATTGTGTGTAATTTCGTTTTTCCTCTGTCCAAAGGGTCTCTTGTCCTTTCATCGCCTTCCGAGGACTTGAAGCTCTTCCGTTCATCTCGCGATTCGTGCGATCCCACCCTTGCATGGATGCGGTTTGGTTTGTTTGGCCAGACGGGACCCAAGCGCAATATGGGCTGGGATTGAATCCTTTGGATTCTCCTTCTGAGAGTGAGTACTTGACACACCCATTCTACCAGAGCAAATCGAATGGCTCATCTTATTTGATAGAGCTATTACGTAGTCTCGAGCCTACGCATTTTTACACATAATACCGGACACAACTTATCACCTAGCAGTTTGCTTTTTGTTCTGTTGTTAACTGATGAAACCAGTTTACTTAGCATTATCAGAAAGTTATCTCGGTGTTTGTAACTGTTATGTGTAGAACCTTAGCCTCTACGGAACTCATACAGGCTATTCGTGGTATTTACCACAGCGCAGCGTGAAGGAGGTACCTGGAATTAGCCCTGATGGCTCTCTATCTAGGACATATGGGGAATCACTTGAAATATTTTAAAATTCCAAGTAAATTCCATTGACTTTCCACTGCTCAAACAGTAAAATTAAATAGTTCAGATGTGCGTCGGATTGAAGGTGTGGTTTTAATGTGCCGTTTTTTCTCTGCTTTCACTTCAGATTGCAGAAGAAAAACGACTTTTGTGCCTTTGATTTTGTATGTAATTTGTGAATAAATTGGTTCGTGCCAAGGGCATGAGGAGGAAATAATATGGAACAAGGAATCGTAAAGTGGTTTAATGCGGAAAAGGGCTTTGGCTTCATTTCTCGCGAGAACGGCGATGATGTATTTGTACATTTTAGCGCTATCCAAGGAAATGGTTATCGTTCTTTGGAAGAAGGACAGCGTGTAAACTTTGACGTTGTGCAAGGTTCAAAGGGATTACAAGCTGAAAACGTAGCTTAATTTCTTTAATAATCAAGGAACTGTCCGTAAGGTGTTGCTTAAATACCTTAAGGGCAGTTCCTTTTAGTATTACTCAATCGTTCGCCCATTTTTTAGGAAAGGAGGCAAATTAATGAGCTACTATAATAATAGGAGAAAGCCCGCTTCTGAACACGTCTATGCGGACGTTGTTATTTGGCAGTGTTCAGAATGCAATTGTTGGTCAAGACAAGAGTTCGTTCATGTGGTCGAACCAAATTGCCCTTTGTGTAAAGGGCTTATGAATAGTGAAGCAAAAAATATTCGGATTGAATAAGCTTACTTTCGTCGGAGACGCGCTATTGCGAACTGCTGCCCGAAACTGTAAGAAGCCCGCGACACAAGCGATGCGGTATTTCGTACAAATTCCTCCACACTGATAAATTGGCTGGATTGAAAAACAGGCATTGTCCGTAGAACGCCATGCAAGACCTGGTTTATTGTTTCGAAGTGACTTGGTTCACCAACAGCTTAAAAGTGGTCTACGGAAGTGTTGAGTAGTCCGACCAATTCATCACATTCTTACCTGCGAGATACAAAGTGACACCTAAAGAATCAATGGTACTCCTTGCAGTATCCTCTTTCCATTTCAACATGTCGTTCAGGACCGCTCCCTCTTGAATCCTAAATGCCTTGTCCTTCGTACCTTTTGGCCGTTCCCACTCCTGCCAATATTCATTATCGTTTGTCACCAATGCGGTGTATCCTACCGTATCTGGCACAAACGTTCATAGATTCGATTTGCTGTATGTCGCTGTTTCTTAGGAACACCGGGCAATTCATCATCGCGTATCCAAGTCTCAATAATCGGCTTCCAGCGCTCCATCACTCGACCAGGTCGAGGCGCATTCAATTGAAATTTGGGTATGTCAGCGTCCTGAAGCATCTTTCAAATCGTCTGACGTGAGATTTTACAACGTTTACTCAGTTCTCTAATCGACCAACCATCCACAAGATGCCTTTTCCTGATATACTTCTTATGGACCATTCCAAACATGTCCTTTCCTCCTGTTCACGTGTAGCATCAGCAACTACAGCGTAACAGGAATTGGATTTTTGGAGTGGTCAACTTTTTAGTTGTCAACCACAGCGCGTATTAATTGCGACGAGCCGTTCGCTCTATACCATCAGTGATTACTTTGTACAGTTGGTGCGGCAAATCGTGTCCCATGCCGTCAACCAACATCAACTCGGCGCCCGGGATGGCAGAAGCCGTGTCCTCGCCGCACGCCGGGACGAACAGGGGATCGTCCACTCCATGAATGACAAGTACTGGTACTTTTAGGGTTGCCAGCCGCGGACGACGGTCACCGGAGACAGCGATCGCTGCGATTTGTCGTCCGACACTGCCTGGATCGTAGGTTCGCTTGACTTCCTCCAGAATGAGCGCCCGATGAGCATCCGCTTCAAACGGATAGCCGGTGCCCGCGATACGTTTGGCAAAAGAGAGGCTGTTCGCCAAAAATCCTGCTTCATCCTCGAATGGGTTTGGCGCCGGTTTAGTCATCATCGCCATGACATCCGGGGCAGATTGCGGAAGAGCGGGATTACCGGAGCTGGACATCATGGAAGTTAGCGACAAACCCCGTTCAGGGTACTCACTGGCCGCACACTGGGCGATCATTCCGCCCATCGACCTGCCAACGAAATGTGCTCGGTCAATTGAAAGGGCGTCGAGCAGTCCGATAGCATCAGCGGACATGTCATCGAGGGTATAGGGAATGTCCGGTCGTTTTCCCGACATAAGAGCGGCCTCCAGTTCGTTGAAATCCAGCGCACGATGATGGCTAAAGTGCGTCGAGCAACCTGCGTCCCGATTGTCAAAGCGGATCACGCGAAAGCCCCTCGCTACTAATATCCGACAAAACGGAACCGTCCATCGTATCATCTGGGTTCCAAGCCCAGCGATTAGAATAATAACCTCGTCGTTTTCATTACCAAAACTGTCATAAGACAAATCAACGCCGTTGGCTTTCAGAATGCCCATGGTCATGTTCTCCTTTAATCAATTCGGTATCGGAAGTTCTGCCATAGAAAGAAATCGTGAATCCTCGATTGCTGCAGTCCGATGCCCGATCAGTTCTTTCAGGGTCTTCTGTTCCTGACCAATCATCCGTAGTTCTTATTTTTTGTTCCAAATCCTCTACGCCCCCACACGCTTTCATTCATTCATTTCTTCTTGAGGGAATGCATTAGCGGCTAATCTTTTGATATGGTTTCTAATATCAGGTGACCAGTCATCGATGAAGTGGTAAAACCGATCCAAATCACCAGCATACAGTGCCCGCAGTGCTTCTTCGTATTGATGGAAGTTTCCGGCCATAGCCGTCATAAAGCGATATGTTGCTTCTTGTGACTCTCGTATTTTGCTCTGTTTTCCTCCTACACGGCGAGCCTCATCAACGAGTTTTCGTAATGTTACCGACGCCCCTCCAGGTTGACTCTTGAGCCATTCCCAATGCCGTGGCAATAACGTAACCTCACCGGATACAACCCCTAGCTTAGGTCGACCGGCCCGCCGTGCAGGCTGATGATTCATTTCCGTACCGGCCAAGTCACCTAACCGTTCTCCTAATCGTTTGAGCGCGTCATCTGTCTTCCCTCGAAAATCAACATCGATTTGCTTCCCCGTGGAATCGTCAAATATAAGCAACTGTGTGAGGTCTCTGTCATCCAGAGCATCCTTCACTGTAGAAACAACGTACTGTAACGAACCACTAGCGACGACTCTACCACAAAGAAATGCCGTGCAGTAAAAGTACGTTAGGTCATTTCTCATGCTGCACCTCCCCATCTGAATGCCTGCACTAATTATACCCGTATAAAATAATGCGTCAATATTACCCAGGTAAAATATATTTTTTTCGTTATGGAGTGAATCAAAGCAAAAAAAAAAAACGCGATCTACGAGAAACCGCGCTGTTGTAGGCTATTTACATGCTGTGTTTTACCGTTAATCTGCCCAATCGAAACATTTGTGGGTAAATGGTATCGAAAATTCAGTGAAATCGCTATGTCGATTCTGCTTGAAACTACAAATAGTGCCGCGCTCCCTGCTCGTATCATCACACTACACCACAGACGTGGCTGTTACTGCACTCTAGCGTCGTTTCGTTTGAGATCGCTAATCTTAAAACCATTAAATCCTCATCAAAATAATGTCCATCAAACTTCAAGGCGTGCGGTTCTACACCGTAAACTTCAAATCCCAGTGTGGTATATAGCCGTTTTGCTGATTCGTTATTCGACACGACCGTTAAATGAATCTGTTCCAACCCTTCACATTCTTTTGTTGCCCTTTCAATAAGGGCTAGCAATAGGGCCTTTCCTACCCCCCGTCCTCGAAGTTGAGGCTCTATGTACATGCCATAAATATTCCCTTTGTGTGCTGTCTTAAGCCTGTTCTCGCGTACAAAATTGACAATGCCAACTAATATGTCGCTGTCGTCAAAACATCCCAACGTAAATTGATCTCTCGTATGTCGTATCCTCTCTATAAAATTCCCCAAAGGTCTGGTTGCTTCTTGCTCATAGGTTGAACCAAATGAATCAGGGTCATTTTTCAATGCACGCAACCGAACCTCCCTGTACATTTCGGCATCACCATCGACCAATAGACGAATGTTCATACGAGACCTCCAATCCATTATCCCAGTGTGATTTAACATCGATTTTACGAACTGAATGTATTCTGCGCGAAGTCTGCATACGTTGCCGTGTTTAATTCGCGAAATGAATTGACAGCACGGTGTAGTATTGTCTTCACTTTCGCCTGAGTCTAGCCTGTGATCACTCGGGCATTTCTCGCACAGGCAACGACAACGCATCCACATCGAGAGCGCGCGCATAGATTTTTTCCGGGATGCCGAGCGTCTGACAAGCGCTACGCAAAGACATGTCATTGGCCAACGCATGCTTGACCACCTTGGCAGCTTGCTCATATCCCAGTTCGAGATTCAGCGCCGTAGCGAGTGATAGTGAGTTTTCCGCATATTGGCGACAACGGCTCTCATCCGCCGTGATGCCGCGTACGCAAGCGTCCGCAAATACCTGCACCGCATGCGCCAAGATATGGATCTCGTGCAGAAAATTGGCTGCCATCACCGGCATCATCACGTTCAGTTCGAGTTGGCCGGCCGCCCCCGCCTGGGCAACGGTCGTATCGCAGCCCAGTACCTGATAGACTACCATGTTCAGCATCTCTGCGATGACTGGATTCACTTTACCAGGCATGATGGACGATCCCGGCTGAACCACCGGCAAAATTAATTCGGCAAGGCCGGTGCGCGGCCCGGAGGAGAGCAGGCGCAGATCGTTTGCGATCCGGCCAAGCGCCTGTGCGAGGCTCCGCAAAGCGCCGCTGACCAGCACGACCTCGTCCGGGTTTTGATTGAACATAAACGGATTATCCGGCAGTCGATACGCGAGCCCCGTTTTTTCGGCCACATGCCGGACGGCGAGATTGGCGAATGCGGGCTCCGTATTGATGCCTGTGCCGACCGCGTTTCCTCCGAATCCAATGGCCAACAGTTCGTCGGCCGCTTGTTTAACCCAGCGACGGTGCCGCCGGATATTGTGTGCATAGGCACGAAACTCATCCCCCAGACGCATCGGCACCGCGTCTTGCAGATGCGTCCGCCCTGATTTAACGATGTGCGCAAAAGCCCGAGCGCGCTCCTCGAGAGCCTGTTCGAGGCTGTCAAGCGCCGGGGCGAGTTCATGCGTCAGCAGATCCAGTCCAGCCATGTTCATCGCGATGTGAATCGTGTCGTTGGTGGATTGCGACCTGTTCACATCGTCGTTCGGATGAACGAGCAGGGTGCCGCCGCGCGTGCCTCCCAGAATTTCTGTCGCCCGCGCGGCGATCACTTCATTGGCATTCATGTTTTGGGAGGTTCCGGCGCCGGCCTGATACACATCCACACGAAACCACTCGTCAAGCGTCCCCTTCGCCACCTCATCGGAAGCTTGGCAAATGGCATCTGCCTTCGCTGCATCAAGCATTCCAAGATTCGCATGCGCCCGGGCCGCCGCCCACTTCACGATGCCCTGCGCTCGGATAAAGGCCGGTGGCAGCCGAAGCCCGCTAATCGGAAAGTTAGCCATGGCGCGTGCGGTCTGCGCGCCGTAATAGGCGTCCATGGGGATTTCGATTTCGCCGAGGGAGTCACGCACAGTTCTCATCCGGTTTACCATCTTCATCACTCCTGTCCATTATAGTTTACACTTTCCTTTCTTGAATGGCCGTACGATACCTACTTCACGATGCCAATAAACAATGCGCCATCAAATTTTGTATCAAACGTTTCGGCGATTCAGTTAAAAATTGGGCAAATTATTGATACTCCATTTGTTATTCTGTTTTATAACGGTTATAAATTCGGGATTGGTGCGAGGACGCCCGTTTGATCCATACAATCCCATGGCGGTTCCATACATCCAAACGTAGAATTGGTACTCGTTGTTTGAGACTTTCCTGTATCCAACGACTTCGTAGCTCTCATGACCAGGCGGTACGAATGTAAAGTAATGCTCTAATTGTGCAGCTGATTTACCTTGTTTGGCCTTTGAGTTCAAGAGTGCGATGCCATCTTTACCGTCAAGCGTGAGCCAATCATTCAAAAATTTATCAACCGTTGCATTTGCTTGAAAGTAGTTATCCTGCAACATGGCTAAGGAACTGTCGATCTTTACGGTCATTTGCTTTGTTGTGTTATTTTTTACTTGCGATGTATTTTGTTCAGTCGAGCATCCAACCAACGATAAAACGATAACAGCAGTGATACCGAGCGCGATCAGACGTTTGTTCACACATATCACCTCAATCCATGTCTGTCCTGCGAGATGCGACCTGATACGATTCACTCCCATTGACCCTCTCACTCAAATCAAAATTTGCTCGACGGGATTTTGGACTCGTGAACGTTCCGAAGCGTGACCGATACTGAATTGGAGCCCTGCTTGGATAGCGAATCGGCGCGCTCCACACGTGAACCAGACGGGTAAACGGCGAGACAGCAAACAAGGCAAAGCTGAGTATAATGTGAATCTGCAGCAGCAGAGGGACATGCGTCATGAGCTGCATGTCGGGATGAAAAAAGATCAGCCCTCGAATCCATGGACCAACCGTCAAGCGATACTCGTAGGGACCAAAGACATTGTTGGAAATCACCGTTTGCGAAGCGCCAAGAGCGATCACCAGAAACAATAGACCGAGAGCTACGAAATCAGAAGGCGTAGAATTGCGACGAACGCGCGGATTGACAATCCGCCGCATGATCAAGATGAATCATCCCATCGTGGCTGCAAGGCCAGCCATTCCACCGACGATATCTGCCATCAGGTGATACGCTTCTGTTGAAACGCCAAGTGCCTGATAAACCCCAATGGGGATAAGCAGCCCCATCACATGTCCGCCAATGACAAACAGCATTCCCCAGTGAAACATGAGACTTCCAGGGCGAAGCCACCGCTTCTCGAGAATCTCGCTCGACTTAGAGCCCCAACTGCGTTGACTGAATACGTACCGGTACAATGTACCCACGACGAGTATCGTAAGTGTCACGTATGGATAAATCAACCACCAAAATTGAGTCATTGCTGTTTCCCTCCTTCGCTCTCCGTCGTCGATCGATCTGTCAATCGTAACCCAATGGGTATGGCAGATTGTCCAAATCTGTCTCCACGACAGGTTTTGAACGGTTTGAACCCGAGTCATCCTGCAATGAAATTAGGACATTTGGCAAACAATCACGAATTAGCTCAAACAATTTTCGGTATGGGTGCTTTTCGTCGAGTTGCTCGTAAATCGTCTGGCAGACAACAGCGAGTCTTGATTCCAGATCATCCGTCGGCATTCCAATCGGTTTTTCTGCAATAAACTCCAAAAGAAGTGGCAGATAATCAGGCAATTCTCCCTCGAGTGGCTCAAATGCCGCACTTTGGAGGAGTGCCTGTAGCCGAAGCAGAGCATCCCCCCGCTCTCTGCTATCGCCAAGTTCATGAGCCGTGAGATACAGTGCAGTGGATTCTTGCATATCAAACGTAGCAACGTAACAACGGAGCAGTTCTGAAGTCGGTACCCGCGCGAGCGCATCCACAGCTGCCAGCACCCGGTCATCCTCTGTTTCTTTGCAAGAAGTGTCAATCTCTTCAATAAACTCCGAAAAATACTTCTCCGGGTATGCTAAAAGGACAGAGGCGATTTTCAGTCGCTCTTGCAGCGTCATCTTTGCATCCCCCTCACCGTTTCATTGGCGCCAAAACGCCTTCCGGCGGCGCTATTCCTTCAAGGCTGCATGCACCTTGCGCATAAGCGAGGTCTGGGTTTGTCTCGCGCTCGGCGGTTGGAATGACAAAGCGTTCGTCGTACTTCGCCACGCCAAACAAACGGGCCATCGCCATCACTTGATCCGCTGTCAGACCTGACTCTTTGAGCAGTTTCTCACCGTCCATATCCCCGACCCGTGATGCGCGCATAAAGGCACGCATTGCCGTAAGGCGAATCAGCGCTCGGCGTATGACATCCGTATCGCCTGCAGACAAGATGGACGCGAGATACTCAACAGGGATTCGCATATCGTCTACCACCGTGAGATAGGCATTGGCAGACATGGAATCCTCGTTCTGTACGTGGGTCATCATCGGACTCAGCGGCGGTACATACCAGACCATCGGCATGGTGCGGTATTCCGGATGAAGCGGCAATGCAACCTTCCATTCAACGGCCATCTTGTAGACCGGTGAATTCTGCGCCGCTTCAATCCAAGCCTCATTGATGCCCGCTTCACGAGCAGCCACAATGACAGCCGGATCGTACGGATCAAGAAATGCATCCAATTGCGCTGGATACAGATCTTTCTCGTTCTTCACTGAAGCAGCCTCACGAATCTTGTCCGCATCGTAAAACATCACACCGAGATAGCGAATGCGCCCTACACAGGTTTCCGAGCACACCGTCGGCAGACCTGCTTCAATGCGCGGATAACAGAAGTGGCACTTTTCTGCTTTGTGGGTGTTCCAGTTAAAATAGACTTTTTTGTATGGGCATGCACTGACACAAAAACGCCACCCGCGGCAGGCATCCTGGTCAACAAGCACAATTCCGTCTTCATCGCGCTTGTAAATGGCGCCAGAAGGACACGCTGCGACGCAGGCTGGATTCAAACAATGTTCACAGATGCGGGGCAAGTACATCATAAACGTCTGTTGATAAGTAAACGCCACATGCTCCTCAATCTCGCGCAAGTTTGGATCAAGGCTCGCGATTTCAGATCCACCTGCTAAATCGTCATCAAAGTTTGGACCCCACACAGGACGATCGATAAACTGGCCTGTCAGGAGAGAGCGCGGACGGGCTGTAGGTTGATGTTTTTTCTTGGGGCTGTCTGTCAGATTTTCATAATCATAAGTCCAAGGTTCGTAGTAATCGTCTAGGGTAGGCTGATCCGGATTGTGGAAAATATTGGCTAGTTTTGCAATCGCACCGCCGGCTCGCAAACGCAGCTTTCCATCCTTCATTGTCCATCCGCCGCGAAATTTGTCTTGGTCTTCCCAGCGCTTGGGGTAGCCAGGCCCCGGACGTGTTTCCACATTGTTAAACCAAGCGTACTCTACCCCTGGACGGTTGGTCCAAGTATTTTTGCAGGTCACACTGCAGGTGTGGCAGCCAATGCACTTGTCAAGATTCATCACCATGGCAACTTGCGCTTTAATCCTCAAGCCAGTTCACCTCTTTAAGCGGACGAATGACTGTCATGACGTCCCGCTGATGTCCCGTTGGACCGTAGTAATTGAATCCATAGCTGAGTTGTGCGTAACCGCCGATCATGTGCGTCGGCTTCGGAATGATACGCGTTACACTGTTGTGCGTCCCGCCTCTGTCACCCGTGATGGTGCTGCCTGGAACGCCTATGGTTCGATCTTGCGCATGATACATCATGGCGATGCCAGGCGGCAGCCGATACGTCACAACCGCGCGGCAAGCGATGGCGCCATTACGGTTGTACACTTCAACCCATGCGTTGTCCTTGATGCCGATTTTTTTTGCATCTTCTTCACTCATCCAGATGGTCTGCCCACCGCGAAAAAGCGTCAGCATCCGATGATTATCTGAGTAGGTGGAATGAATGCCCCATTTCTGATGGGGCGTAAGATAACGAACCATGACCGTCTGACCATTTTGATCATCCACCGGTGCGTCTCCATCCTGAAATGGCAGAATGCCAAGCGGCGGACGATAGAGCGGCAACCCTTCACCAAAATCAAGCATCACTTCATGATCAAGATAGAAATGCTGGCGACCCGTCAATGTATGCCATGGTATTCGATATTCCACATTCGACGTAAAGGGCGAGTAGCGGCGGCCTTCTCCTTCAAGTCCACTCCAGACGGGCGTTGCCAGCGAGAGCCTCGGCTGTGCCGTGAGATCCTCAAAGGTGTATGCCGTCTCACGATGACCCGCTGCAACATCTTTTACATCAAGGCCTGTAAATTTGCTCAGGGCTTCCCATTCTTCAACGGCGCGATGGCCGTTCGTCGCGCCTGAGAGGGTGAGAATGGCTTCTGCAACCTGACGTTCTGTGCGGATAAGGGGGCGGCCAAACCCTGGACCTTCCGTTTTGGAAACACCTACCCGCTTTGTGAGCTCTGCATAGGCGTGTTCACCGGAGATCGCAATTCCTTTGGCCCCATAGCTTTTCTCTGAGAGCGGGCCCATCGTCGTCATCATGTCGATCACATGCGGATAATCCCGATGGACAAGCACAAATTTTGGCATCGTCTTCCCAGGAATCGCTTCGACTTCCCCCTTGCGCCAGTCGCGCACTTTTCCGCCCACTTGCGACAGCTCATCAAGAGAGTCATGATTGAGCGGAGCCATCACCAGGTCGTCTTGCGCCGGTAAGTGGTCTTTAGCGAGTCGGGAAAACGTCTCAGCGATACTTCGGAACGCTACCCAATCTGTGCGCGTCTCCCAGGGCGGAGAAATTGCCGGATTGAACGGGTGAATGAATGGGTGCATATCCGTGCTGCTCAGATCATGCTTCTCGTACCAGGTTGCGGCAGGTAGAACAATATCCGAGTAAAGACCCGTTCCCGTCATCCGAAAATCGATATCGATGAGCAGGTCTACCTTTCCTTTCGGTGCTTGATCTGTCATACGGATATCCTGCGGTTGCCAATTCGCTTCCTCCCCAAGTACATGACCATCTGTCCCCAGAAGATGCTTTAGAAAATACTCATGGCCTTTTGAGCTTGAACCAAGCAGGTTCGAACGCCAGACAAAGAATACACGCGGAAAATTCCGCGGATTGTCTGGATCTTCAATCGCAAAATCAATTTCGCCGTTGGCAACCTTCTTGCCGACATGCGCCGCAATCTCTTCGGCCGTTTGTGCACCAGCAGTCTTTGCGTCACGAACCACCTCGAGGGAGTTCTGTGTCCACTGAGGGAAGGAGGGCAACCAACCAAGCCTCGCTGCCAAGACATTCATATCTGCTGGATGCATATTCTGAAAACGGCCGCCAAGAGGCGATCCAAGGGTCTTTGTCTCCAACTCTTCATAGCGAAACTGGTCGGTGGTGAAATAAAAGAAAGAGGTTCCGTTTTGCTGACGCGGCGGTCGATTCCAGTCTGTTGCAAACGCAATCGTTGACCAACCTTCGAGCGGGCGAACCTTTTCCTGTCCCACATAGTGCGCCCATCCACCCCCGTTCACGCCTTGGCAACCCGTGAGCAGCACCAGGTTAATAATCGACCGATAAATCATGTCACTGTGATACCAGTGGTTGGTTCCTGCGCCAAGCGCGATCATTGACTTCCCATGCGTGCGCTCCGCGTTGTCTGCAAACTCGCGCGCCACCTGAAGAACCAGGTTTCGATCCACACCGGTAATCGCTTCCTGCCAGGCAGGTGTGTACGGCAACGGGTCGTCGTAAGATGCCGGATAGTCACCCAACAATCCGCGGCGGACACCGACATGCGCCATCATCAAGTCAAAAATGGTGGTAACCCAGATGTCTTCCCCCTTTCGGTTGACGAGTTTCTTGGCAGGCACGCCTCGCTCCAACACTCGAGCTCTTGTATCCTCAAAACACGGAAATTGAACCATCAACGTATCATCGGCGTCACTCAGGAAGCTCAGTTGCGGCGAGATGGGCGATCCATGAATGGTTTCCATGCGAAGATTCCACTGATCAGAATTGTCATAGCGAAAGCCGATGCTGCCTTTTGGAACGACCGGCTGATTCGTCAGCTCATCCCACAGCACGGTTTTCCAGTCCCCTTGCCGCTCCTCGCTCTCCAACCCCACTTCTGAGGCTCGCAAAAACGCGCCGGAAACAAACGCGCCATTTCTCTTTTCTAGCGTCACCAAGAACGGCAAATCGGTGTTTTGTTTGACATAGGCATCGAAGTATTCTGTTTTTTTATCAACGTAGAATTCCTGCAAGATGACTTGCGTCATGGCCATCGCGAGAGCCGCGTCCGTACCCGCTTTGGCAGGAAGCCACTGATCTGCAAACTTTACGTATTCGGCATAATCCGGGCTGACACCGACTACCTTTGTCCCGTTATAGCGAGCCTCCACCATGAAGTGTGCATCTGGCGTGCGCGTCATTGGGAGGTTGGTGCCCCAAATGATGAAGTAAGATGAGTTATACCAATCCGCACTCTCCGGCACGTCGGTTTGATCCCCCCAGATCTGCGGAGATGCCGGTGGAAGATCCGCATACCAGTCATAAAAACTAAGAATCGTACCTCCAATCAGGGATAGAAACCGTGATCCACCCGCATAACTCACTTGCGACATTGCGGGTATCGGGCTAAAGCCTGTGACCCGATCAGGCCCGTACTCTTTAATCGTATCAATCGAAGCCGCCGCAATCATTTCCGTGACTTCTTCCCACGAAGAGCGCACAAGCCCCCCCTTGCCGCGCGCCTGTTGGTATGCGGCACGCTTTACTGGATCGTTTACGATAGCACGCCAAGCGCTGATCGGATCACGTCCAGTCCCTCGCTCTTGTCGCCACAAATCAAGCAAATCCCCTCTTACATAAGGGTACTTAACTCGAAGTGGGCTGTATTCATACCAGGAAAAACTTGCGCCACGGGGACACCCGCGAGGTTCGTATTCCGGCACATCGGGGCCCAAGGATGGGTAGTCTGTTTGCTGCGTTTCAAACGCGATGATGCCATCCTTCACATGAATCTTCCAACTGCAACTCCCTGTACAATTCACCCCGTGCGTTGAGCGGACGACTTTGTCAAAACGCCAACGGTTACGGTATAGATCCTCCCAGTCACGAGAGCGAGGACTATGTTCCGACCAATTTTGATTGAATCGCTCGCCTCGTCGCAGGTGATTCAAGCCCTGAAGGAGTGATTTCTTTGATTTCGGCACAAGCGTCATTCCTTTCGCATTTGCGTCAAGCGACTGACGCTTTGTCAGCGACAGCAATTCATAGCATCCAATCAACCAGGAACTCGTTGTGGCTTAAATGGTTTACAAAATCACTTAAAAGGCTGGTACTGTGTACCCACGATTCGAAATGCGGATTCACTCCCCTCAAGTTCCATGATGAAGGTCTTCCAATTCGGCACATTGGCGGCGACCAGAACCAGACGTTCGAGGGCGTTTGCATCTGTGATGCGTTCAATCTGCCCTGTGATTTCTTGCGGAACTGTGCCGAATCGAAGGTTCAGCAAACCAATGAGATCATCTTTGTCTGTCGCCAAAGCATCTTGCTTCCACTGATCTTGAATCTTGTCCCAGTCCACTTCGACCACCCCTTTTCTACGATGTGCATGCTGCCACCTGCTCTGTGATGCATAACCTATCGTCGTTTGGCGTGATCGTTCGTCTCTATATCAAGCAGCCACTTCTCCTCGTCACGACTGTGTTTTTCAACGAGCCAAAGAAGCATTTGGAATCGATCAAGTATTGCAGGAATTGTACCTTGATTGACCAAAAGTTCCTCCGCCTCCGCCACAAGTTGCCGCATAACATTGTGATCTCGCGTAAGAAAAAGGATCTTATCCGCGTGTTCCGGGTGCTCCATCGCAACTTCTTTATAGAAACCTTCCTCTTCCTCCGTCGCATGGCAAAGTGTTCGCGTTTGCCAATGCTCAATAATCAATCTCGCCGTCGAGATCACCGCTTGCTCTTTGCCTGCGTCCGCAAACGCTTTGGCGATATGAGTTAACTCTTCCGCCTCACCATAAGCCGCTTCATGAATGGAACGGTGCGATTGAAGCTGTTGCAATGCCGGTCCTGACATATGCGGCGACCTCCTGTATGCGAATGCACGCAATCACTGACGACCAAGGATCTCTGGCGAATTTCGCCTTTTCATATTTCGATGTTGAACCACTTGTTACTTCCATCATGCAGGCAAACGGCAGATATGCATCAGACCAAACCTGACTATCCTATTGACACCATCTTTCCTAGTCCATTTGGTCTACTTTTTTGGAAAAATGGACTAGGAACAGTCTACCCATCAGGGTTGATGGATTCGCAAGCATCTCAAAGCTGAATGCCGCAATCATCTCGGCGAATTGGTAAATAGAGGTTCATCAACGCCAATCGTTTCGCATCCAGAGCGTTCGGGTTCATCCCATGAGCGCTCCATGACCATCGTCGTGAGATTATTTTTGTTATCACTTTTAACCCTTGACTCTCCCGTCGGGCGAGACAAGAACCTGAAATTGAATGAAGGCACCCTTTCAAGTACAAGAATTGATGCTTGAAGGATTGCGTTGGCGATTGAAACAATCAGGTCATTAATTTCCAAGATTCAACCTTGCATAGGGTGAGCATTAAATAGAAATTCAAGGACATGACGTCGCCCAATTTGAATTTCTACTTCCTTATGACTATTGGATATTCTGAAAAACGCTCGATTTGCTGAAAAGAATTCCGACTGGACATTTG
Organism: Ferroacidibacillus organovorans; assembly: GCF_001642725.1. Lineage (GTDB taxonomy): Bacteria > Bacillota > Bacilli > Alicyclobacillales > SLC66 > Ferroacidibacillus > Ferroacidibacillus organovorans. The sequence goes on from NZ_LSUQ01000009.1 coordinate 17,427, forward strand.
ACCGTCCGAACAATTCGATCTACAGTGTGTCCGCAATAGAGGTCTCCACCTGCTGGTCGCCGCTCGGCATTGAGCAAAATAATATCCTGTTGAGATGCATTAGAAAATTCCACAATTTCATGACCGACATTTCCACCCGTGCCTGTTTTGACAATTCCGTTTACAGGTACATTCGACGCTTCACCCAAACGAGTAACTTCCGAAATTGCATGCCAACCCATGTTTTCAGCGGATTCCATCGCCTGCATGTCAAGTGATTCACTGCTAAACAATGCTTTTAATGGATTGGTTTCAACCACGTATATCGCGGTTATCTCAGCGTTGTGCGCCTTGGCAAGCGCGACTGCAAATTCCGCAGTTCGCAAGTCATTTGTGGTGCCTGTCGTTGGCAAGAGAATGCGTTTCAGAAGAGAAATACTTTCTAGCCGCCACGGCGCGTACAGAACGAATACGTTACAAGGGGATTCCATTACAACATAATCAACCACATGCCCAAACAAGCTCGATCCACTCTTGTTTCTGCTGGCTCCAACCACAAGCAAATCATAACCCCGCTCACTTTCTGAGAGAATGACATTGGCAGTGTGTTCATCCTGTTTAAGCTTCCGTGTCTTTTGTTCCCATTCGACATTTTTAATAGAGGAGAGTGATTTTGCAAGCACAAGTTCATTGAGTTTCTCATTTTCATGAAAGTTATCTTCACGATTGATCCGTCCTGATTCCGGCAGTCCATCGGTCGTCACATGCAAAAGCGTTGCCTCAATTGAACGTTGGCCGGACAAATGTTGAATAATATTGGCTGCCAATAAGGCTATCCTTCCATCCCGGACGGGGACAAGCATGCGTTTCAGACCATAGAGAAAACTTTTTTCTTCGAGCGATTGGCGCTGTAGTCGCTCTGCTTCTTCCGGATCAGGAGCCACGTGACGAAGCGCCCACCGCAACAATGGCGGTGCCATCATGGAAGTGGCGATCGCCATAATGACAATAATCGTATACATGGACGTGGTTAAAACGCCGATTTGCAAGCCAAGTGTGGCTATGATAATTTCCACGGCTCCCCGGGCGTTCATACCTGAACCAAGGCTAATTGCAGTCCAATGATTTAAACGCGCTAGACGGGCACCTGCATAAGTGCCTACAAGTTTCGCCAGAGAAGCAGTAACGATCACAAGCAGTAAAACGAGTAGCAACTCAGGTTTTAAGATTTGTAAAATGTTCACTTTGAGCCCAGCCGTTGCAAAAAAAATGGGCGCAAATATTGCCAATGTCATACCTTCAAGTTTGATACGTGTCGCGCGTGTGATACGCGGAACGCGCGCCATTTGGATGCCAACCAGAAACGAACCGAGAAACGCTTCAACATGGAGGGCTTCTGTAACAGCACCGCCTGCAAGTCCCAACACAACGACCAACGTAAAGACCGGACTTTCACCGCCAAATTGATTATCCACCCATTTTGTCAATGCCCGAATCATCCGGTAACCAATGGTGAAACAAAAGACTGCAAACGCCAGAGTGCCGAAGATGGAAATCATCAAGGAATTAATTTGGAGATTTTGGGAGGTTGCCATGCCAGAAACAAAAGCGAGCAAAAACCAGCCAATGGTGTCATTGATAATGCCTGATGCCAGGATCAACTGCCCAATATCCCTTTTCATCAAGTTCATATCCAACAAGATTTTTACAATCACAGGAATTGCCGATATGGACATGGCAGTAGCAACGAACAACATGAAAATTTGCCTTGCTCCGGGATGTGCAATCAGTGCGGCAGGCAGGAGGCTTGCTAAGCAATAACCTGCCAAAAAAGGAGTAATAATGCTTCCGATTGAGATGGTGAGAGCTGGTTTTAATTTGCGCTTAACCACTTCGAGATTTGTTTCGAGCCCACTTAAAAGCAACAAAAAAATGACGCCAATCTGGGCGATGAGCTGGAGTAATAGTCCTTGAGCCCCTTTTGAGGGAAATAAGTTGGCAAACAGACTAGGTGAGATAGCGCCAAACAAGGATGGTCCTATAAGCACACCAGCGAGTAGTTCACCGATTACTTGAGGCTGATTTAACCGCCGGGCCAGTTCTCCTAAGACACGCGCGCAGACAAGCAATACTAGAAATTCGAGTAAAAATCGCAATACTTCGAGTGCAGTCAGAGACACGTCTATTTCCTCCTCTTTGGAGCCAATATCGCATCCCCTCAACGTCTTGAAGACAGTGAACATGGGAGAAATAAGCATACAAAAATTTGCATGCTGAAATCATGTCCAACGCTTACGAGGTTAGCTGACGGGCTCGGAGAGAACAGTACCCCTACCTGAAGTTCAGGATTAGCCCCAAAAATTGGTTCCCCCGTTCACCAGTTCACGGCGACTCAGCGACAGGCTTAGCAAACGATTTACTCTTACCTATGGTTTTGGATTATAGCATCGACTGGATTTCTTGTCATCCTTACATGCCAGATCTCCGAAACCTACATTGCATAATATGCCATAGTTGCGCCACTCAGCGTGTTTGGCAATTTTCTTCTGGCTTTTTTCATCAATACTACGAGTGTCGAACGACAACTCATTTCTCGTGGTAAAGGGTTGCAAATCGTGCCTGTTCGAATCAACATGGTTGGACAAACCATGTTTTACAGGTCTTGGGCGGACTTTCATCCTAGATCTCGTGGGCCACCTCCGGCGCCAAATTGTATAAATCTCTATCCAAAACCTCCACAAAAGGCGACCAATCACTTACGGAGTAAAGCATGAGCCGGTGCATCGCCCGTGTACAAGCTGTGTAAAGAAGCTTGCGTTCATTTTCCTGTCGATAAACTTGAGAAGAAGTGTCATAGATCAGTACTGCATCAAACTCGACACCTTTGGCGAGATATACCGGAATCACCAACACTCCTTTCTCAAAGGTGAGCGTTTTCTTCGTAATGAGCAAGAGACCTTCGCACCCTTGAATCCCTAATGTTTCATATGCCTTGCGACTTTCGGCTGCGGTTTTCGTAATGACGGCGATCGAGTCAAAACCTTCAGCTCTAAGTGACGCGATGTCTCTTCGCATTTGCGCGTCTCGGATTTCATCACTTTCTAAACGAATGAGTTCTGGCTTTTTCCCACTTCTGTCAAAGGGAACAATTTCATCTCCGGCGGAGAGCAATTTTTTCGTAAACATCACGATTTCACGGGTCGAACGATAACTGCGATTAAGGCAAATCATGTTTGTTCCAGCTTCACCGAAGAGCTTGAAGAGAGGAGAGTCTGATTCGTGCAAAGAAGTGGACTGCATGAAAATCGCCTGCCGGAAATCACCGAGTACCGTCATACGAGCACGAGGAAATCGTTTCTTTAGGTACTCGTATTGAAATGGAGAATAATCCTGGCCCTCATCCACGAAGACGTATTTTATCTGTGTATTGGTCCGAACACCTTCAATCCTTTCTTTTAGATACAAATACGGTGTCGCGTCTTCATAGAACAATTCGAGTCGATTTAATTTATCTCTCGTCTGTTCGCATATCTCAGACCATAGTGAGGGCATATCCGATTCGTGGGTCATCTCAAGAATCGTTGTTTGATCGCTGAACATCTGCGCGTACAGCCCTTGGACATGGATGAACATCCGTTTTTTGACGCTTCGCCTAAGTGGCTTAAAACTCTCTTTTACAATTTTATGGTGGAGCAGTTCTTCCTCCTGATGAGCGAAGGTAAAGTCACCTTCGTCTTTTCGCAGTTTTTTATGAATTTTTTCTTGAATTTCGGCATATTGCTCGGCTATGTCAAAAACTTCTCGATCCTTGTGCAATTCGCCAAAGACTTCCGCATATTGGTCATTGTCGAGGTAATTCAATTCTTCCAGAACCCATTCCGCATCAATCTCCCTTCGTTCCAACAATACGAGTTCATCGAGCAACCATTTTTGCAACAGCTCAACGCGATCACTCAAGTGCAAAGATGGGGGAGTGCTGTAAAATTGCGATCTCATTTGCTCTGCTGAAATCAATTCACGCTCGCGAAACCAAATGCTGTTGAACATCATCCCTTTGCTTCCTAGCCCCAATACATATTGGTTCAGGGCATTCAAAAAACCTGTAGACGCCTTATACTTCATCCCTTGAAGACGGGCCGCGTACTCTGACGTCTGATGCGCGGTCAGTTCATATTCGAGCTGATCAAAGAGATCTTCAATACGAAACGATGCACCTAGACCATCTTCGAGATATTCCTGAAACGTTGTCTGCTGCATATTCTCTTCACCAAGTTCTGGAAGAACGGTAGACACATAGCTGTTAAATATCGGATTAGGAGAGAAAAGAATGATCTGGTCCGCTTTGAGCGTGTCTCGGTTTTTGTACAACAAGTACGCGACACGCTGCAATGCAGAGGAGGTCTTACCGCTGCCTGCAGCGCCCTGCACGATGAGCATCCGACTTTTATCGTCTCGGATCATAGCATTTTGTTCTTTCTGAATGGTTGCAACGATACTCTTCATTTCTGAATCCGCGCCTTTGCTGAGCACCTGCTGCAACAATTCATCACCGATGGTTACGTTCGCATCAAACATCGTAACGATCTGCCCACCTTGAATCTGAAATTGTCGCTTTAATTCCATCAGACCGGTGATTCGCCCATAGGGTGCGTCATAAAAGGCCGGACCTGGAGAATGGTCGTAGTACATGCTCGCGATGGGCGAACGCCAATCATAGACCAGAAAATTGAGTCCATCTTCGTCTAGAAACGACGATACGCCAATATAGATCTGTTCAGTATCATTCAGACCCACCTCTTGAAAATCGATGCGTCCAAAATAAGGATTACGAAGCAACCGATTTAAACTCTTCCACTGCTGAATAAGCAGGTTATGTCCGCGCTCTCGTTCTGATAAAACTGCCGTTTGCTGGTTAATCGCGTAAAATGTTTCTTCAAAATCTTCATGCGTGCTAGTATTAACCGTTACGTCCTCCCAAAAATGTTTGCGAATGGACGTCACTTGATCGCGAAAGTTGGCCATCGCGGGCTCCAACTCTGCGATTCTCACCTCGAGCTTCGCACGGATGTGGTTCAGCCTATCTTGTTCAACAAGCCATTCCTTTGCATCCATCCATACCAGCTCCATTCACCAACAAATAGAAAATGCTTGTCAATTCACGAAAAAATCTTACCAAAGAGCATTTGACAAACGTCTCCCGTCGTGTTATGATACATAATATAAGATAGATTATATTATGTTTATTAATTTGACGTTCGTGCTTTAAGTATACTACTGCGTGTTTTTTTGTGCAATTAAAAAGATCTGATAAAAATTTAAAAGTACCCGAGACCCCTCGTCAATTTAATCCATCCAGGATTTTCTTTCACATTGAATCAGACATTGCTTTAAAGATGATCTTATTTACTCAGGCAACCCCTGCCATCCCCGCTCTTCCCCTAATACGAAACATGATTGTCAGTTTATCAATAGATATAGCACTTGACGGATTCAAAATCGTTACTTAGAATTCTATATATAGATATCTATGTAATCCTTAAATACAGTCCATCTCGACAGGAGGTACAGCGCGTGGACGCTTTAATGCCATCATTGCCGACATTACTTGTCTTGCGGGCGCTTGAGAGCGGTCCCATGCACGGATACAAGATCGCGCGTTGGATCGAACAGAAATCAACCGATACTTTGATCATGAAAGAGGGAACTTTGTACCCTCTTTTGCACCAATTAGAACGCAAAGGTTACCTAAAGAGTGATTGGCAAGCGGTCGAGTCAGAGCGAAAAGTCAAAGTGTACACGCTGACCGAAAAAGGAAGTGGACACTTGGAAAACGAGCGTCAGGAGTGGAGTTTACGCACTGAAGTGGTACAACGCGTACTTTTTGGAAAGGAGGCAACGTCCTATGGAGTGGTTTGATTTTCTGGAGTTTGTAACAGAAGGCATTAAAGATAACGAAACTGCATCTGTCGTACGTCGGGAGCTCTATCTCCACATGAAGTTTTCTTCCGAAGAATTACAGAGCCAAGGAATGGACGCAAATGAATCGAGACGTTTAGCGCTCATACGTATGGGAGACTCGAATGAACTGCGCGCCGCATTTACCCCTGCCAAGTTGGAAGAACCTTGTCAACCAGTACACCTATTGTCTGATTTTATTGCGGAAAAGAACGATCCGCCAGCGGAGCTTGTCGTTCGATATGCTTTTCGATCGCTAAGCCTGATTGGACTTTTTATCGCTGTGTTGGCAACTTCAGGCGAAGGAAACACTTATTCCGCCATTCTGCCAGATCTATTTTTACTCATACCTGGGGTGATCCTACTCGTAGCCGCAGAAAAATTTACTCCAAGGCTCCCCGCTCTTCAAACGTTCAGATATCCAGTCAAACACACAAGAGTACTATGGATGATTGGCGCGATGTGCGGAGGTTTCGCCGGCTTAGCCCCTTTACTAAACGTTTCTCCATCTGTGGCGCCGTCAATGATTTCCTTTAATGAGGTTAATTTTTTGACGATTGCAGGAATCGTAGCGGTGATTGGTTGGACAAGGAGAGTGTGGTCTATTCATCAGTTAACGTGGCGACCCTTTCTCATTTCCGGGCAAGTCATGTTGTCCTACTTTTTGGCTAGCATCCCAACGGTCATGCTCTCTGAGAGAATGCTCGCCATCTGGACTATGGAATCAAATCAAAATGGTTGGGTGCAGTTTGAAAGTCAGGTATTCGCTCCTAATTTTTACAGTAATATGATCATGTTACTCGGAGTTGTTTTGATCGCGAGTTCACTCGCGTCTGAATACAGACTCCCTCTTCGGAAAAATACTACGGATGATTTCATTTGGCCCGAGTTGCCCAATGAACCTTGGATCACGTTTATATCAAAGTACTGGCTACAGATTGCCTGCGGGTGCGTCACGGGTCTATGGGTGGGACAAGCCACGAACGCTTTTACGCCTTTGCTGGTCATTGGGTTTCCCATCGCCTTGGCAACTTTTTTTATCGGACTCGGCAAACCCATCGCAGACATTCGCCATAAGAAGCGCATGACATACGCGTGGAAAACCGCGACCGGCCTTTTCGTAGGCTTTGCAATTGGGGCCATAAGCAGTTTTCGATTTTCCGCTTTCGTTTTAGAAACCAGCGTATTTGCATTGTTCACCTATCTTACGACACTCGCTGCATATCGCTTGCTCGCACATTTGAGAAGAGAAACTCACACAACATCCTGAGAAAAGAGAAACATAAGGCAGAGGAATTCACGTGTCTACCTTTCGCTTACGCAACCCATCTGCCATCCTAAAAGAACTCATCTCGCATTCATAACAGCAGTGAGACACGTGACATCGCTCGCGTCCCACTGCTGTTATGACATCCCAAATTACAATGTGAGCATGTTCATATTTTCGATGTACTCGGTTTCCGGATCGTGATGTAGAGTCTCAGCCGCATCCTTGTTTAATCCATCGTGACTATCCTCTACAAGCCCTGTATTTGAGCGCAACTTTGTTCGAATCACTCCACATTGTTCCTCCGTTCCTTTGATGATGCCAGTATTGACGACAGATTCAACTTTTCCGGCTAGTAGTTCTGGATCGATGTTGCTCGATAAATTCAGAATACCCGACACGACTAAACCCAATTTCTCTTGGGTGTATATCAACTCAGACTTGGTGAGTTTGTACTCACCTTCAATCACGAACAGTTTTCCACTGTAGTCCAAAAATGAAACGTTAACATCGTCGCTACGTTGATAAACCGTTAACTTCAACGCCTTGCGACAAATGATCTGACCAGATACATGCAATCGCCGAATGGATTTTTCAACATTTTCAACTGAAACGTCATCAGTGATTCTCAAGTCTCCAGAAATGTACACATCCGCTTCATCGAAACATAAGACAGAAAACTCGTCAAGAACGAGATCACCTTCGAAGAACTGTGCACCTGTGGGGATCACTTTCAATGCACATTGGTGTGAATTGTGCAATTTGGAGTTTAAGACTTCCAAGTATTCTTCTCGAATGTAGACTTCACCCAAAAACTCAACGCGATCAATTTTTTCACAAAACAGTTCTGCATTGATCTTCTCTGTCATTTTAACAGTTCCTATGATGACGAGCTTTGCACCAGATTGGAGCGACTGCAGAAAGTGGTTGTTCAACTGCGCATCTCTCAATACGAGATCAGCATCATCCATATATGCAATAACATTGCCGTTATGCGAGCGTGTCTTGTTTGAAATTTCTCCAACCAAACGTTTCGGACAATAAATTCTACCGTTTACAAACAGCAAAGCCAGCCCGTCACGCAAAAGATCTTCAGAAACGTCTGGTTGTACAATCGTTCGACCGTTCACACATACACTCAATGGTTCCAAACGACCCGATAGAACACTCTTGCTCAATTCGTAACTTCCATTCACAAATGTGACGCCAGACGGCACCGCGATGGAAAGGTTGACGTTTCTCTGCGATGTCTTGGCCAATGTGGGAGCAAGACGTTCATGATAAACAAATATATTGATGTTTTCAATGGCTTTAATTCCTTCAATACGCTCTATTGTTGCATTTGACATGTCAAGCATGTTCACATTACGAATAACCTTAGGCATCAAAATCTCTCCCTTTCAATTGATGTTCGAAAACACACTTGTTTTGATCAGGGTGGTCATGATCCATCTGCAAAGGAAAAGTTGCACGCAATCGCTTTATCGCAGCACGCAATCGAGCGCGAACTGTTGCATCAGGAATTTTCAACCGTTTGGCCATCTCCCGACTGCTCAATCCCTGCCAATAGCGCAGTATGATTATGTCGCGTAGATTTGCGGGGAGCCGATTCAAAAGATCCTGATACTCAAGTCGAGCCGTAAAATGCGTCATGCGAAACGTAGTGTCAACTGAGCCACTCATTTGATGCTTCTCAGATTCCAGCCATCGGCTTTCCAATTGTCGACGACGTTGTCGATCTCTCCAAAGATTTTTCGCCACTGTGTACAGCCAAGCGCGTTGATTCGTCTCAAACATGGTCGAAAGTTGCACAATGTGCGCCATCGCACGTTCGAATGTATCCTGCACAAGATCTTCAGCGTCTCGCTCAGATCGTGTGAGACCTCTAGCAAATCGAGCAAGTGATACTTTATGAACCTGATAGAGATCTTCAATCCCCGTTTCTCATCGCCCCCTAAGCCATCCGCGTCATTCTGACATGCCCATCGCGCCGGCGCTAAAATGGACTGTAAGAAACCGTACACTTGATAAACGAAAAGTAGAGGAAAAGTGTTGATCGATCAGATCATCAAATTTTCAAAACTCGGGGCCACAGCTGTTCCATTGGTGTTTGCCTACTTGCTCGCAGGAACGAGGATAGAATATACATTTCATATTTTCGATGAATATTTCGCTTTTTATTTCGCTTGAATTATAAAATAGTATGAAGTGTCTCCTGATTTACAAAACTTACATTGCAACAAAGTCGACTCGATCAGCGTCCATCGTTTCGCATCCAGGGTGTGCGTGTCAATCCCATGAGCGCCCCATCCGGCGAGATAAGGCGTGTCACCGTTTGCCCCCATGGTTCTTCGCGATTGCTCACTAAGCAGTGGTACCCCAGCGCCACCAGTTCCTTTGTCGCCTCAGCTACATCGTCGACGTCCATTTCAATCCAAGTGCGCGGTTCGGGTACATCGCTTGGCCAATGAGGCGTGCCGAAACACGACTCGGCAGCTTGAGACAGCGGCCACAGCGCAAAGTGTTTTACCCCATCCAAGTTTCCTGTATGTACGTAGTCACCGACGCGCTCAAAATCGATTCCTAAGACCCCTTGATAAAAACGGGACGTGTCATTGACCAGCTCATCCCGAACAATCGAGCCAAATCCAGCCACAAATAAGATCTTCATGCCATCTACCCCCTATTCGAATAGGCCTTCCATGACAACCAAATCTGTATCCGGCGGCGCATAGCCGAGACACCGCGCCATCGCGACAATTTGTCCCTTATGATGAAACTCGTGTGTGATCGTGTGAGTCATCAGCCAAAGGGGTGTAACACCCATTGAATCTTCAGCGTGATTATAGATAACTTCCGAGAGTCGGCTTTCGTAGACGCTCAGAAATTCATTCACCACCGCATCCGATATAGAAAACCAGTGACGGAGAACCGCCACATCCGCAGATTGGATCTCTTCATACGTCGGAAACTGCGGATAAGATCGAATCCGGGCAAACTTCACCAGCCAATGCATGTAGCACCCGGCTGCGTGGAGATGTGCATGCGCGATTGTGTCAAATCCAAAACCAGGAACCCTTTTATGCAACACATCTACGGGGAGGCTTTCCAAAAAGGAAAACAGCGTTTCGCGCGTCTTACGAATCAAGTCGTACTGTTCTGATAAAATATCTCTCACCGATAGGCTCACTCCTCACCAAAATCAATCGACCATCAACGTTTATTGAGTCCCGCATTTGTTTACATTTCCATAATACAGAACATACGTTCCGTCGGTCAATGCCACTCAGCTAGATCGTCCCACACCACTGCATACTCGATCATCGGTTCACCCTCTAACTCTTCCATCTTCTCACTGAATTTCTTTCCACCCATGTGCTCATAAAAACCAAGAGCTGGATTATTCTTCAAAACCCAGGCAAGCATGTTCTTGTATTGTTTCTCTTTCAAATGGTTTACAACTGCACGGATCAATTCGCGCCCAATTCCATTTCCTTGAACCTCTTCAAATACATAGAGAGCATAGAGTTCACCTTGATAGATTGGATTGCCTGATCGCTCTTTGCCGCCAGTAGCAAATCCTACGATCCTGTTTTCATCATCTTCCGCTACAAACACTGGATTGTCTGGTTGATTCATCAAAACATGCGTCCACACTCGTTCCCTTTGTTCGTACGACAAATGATCCAAAATGCGATCAGGGATCATCCCTTTGTATGTCGTTCTCCAACTGTCCACATGCACTTTCGCAATGGAAACCGCGTCTTGCGGATCGGCTTTTCGAATGATCACCCATATTCCTCCACAGTCCGTTTATTTCCGCTTCCTTCACCAACCCATTCGGTTCCGAAGTGATGTGATATGTGCAATGTGGTGCCTGCCATGCCATGCATACAAACCAAGCGCTGTTTCAAGTGTAAGTACACCAGACTCTGGGTTCTTATAGCTACGTGCAAACTCCGCATCTTGCATTTCAGAAAGCAATGTATCAAAACGTTGATGAAGCGACGCTAAAAGTGTCAGTGACACCTCGATCGGAGTCCCTTGATAGTCAACCAATTGTGACCAGCGATCTTCTTCATAGGTTTTAATCGTCGGTTGATCCTCTGTGAGCGCAAGTTTAAAACGAACATACGCATTCATATGACTATCCGGAAGATGATGAACAACTTGGCGAACGCTCCAACCATCAGGACGATAGGGTGTGTCCAATTGCGCAGATGTTAGATCCTTTATTGCGAATCGCAGCTGATTCGGTGTGTCAGCGAGTTGTGCAATCCATTCCTTTCGCTGGTCAGAAGAAATCTTATCTAGAGGAATGAATTTGCCGATTGGATAATGCAGATTTTCCATTTTTACTCCTCCTCTTAATTTTTAACAAGGCAAATCCCTACATCGAAGTCATTTAGTTGAATAGCGCAGAATCGATCCGTTTTTGTTGAAAGATTCGCTTGGGATACGGGAGAGCCAGTGGGGGCATCTGCTCAACGGTAAAATAGCGAAGTTCAAAAGATTCTCCGTCTATCGCTTCCAGTTCGCCAGAATCTACTTTACAATCAAAAACCAACACAACATACTCCACCTGGTTACCATCCGCATATCTAAAGCGAAACTCTTGACCCCCGAATGCGCCAACGAGTGCCATCGGCGTGACATTCAGCCCTGTCTCTTCCCAAACTTCGCGAACAACCGCTTGAGATGGCGTTTCTCCAAGCTCAATCGCGCCAGCAGGCAGGCTCCATATCACACTTTCGGCAGTTGGACGTTGAAATAAAATCTTGCCTTCTTTGTCGCGTATGATGGCCGCCACAGATGGGCTGAAAATCAGATCTGTTCCAATCTTGGAACGGAGGTTTTGGTAAAAATCGGACATCGGCATAGAGCCCTCTCCTATCGATCAGCCTTGCGCTTCGCACCATGAACCGAAAAGGGTGTCAGCATTAGAATGTGATCCTTTCCGACTCTTGCGTTTCTGCAAACCATCGCAGCAAATCGTTGTGATGTTCAATGATCTGTTGCGCGCTGAGATTCTTTTTATTGAAGGTACTGTGTGAATCCTTGGCAAGAACGACGTCATATCCCATGGTGAACGCCCGACGGCATGTCGTATCGACACAAAGTTCCGTTTGCATGCCCGTCAAAACAAGCTTGCGAATCCCGCCCTTCTCAAGTTCTTCGTGGAAGCTCGTATTGTAAAACGAGTCTGGCGTATTTTTTTGAATTCGAATATCCCCAGCCATCGGTGCAACAGCGGGATGAATCTCCCAACCACGCGTATTGGGTTCAAGCGCCCCACCAGGTTCCTCGTTGTGTTGTACATAGATCACCGGAACCATGGACGAGCGTGCTTTTGTGATCAGTGCTGCAATCCGGCGCAACAACATGTCACCTTGATACACCGCTTCCGCTTCTTCAAACATCCCGACTTGCACATCAATGATGATCAGTGCGCTGCCGCTCACGACCTTCCTCCTCTGACTCTTTCAATTTCACGTGCCATACACTCCAAAAATTCAGCAGCTTCAAAGACAAATGATCGATAAACGCTTCAATTCATCTAAAGGATACGATTTTTCACACAGATTGTCACAAATCATTTAAAAGCGAATCCTATCCCAACACGGAATTCCGTCTGCGCACGTTTTTGGCATAAATTCGAGTCATCAGCCAGCCGATGACACCAAAAAGGATTGGATAAACCATGGCCCACCCACTGAATGGATACAAAATCACGCAGACTACAAAGGGAATCCATGCTAAAGCTTGTTTACCCCACCCGGCACCTTTCATAAGTTTTAAAGCAGAGGCCATTGCGATGATATAAAGAGCTAAAAACATCGCACTCGGCCACGTCATAAACGCGCCAAGATCAACGTGAAATACGGTGTAGATCGCCAGCACCACGGCAAAATCCAAACCCAGCGCAGACAGAGCGCCGATCGGTGTTTTGTGGCGTTCATGCAACCGTAAGAGCACCGCCGGAAAGACACCTGCTCGCGCCTGGCTGTAAACCATTCGCGAGAATCCAGCCACATTGCCGTGAATGGCGACAAATGTAATCAATAGCGCCACGATACCCGAGACCGTCGAACCGATCCTGCCCATTCCAATTCCCACCAGTTGACTGAGAGGTGTCACGGTATACGCTCCGCCGTAGGCGTGTGTGCCGATAGTTACAACGGAGAGTGCGACATAAAGCACGCCGACGAGCATTGGCGCCAGAAGAAAGATTCGACGCAAGTCTCTTGACGGGTCGTGAAACTCCTCGGCGAGATGTCCAACCATCTCCCAACCGACAAAACACCAAAAGATCTCCACAGCCGATGTGCCAACCGGAAGCCATCCGTGTGGCGCAAGCGGATGAAACTGTTCCTCATTTATATGCGGACCTGCCGCGATGATGGCGCCTAGTATAAGCACGACAATCAGCACCAAGATGAGCACCTGCGCCCACGCCGCCATCTCGACACCACGCCAGTGTAAGATGAGCGACAAAAGCAGCATGAGCGCCGCCGTGATCGGTATGAAGATCGAAGGGAGCGAAAACGTTCCGACAACATAATTGGCGCCAACAAGCGCGACGATGGGTACGCCGACCGGAATGGTGCCAAGAAACAACCAAGCGGTCATGCGTCCCACGGTATCGCCAAACGCCAATCGCGCATATTCCACAATGCCTCCGGCATGCGGATACTTGGCGCCAAGACTTCCGAGCGTAATGGCAAGCGGAAAGGCTAAAAGTGACATCAAAAGCCACGATATAAGTGACGCCGGACCTGCCTGCTCTGCCGTGATGGCTGGAAGAATGAGGATGCCGGATCCGAGAACGGCACCGATTGCGATCGCTGTACCCTGCACCCAGGTAAGTGAGCGTTTCAACTGCGAATCGATCATGAGGAGTTCTCCTTAACAGCGCAATCACTTCCTCATCACAGTACACGAACGATATCATCTTGTCATTGCAAATGGGTACGATTCATTTCTATCGACATCACCAAATCTACGCTGATTCATCCACATCAAATTGAATCGGCATGTACGCGGATGCAAAATCTTTCAAACTCATAGCGAAGCAATGCGTCTGGAATCGGTGCTGGTTCACCTCGTGTTCTTGTCTCTTCCGCCCACGCAAGGAGAACTTCATAGGGAGTCTCTGTGGTGATTCCGCCAAACCAGCGCTGCCTCTCTTTTGTCGCTATACTGACGACATTTAATACATCGCACGGACCCAGACAACCCGTGATCGTGAGTTGCACCGTTTTTAGCAACTTGCGCTCTTTCCATGACTTTTTAAGCCAGTCTAGCGGAATTCCTGGTTTTCCCTTGCCTGTTTGTCCACAGCAACATCCCGAACAAACAAAGACCTGTCCAAGCACAGCGCGTTTCGTCGTTTTTTCTGCAACCAACACGGCACTCTGAAGTTCAATCACATCCATCGGATTCACGGCACTCCTCTTTCATTCTTCTGTTGTGCAACCTGATGCAGGCGAGTTTTGCAAGCTTTACATTCGTTCAGAGCGTGCAGCCCACCGCTCTTCGATTCTGAATAACTTCCACGATCCGAAGGAAATCCCCCAGACCCCGATGAATAGCGCGACAAGAATGTACCCCATCACACCAAAATTAAGCCCTTGGAGCTTTCCCCAAAAACCAGAAGAAAGCCCAATCTCCTGAGTGACGACCTGAACGAGCTCGATGACGCCAATCACGGATGCGGCTAGCACACCGAGTCCCGTTACTGAAAGGTTGTAATAGATTTTTCGCAGTGGTGTGGCAAACGCAAAGCCATACGCAGTGGTCATGAAAATTCCATCTGCCGTATCCATGAAACTCATTCCTGCCGCAAACACAATTGGTAAAGAGATGATTCCTGTAAGAGGCAGCGCGTGTTGTGATGCAGTAGCCGAAATTGCCAGCAAGGCGACTTCGCTCGCCGTGTCAAATCCCAAACCGAACAGAAACCCAATCGGATACACATGCCAGTTATTGGTGACGAGTTTCATGAGTGGAGCGACCAGTCGCGAAAAAAAACCGCGACTGTGGAGCAATTCATCCATCTCGTGCTCTGTGACCCGGTTGCGGCGCATGCTCAAAAAAACCTGGAAGAGTTTTAGCCAAATGAACAAGTTGATGCAAGCCAGCACAAGAAGAAATGAACCTGACACAAATGTGCTCACAATTCCGCCTATGCGTTGAAATTGGGGTAATTTCTGAACTAAATGTACCGTGACGGCCGTTGCCAACGAAATCAAAACAACCACAGTCGAATGACCCATCGAAAAGAAGAATCCGATTCCGTGCGGTTTTTTTCCTTGTTGAAGAAACTTGCGAACCATGTTGTCGATAAAGGCGATATGATCAACATCAAAAGCGTGACGCAAGCCAAAGGTGTAGGCCAATAATGCCAAACCGAGCAACATGGGATGCTTAGGGACAGAAAGGATTAACAAAAAAAATCCTAATCCGTGTAACGTGATAACGCCTAACCCATATCTCAAAGAATCACGGTACATGTGTGTTTTTCCACTCCTCACCTGCTAGCTGTGCGAAACGATACAAACCGAAACGGTTACGTTTCCGCTGCGGACTTTCTCAACCACAAAGTCTTTGGCATCTGAAGAGAGAAGAGCCGCAGGTTCACTTACACCGTACGCTCCCACATGCTTAAAGACGGTTTCGGACGGATTGGGAATGGAGATCTGATTAAGTTGCTCCGCGGTATACGTGACGAGTGGCCACTTGTGTCGGGCACACAGTTCAAGCAATCCTGGTTCATCCGCTTTTAGATCAATCGTCGCCACATTGCGAACGCTCTTCGTGGACAATTGAACGGTATTCAATGCGTGTGTGATCACCTGCTCAATCTCCTTTGCAGATGTCCCGCGGTTGCATCCCACACCGACGACGATAACTTTTGGCCGATAAAGCACACCCCTCGCCAAAAACCGTCTCGTCTCATCCTTTGTGAGTAGGCGGGGGGTGATGACGAGCGCCGCATCAAACGTCTGTTGGCAGGCCGCTTCGAGACTGTTAAAAACTTTCAAATATGCGGGTAACGGTTTGGTATAGGGCCACCAGTCAAGTTCACCCGCCTCTTGAATGATGTGAACTCGCTCTTCATTGACGACCGCTGCGCTGACTGCCGTCACCATTTCAAAGTTTTCGATCTCAAAGCCAAATTCCCGCCCGAGCAAATCGACGGCAACCGTCTGCGCCACATCTGACGCTGTGGTGATCACAGGTCGCGCGCCAAGTGCCTTTGCAACTTGTTGCGTAAGTAAATTTGCGCCACCAAGATGCCCCGAGAGTACACTGATTGCGTGCTCTGCGCGATCATCGACGACAACGATGGCAGGATCCGTTTTTTTATCGCGAAGAAGAGGGGCTACAAGGCGAACCATGGCGCCCAGCGAAAAGATGCCGACGAGTCCGCTGTACGCAGAAAAGAGCGTTGGGACATGATCGACAACCGACCCTGAAAACGCAGTAATCTCGCGCGCCACTTCATCGCCTTGAGCAAATTTCTGGGGATAATAGACATCCACGTCAGGCAATTGTTCCTGAAGTCTGCGCGCAATCGCCGTACCATGTTTCGTGATCGCAACAACGGCCGTGGAGTTAGTCAACTGCCGTCACCCCTTTTCGGTAGCGGTGTGTAAACGACTTGTCGTATAGTTTCGATTTGTTTTCCCCTTTTTCCGGCAACTCAGGGTCCAGTGCCCAACCAGCGAGAATCATGGCGTGATTTGAAATATGCTCATCACCCATCGCGCGCACGAGCCCATCAAGCGTTGTACGGATGATTTTTTGATCCGGCCACGATGCCCTTTGCACGACGGCGACTGGCGTATTTGGCGTCCAACCAGCACTCAGAAACTCATCCACCGCTTTTTTAGCCAATGTCGCACTAAGGTACAAGGCAATCGTACTGTGGTGGCGCGCGAGATCGCTCAGCTGTTCGCCTTCAGGCATGGGCGTGCGACCACCCATGCGCGTCAAGATCACGGTTTGCGTGAGATCGGGCACCGTAAGTTCAGCGCCAACTGCAGCGGCAGCGGCGAATACCGAACTTACGCCAGGGACTATTTCGTAAGCGACACCCGCGCGTCGCAGCAAGGTAACCTGCTCAAGGATTGCTCCGAAAACAGATGGGTCACCCGTGTGGATGCGGGCTACACGCTTTCCCTGTCTCACGGCATCTACCATGATGCCCACAATCTCTTCGAGGGTCATCCCTGCGCTTTTGTAGATTTTTGCGTTTGCACTCCCCATTTCAGCAAGTTCCTCACGAACCAGACTGTCTGTGTAAATCACGACATCCGCCTGCTTCAAAATGCGCATTCCCTTTACGGTCATCAACTCAGGATCGCCAGGCCCCGCACCGACGATATAGACCTTCGCTTCAAGCGTCATTTTCTCACCACCATAAGCGTTAAATAGTTAAGGGAAGCCCCCTGAAGTTCCCGCACATTTTTCCACACATGTTCCCCTGCTGAAGTCACTTTCGTACATACCATTGCGTTATCGATGAGTTGCAACTCTCCGAGCAGCAAAATCATGTCATCCATAACCTTGGCGACCTTCAGAAAAACGACACAGTCGTGCGTAAGAAGTGCCTGCCGCATCCTCGTCAAATCACGGTTTGCAGGTACGATGGCGACAACCTCGTCACCATCTGCAAGCGGCACCCCGAGCCGACTTGCGGCTGCATTGACGGAAGAGACGCCAGGAATCGAAACAACCTCCGCCTCGGGGTGCTCCTGTCTCATGAGCCGGCTCATGTGAATAAACGTGCTATAAAGCATCGGATCACCTTCCGTGACAAAGACCACATCCTGGCCTTGACGGAGATAGGCCCACACCTTTTCGACCGTATCCTCCCAGTGTCGCAAAAGAACGTCTTCATCCTTTGTCATAGGAAAAACGAGACCAAGCATCGTTTTTTCAGATGGATTCACATAGCGTTCCACAATCTCCAGCGCATAACTTTTTCCGCCCATGCGTTTATTCGGATAGGCAATCACAGGTGCCGTCTGCATGAGGCGATACGCCTTGACGGTCACCAATTCAGGATCGCCTGGACCGACGCCCACGCCATACAGCGTGCCATGGTTAACAGACATCTGTTTCCGCCTCCTCTCTTGGGGCACGCCAAGCTGTAACAAGGTACACAGGGTTCATGCCTTCAAAACGAGTAAGATTTAAGATCGGCTTACTGCGCGCCGTCTGCACAAGTGTGATTGAAACGAAAAATCCAAGATCACCTAAGGTTTGCTGCGCTTCATACAAATTCTCGATCGTAGCAGCGCTTACTACCACTCTCCCGCCTTCTCGCAGTCGCTTTGCGCTGAGGGCAATCACCTCTTTGAGTTCACCCCCACTCCCCCCAATAAACACGGCGTCAGGATCTGGAAAATCATCCAATCCTTCTGGCGCGCGCGCGTGAAGGGCGACAAAATCTGCCCGAAACTTGATCTGATTTGCACGCAAATTCTCCAAATCGCCCTCATTTTTTTCAACCGCGAACACTTGCAAACCAGGCGTGGATCGTATCGCCTCAATCGAGATGGACCCCGTGCAAGCCCCTATGTCCCATAGGACGCCTCCCGGTTTTAATGCGAGATCAGAGAGGGTGAGTACACGAACTTCACGTTTCGTAATCAGGCCCCTGTCAGGTTTTCGCTGGGCAAACACTCCGTCATCCATACCAAGCGTAAAAATAGGCACTTTCACATCATGGCGGCACTTCAAGATGACCACATTCAGCGGAGAAAACTCCGTGTCCAAAAGTTGGTCCAACGAATACCAACCTGTGCGCTCTTCCGGACTCCCCAATCGCTCTCCCACAAACGCCTCATACTCCGTCATCCTGAAACGCTTGAGATACATTGCAATCGCTGACGGCGTGTTCTCATCGTCTGTCAGGAGCGCTACGATTGCGACTCCATGCAATCTTTGCGCGAGACCCTGAATCGACTTCCCGTGCAGGCTCACAATCTCTGCGTTTTGCCAGCTTTCGCCTGCACGGGCAAAGGCCAGCTGGATGGAACTCATATGCGGTATAACCTCGATCGCGTTTCTCCCCCATTTGCGGACAAGTGTTGCCCCGATACCAAAAAAAAGTGGATCGCCGCTTGCCAATACAACAACAGAACACCGCGTAGCATCGCGTTCAATTTCAACCAGCGTATCGCGCAGAGGTGTTTTAATCACTCGTCTTTCTCCTTGAAATTCAGGAAAAAAACTGAGTTGACGCTCCCCACCGTATAGGATTTCAGCTGCGTATACGCGTTCTGCCACCTTTTTAGATAGCCCATTTATCCCGTCGTCGCCCATTCCCACGACCAGAACCTTTTTAAGATTCAAGCTCTGCACCTCCCAAATACTCTCCGTTCAAGCTTGTTAGGTGCGTAGCGATGCGCATTTCTCCGCGTATATGATCAAGCACCTGTTCACAGCAAGTCACGGCAAGATGATGAAAGAATTCAGGGTATCCCCACTCAACCATCCAATCGCCAACCTGATTGGCCGTATTGGCCGTCAGAATTTGTTCCATCTTTTCCTCCGGAACCGCGACATGACGCGCAATCTTTGCGATAAAAGAAAAATCGATGGGGGCGCTTTTTGCGTGAACCATCATGATGCCTTGCGCCACCTTTGAGAACTTCCCCATCATGCCGACAAAGCGAATCTCCTTCATCCCGACACGTTTCGCCTGCTTGGCTGAAAAGCCCACAAAATCACCCATTTCAATAAAAGCTTCATCAGGCAATTCAGGAAATAACTTCATCGCATATTTTTCACTTCGTCCGCCTGTTGTGAGCACGATTGTCTGAATCCCCTGCGCTTTAGCCACACTCATGGCATACGCAATGCTCGCCTTATAAGAGGATGTAGAGAATGGAACAACGATGCCTCTCGTCCCTAGGATGGAGATCCCGCCCAAAATACCGAGTCGCCCATTCAATGTTTTTTTGGCGATCTCTTCGCCATCCGGAACAGAAATGACGACGTTGACTCCGCGCTCCATGTCACGCTCTGAGAGCACAGATCCCACCGTCGATTGGATCATCTGCCGCGGAACCGGATTAATGGCGGCCATCCCAACCGGGATGGGAAGTCCCGGTTTCGTCACCCTACCTACGCCAACACCGCCGTCAATTTCAACCCCCGGCTTGTCCGACCAGGTGACCGTCGCGATGATTTTTGCACCGTGTGTCGCGTCAGGATCATCACCACCATCTTTGATGGTCGCAGCCTGTGCTTCGCTTGCTGTGTAGCGCACGTCATGGTGTTGAAACGTAACCCATTCACCTGCAGGGATCCAGATGGTCGTCTCTTCAACAACGCGCTGCTCGATGAGCGCCAAGAGTGCAGCTTTGGCGCAAGCAGTCGCGCAAGCTCCCGTTGTGTATCCGTGTCGAAGTGGACCTTCAGGAACATCAAGCATTTCGCCCACACGGCATCACCGACCTTGCGCATCGGCAAGCAGCGACAATGCGTTCACAGCCGCCACAGCGACTGGACTGCCACCCTTTCGCCCTCGATTGGTAATGTAAGGGATATCAAGCTTTAGCAACTCCTCCTTCGATTCCGCAGCCGAAACAAAACCAACCGGAACGCCGACGATGAGACTCGGCTTGGTCAACCCTTCTTTTATGAGCCGAATCAATTCTAGAAGAGCTGTTGGCGCATTGCCGATTGCAAAAATGGCGCCCGCATGCATATCGCACGCTTTGCGGACAGAGAGGATTGCGCGTGTTGTGTTCAAGGCTTTCGCTTCTGTTGCCACATCCTGATCAGAGATGTATACGTGAACATCGCCTCCAAAGCGAGCAATTCGCGGTTTGCTGATACCAGACTGCACCATTTGCACATCAGCGACGATCGCTCGACCTTCCCGAATGGCCTTGATGCCCGCATTGATTGCGTCTGGATGAAAGACCAGGCTGCGCCCTAGCTCAAAATCTGCCGACGCGTGAATCACGCGCTGAATAATCGGAAATTGTTCAGCCGTGAACGTATGTGTGCCTAATTCTTCCGTAATGATGGAAAAACTTTTTGCCTCAATTTCCTGAGGCTGTACAGTCAACGGTTTATATTCGTCACGAACGTTCACTGCGTTCATCCTCCTCTGAATGTGTCAAGCCAATTCGACGTGCAATTTCACTCAATAAAGCGTCTACCGTTGAAAAACTCACTGCAAAATCGAGTTTGGGCCGACCAATGACGATCACCTCGATCCCCATCGCAAGTGCTGCTTCTACTTTTTCATCCACCGCTCCCGGTCCGCCACTTTCTTTTGTAATCATCAACGTCGTTCCATAGTGTCGATAAAGCGCCTCATTCAAATCTCTGGAAAAAGGGCCCTGCATGGCGATGATGTTTTCCTGACCAACGCCGAGTTGAACGCATTTTTCCATGTTGTCTACCCGTGGCAACATTCTTGCGACAAGACGCACTTCAGGATCCCCAACAAGTTTTGCAGTAAAAATAGGCAGTGTCTTACTCCCTGTTGTTAACATGACATTGCCCTTTTTTTGAGCGGCAAGCTGTGCCGCTTCTTCATACGTATCGACATGCAGCAGTGACGCGTGATCACGAAACGTTTGTGATGATCGTTCATAGCGAAGATACGTCACACCGCACGCATTCGCCGCCGCCATCGCAGTGAGGTGCGCCTCTTCCGCAAAGGGGTGACTCGCATCGACAAGAAGTGTTGCGCCTTTCTCCTTCAACAATGCCATCATTTCTGCAATGTCTAATCTTCCAACGCGAACTTGTAGTTCAACGGCTTTTAGTGCATTGGCAGCGTGCTCTGTGACAACACTCGTCAGCAAAGGATATCCTGCATCTTGAATGGCAAGCGCCAGATCGCGCGCATCACTCGTCCCGGCCATAAAAAAAATCACCGTTTTACCCCCTTGCTCCTACGTTCCGCATACGGCGTCCACCGCAATGGTTTGAGGTTTGTCCTGATAAGAAAATCCTTCAATTTGGCCCATCCTCATGAAAAATTTATGGAACCTCTCACCCGGAAACGCTTGTGACTGATACGTGGCGATGATGCGTTCAAGCAAATCCGGCATTTGCTCTGCGGGGATACCTTCTGCGACACGTTGACCCGGTCCCGCGTTTCGCCCAGTCGTCTTGCCGCCAAGAAACAGATCAAATCGGCCTTTGCGAAACACGAGCCCAATATCTTCATTCACTGCGCCATAACACGCCATTGCACATCCGTTAAAACCGATGCGCAACTCCTTTTCGACAGACTGGCCCGCCAATCGTTCAGCGATCTCCTCTGCAAAGGAGATGCCTTCAAACTTCTCGCCATCACAAAAATCGCAAGCCTTCAACTTGATGACATCACCAACGGGGAATACGCGCATTCCACCTTCACGCAACTCTTTGACGATTTTCTCAGCGTCATCCGTTGTTGTTCGAAAAATCAAATGGTGCGCGGGCGTGTATTCGAGTTCACCCTGGTCTCCTGCCAGCGTGGCGAGAAGGAGGAGCTGTGACGGGCTGAACTTCTTGTTCGCCACACCAGGACTGACGGCAATCTCCAAAATCGTTGATTGATGTGCAGAAGATTGTGTTGAGATTGATACATCAGCCCTATCGATGATCTTCATATCTGAGTTTCGCAAGCGACCCAGTGCTTCAGCAGCCCATTCACGCGAAGATCGATTCTGTATCTCCGCATAAGAATTGAGAGACCAAGGTTCATTTTCAGGTTTGAGGCGCTCACCAGGACGCAGTCGCTGCTCCACACGGCCAAGGGTGTATTTTCGCTGATACCCACGAGGGGTGATCATCAAATCATCGTGATAAAACGTTGATGTGTTCCCAATGATGACCGTCGTCAACATACCAATGTCGTGATTTAACATGTCATCCAGTGTTGTTCGTACCACGACCTGTCGATCTCGGTACGCACTCTTAACGAGTCCCACAGGCGTTTTTCCATCGCGATACTTGAGAAGAATCCGCTGTGTCTCTGCAATTTGTCGCGTACGCCGGCCACTCTTCGGGTTATAGAGCGCAATCACAAAATCTGCCGAGGCTGCGGCTTCAATCCGTTTTTCAATCACTGTCCATGGCGTCAGATGATCCGACAAACTAATCGTACAAGCGTCATGCATGATGGGAGCACCTAAGAGCGCTGCACATGAATGGATTGCAGAAATGCCCGGAATGACTTCCACCCGCGGTTGATCCCCGGTATGCCACCCGCGTTCAATTAATACTTCGTATACCAAGCCGGCCATTCCGTATACCCCTGCGTCGCCACTTGAAATAACAGCGACCACCCTACCTTCGAGTGCCAGATCAACCGCCTTTTGCGCCCTACTCACTTCTTCCGTCATGCCTGTCCGAACAATGTCCTGATCGATCAACAAATCTCTGATTAAATCGACATATGTGTTGTAACCGATGATGACCTGACTCTCCTGAATGGCCTCACGCGCGCGAACCGTGATATGTTCGAAGCTTCCTGGCCCAAAACCAACGATTAAAATTTTCCCACCCATGAATACCTTCCTCTCTTCATCGCGCCAATACCTTATCCGGTTCGAACCAGCACAGGGCATTTCGAAGTCGAACGACATTCCCTACCACAATCACTGCGGGAGATTGCAACCGAGCCTCTTCAACAACACGCGCAATTTCACCAAGTTTGCCAACAGCCACTTCCTGTCTCAAAGTCGTACCCCACTGGATGACAGCAACAGGTGTGTCTGCATTGCGCCCGTTTGCAATCAATTTCTCAGATATCTCTCTCAGGTGCCCCATGCCCATGAGAATCACCAAAGTTTGACTTGAAAGCGCAAGCACCTCCCAAGGCGTTCCTGAGGAATGAAGACATTCATGTCCAGTAACCACGTGAACCCCCGAAGCAAGCGTTCTATGCGTGAGCGGAATCCCTGCATAGGCTGGCGCAGCGATCGCCGAACTGATGCCAGGAACGATCTCAAACGGGATACCCATTAACGCGAGCGCCTCAGCCTCCTCGCCTCCTCGCCCAAAAACAAATGGATCACCACCTTTTAATCGAGAGACGGTGTGACCGCGTGCGGCCTTTTCCACCAGCAATGCGTCGATTTCTGCCTGTGGCAACGCATGGTTGTTTGCTTCTTTTCCGACGAAGATTCGTTCAGCATAGCGAGGAATCATCGCAAGAATTTCATCCGATACCAGACGGTCGTAAATGACAACATCCGACTGCTCCAAATAATCCTTAGCCTTCAGCGTCAACAACCCTGGATCACCAGGACCCGCGCCGATCAGATACACGATACCTGTCACGTCATCCCCTCCAGTTAACCGCGAGAACCTGCTTCGCTTTGGTAGACATGTGAATGTGCATGGTCATGATGATCGTGATTGTGGGGATGTTCGTGTGCCGCCAATTTGCGATATTTGCACAGGTCGCAATTCATGAAAGACTGACCGCGCACCGCCTCCTCGCGGCGCTCTAGAACGATTTCTATCAACCGTCTGTGCATGCCAAAATACTCCGCCATATGCAGCGGAATCGTCGGATCGGCAGCTTGCATCTCTTGTAAAACATCTCTCATGCGTTTGATAAGTACGCCCGTAAACAAAAAATAAGGAACAACAACCACGCGCTTTGCGCCGAGTGAAAGCGCACGTTTTATGCCGTCTGGCAACCTTGGAAATGTGATGCCAGTAAAACATACCTCGACGGTGAACACTCCTGTTTGCTCCCACACTTGACGGGCAATCTTGTATAAATCTCCGTTTGCGTCTGGATCACTGCTGCCACGGCCCATGAGTACAATCGCGGTTTGATGGATCTCTTCCTGTGCAAACATCGCTGCCTGCTCATAAAATCGGTCGGTCAACAAATCAATCATTTGTTCGTGAAGGCCAATGTTGCGCCCATAAACAATCTCGACATTCGGATATTTGCGTCTGGCTGCATCAAGATACTCAGGGATTTCGAATTTTACATGCGAGGCTGCGAGAAGAATCACGGGGACGACGACAATGCGATCTGCATCCTGTCGTATGCACGCGTTCAACCCATCTGGAATCGTGGGCGTCGTCAATTCGAGGAAACAAGCTTCAAAATGTTGGGTTGGAACCCGTCGACGGATTTCATTTACAAATTCCAGAAACTCCTGATTACCATCGGAGTCCCGACTTCCGTGACCAACAAACAGTGTTATTTCATTCATTTTTATCCCCCTAAGTTTTCCATACTAGGAGGATTGTTTGTGGGTAAGCCATTATAAAAGCACTCTTTTATAGTAAAAGAGTGCTTGTACACGACAAGAGTCGCCCACAAACACCTCCCTATCGACCGTAGGTTGCCGAAGACTGCTCAAATGAAGATATCTTCATCATTTGAACTTCCTTCATGGGTGTTCAGAGAAAAGGCAGGTCTCCTGGCTCGGGATCACAGCCGTCGATTTCCTTCCCAAGCAAACGCTCAGTGGCAATCAATCGAGGCTCACCCTTACAGTGGCGGGACCGCACCGGACTTGCACCGGTTTCCCTCTTACGCTTACCTCTGGCATCTAAAAGAAATTACGCTTTTAGAGTCACCTGAGGTAAACACCTTTTCCTCATTATTCAATTTTGATAAACGGTAGTCTCACAGAATTAATCTATTCTTATCGTAGACGAACTCGTACTAGAAAATCAAGTGATTGATGGAATTTCAACTCTCGCAAACGTCAATTTCGACGTAATTTTACTTTTACAACAATACCTCCATCGCCATCACGTCAATAAACTGGCCGTCCAGTATCCCTTGGTTCTTAAACACGCCAACCTCACGATACCTCATTTTTCGATACAGTCCCTGCCCAGCTTGATTAAACGGGAACGTGAACAAGACGATCTTGTGGAAGCCGTGCTGGCGAGCCACTTCCTGCAATTTCAATAGGAGAGCGGAACCAACGCCTTTCCCGCGCGCAGTTCGGCGAATATAGACAGACAAATCGGCTACCCCCGCATAGGCGCAACGGTGAGAGTACGGATTGAGAGAGGCCCACCCGAGAGTTACTCCATCTTCTTCAGCGACGATCACTGCATACCGATCGACGTGGTTTGCAAACCAATTTTCTATATAGACGCTATCTTTCATGTCTGCCTCAAGGGTTGCAATGCGATCCTCAATCCCCTGATTGTAAATCGTCAATATGTCTTCCAAATCGGTTCGCTGTGCCGCTCGCAACATCAACATGATAAGTTCCGGCTCCTTTTGCAGGAATTTCACTATCCGAGAATCCCTCTTTGCATTTCGCCTATTTTTTATTTAAGTAGACTTATATCCTACGCAGGCAAACTTCTAGCAGAATAGATTAATCGCGAAAGTGAAGATTCAATTCGACTTGCCAAGGGGGTGAAAACCGTGGTAAGTATTCCGAAACAGCCTGATGTCGTGTTTATCTACTGGGAAAAAAATCCTCTCAGACCAAGATCCCACCGTCGGATAAAAAAGGTTTGTGTTGTAGGGACCGCATTCCCTTGCAGAAGCTCACTGCACCTGGGAAACACCCTCTTGCATGCTAAGCAGTGCCTGTTAAGACATGGTTTTGTTGTCGTTTGTCACAGGCATTCAACCAGTGTCAGTGGATTCACAGTTCTTGAGCGCAGATGAACACCTCATTTCGAAGAAAAAAGCGGTAAACCACAACGGTTTCCCGCTTTTTTTCTGCATCTACGCTTTCACAGCAAGGGCAATCCATTCGTCTGTTTCAAAGCTTGAAACAGCCCCATTTTCGATCACAATGTTGAAATAAGACTTAAAATCTCGGGGCGCATTCAGAAGCATCGACGATACCGCCAGACGGTGCGCATCGGTAGGAGCCATTCGATCCAGCCACGATTGAAAGCGAAATTTCTTTTTTCGGGCCGTACTCTGTGCAAGAATGAATCCTTGTTTTTCCAACAAGCTCTGCCATTGAAGTACAGTCAGACACTTTACATGACTCGGATCGCGAATGGCCTCGACAAGATTTACAAAATCAGAACACGCAGGGTCATCCGGCGCAACATTGTCAATCAACAGAAATCGTCCGTTTGGACGCAATACGCGCGCAACCTCACGAATAAACGCGGCTGGATTGGGAAAATGGTGTGCCGCAATGCGACAGGTAACAATATCAAATGAATCCTTCAAAAAAGGCAGTTCTTCCGCGTCTGCAAGCACGTATTGTGCGTTCTTTACACCGCTTTCAGTCAAGTGATTTCGAGCGGTCTCAAGCATCATCGACGTCAGATCAGTAACTGTCACGCTCTGAACAAAAGGCGCCAATGTTTTTGCTACGTGACCGCCTCCCGTTGCAACGTCGAGCATGATATCAGCAGATGTGGGGTGCAGCAACTCAATGGCAAGTGCGAGATCCGAGCCTTGCGCATGTCCCTCACTCGACACATATTTTTCGGCATTTTGTCCGAATTGCTGTTGAACACGCTGTTTGCTGGAAGGATTAAAGCTCATTCAAACTCCTCCTGACGTGCGAATTCTGGTGCCCCCTCATGCCTGTTTGATAAGAAATGAGAAAAGCATCATGTGAGATTTATAGCGTGAGCAGCACCCGCAACCTTTTTTAATGTCCTCCCGTACCATACCGCCCACAGTGGTGCTGCGATGAAAATTGAACTGTAAGCGCCGCTGATGAGACCGATAGAAAGGGCAAACGTGAAACTGTGAATGGATTGACCTCCAAAGAAGAAAAGCATGAACGCGGCGATCAGTACTGTGGCAACCGTATTTAATGAGCGGCGCATCGTCTGCCAAAGACTCTCGTTTACAAGCGTATGCAGTTCGCGATGGGTTTTGGGAGGATTCTGTTTCAAATTCTCCCGTATTCGATCAAAAATAACAATCGTGTCATTAATAGAATACCCGATAATGGTGAGTACAGCAGCAACAAAGGTTAGATTGACCTCTAAACGCAAAAGCACAAAGACAGACATCACAATGAATGCATCGTGCAAAAGCGCGATAATTGCCGCCACAGAAAAGCGATACTCAAAGCGAAACGTGATAAAGACGGCAATGCACAGTGATGCAATAAGCACTGCCAAAATGGCCTTTTGAGAGGTCTGCTCGGCGACAAGTGGATCAACTGTATCCACTTGTAAAGATGAATTTGGAAAGGCACCACTTGTTGCATGGGCAATCGCTGACTCTTGAGTCAGTGACAAAACTTCAGGGAATCGAATCATGGCGATTTCGCCATTCATCCCCGCAACCGTAACGGCTCCATTCGAAACGGGCACACCCGAATTTCCGATGACTTGTTCGACTTTCACTGTGCTAAAAGGTCTATGAATATCTAATTGTATCTGGGAACCTGCCTTAAAGTCAGTCCCGAGATTGAATCCAAACAACAAGAAGAGTAAGAGCCCAGTGATCGTGATTGCACAAGATAGAGAGAAAAACCACTTACGGTGACCAAGGATGTCAAACCGTAGGTTCATTTCGGCAATCCTCCTTTGCGAGCGCCATACCAGAATGAACTGCGCACTAGATTGGCGCGCGTAAACAGCGTCAGCATCGTGCGCGAGAGGAGAACCGCGGTCAATAAAGAAACAAGAATACCGACCATAAGTGCCACGGCGAACCCACGGATCTCCCCTTGCCCTAACCAAAACATCACCATGGCTGCGATAAAGGTGGCTGCATTTGAATCAAAAATCGTACGAAATGCCCGCTTTGATCCAGCGAGGACCGCCGATTTTAAACTACGTCCATTCTGAATTTCGTCTTTGATACGCTCATACGCAATAATGTTTGCATCCACCGCGATCCCCAGGCCTAGGATAAGCGCCGCTAGTCCTGGCAGTGTAAGAGTAATCGGAAATACTGCAAAGACAAGGAGTGTCAAGTAGGCGTACGCGACAAGAGCAATCGTCGCGATCAACCCAGCTACGCGATAAATAACCATCATGAAAATGAAGATAAGTCCAATAGAAATGAGTCCCGCATCCATCGTCGATTTCAGTGAAATGGCGCCGAGTTGCGGGCCGATACTTGTCGATGAAACGAGTTTGAGTGGGAGCGGAAGTGCTCCGGCATTCAATTGACGTGCAAGCGTTTGTGATTCCTGGAAACTGTTTAGTGGCCCAATGGATGTTTGACCATCTTCGATGACACTATCGATCTGAGCAGAATTGATGAGTCTTCCGTTCAAAAAAAGATAGATTGTCTTTCCTAAATACCTTTTTGTGATATTTGACCATTTCTCCTTGTTTTTAAACGTGACATCAACGACCGTTTGGCCAAGCTGATTCTGTCCGACCGATGCATGATTTGCGATGTCACTGCCTGTTATAAGCAGAGAAGTTTTGATCGGTATAATCTGACCGCCTTTTGCCACGGTCACTTGACGATAAATGGCCAACTGAGCAGTCTCACCAATGACTTTCTCGGCATTTTGTTGGTTTGAGACGCCAGCGAGTTGAACGCTAATTTCATTTCCATTTTCCACATTAATAATAGGAGATGAAACGCCTAGAGAATTCACTCGTGTCTCGACCGCCTGAACCGCCGCTTGAATGTCTCCCTGCGTGAGAACTTTACCCTTTGGAGGTTGAATGTCATAAAGCAAACTAATGCCGCCTTTTAAGTCTAGTCCAAGCGGAATCGCCTTCCAGACTCTCAAAACTGTGCCTGCCGTGAGGCTGAGGATGATGATCGCTATCGTGAGAAAAGCACCCAACCGGCCAAATTTCACGCTTCATCGCTCCCCGTCAATCCATTAAAGGGCATAGTGAACAGACCCGCAGATAAAAATCTTACAGGCTCAGTTCGCCAAATCATGATTCGATGAGAAGAGTATTCTACGATTTACCAGAAAATGCCGCGATTAAATTAAAATGCTTATCATCTTTATACTGCGTTTTTTGGAGAAGGGTCGCCGCAGCCATAGGGAGAGACGCTAACGCGGCAGTCACTACCGTTGACTCTATTTTAGGTGTCCCCTGTTTTAATCGAAGAACTCCAGTTATGGTTAATACTCCCATGAACACAACAGTCAGAGTGATGATTGCGACTAACCACCACTTCGTATGGATTTGACGTGAATGACTCTCATTTGAAATCGAATGGACTTTCGTCAAAAGTTGGTCTCTAAACTCTTGAGATACATCGAGATCCTTTGCAATCGTACGTTCAGCGATGTGGCGCAAGTTTTTTAAGCTGTCTTTGGTCTGAACGTTCTTCATGAGCTAGTCCTTCCTCTCTTTGTTTAAGAAGTTTTCTTGCCCGAAATAATCGCACCTTCACAGCGCCTTCCAAAATACCGAGCATTTTAGCGATCTCATTGATTGATTTATCCTCAAAATAGTGAAGCAGTACAACCTCTTTTAACTTCACAGGTAACTCCTGTACTTGATATGCGATGGACATTTCATCCGAGCGTCTAAGCACTTCTGATTCGGCCGAGGGCGAAATCAACGTAATCGGAAAAATATCAACCGGAAAGGCAGGATGGCGCTGTTGCCACCGGGCGAAGTTCCTGCAAACATTCACAGCGATTTTTAATAACCAAGTCTTTGCATCGCAATCACTTCGAAACGCAGCAATGTTTTTGTAGGCTCGAATAAAAACTTCCTGTGTTAAATCTTCAGCCTCATTGTTGTTTTTCGTGTAGAAACGTATAAAATGCAAGATATCTCGCCCGTATGCACGCAACAGGCCATCCATCGTCTCCTCGTCATTTGGCAAACCGCTTCACCCCTCATGACAATTTAGACACCACAAATCAGAAAAGGTTACACTGCGATTCACAAAACTGTTTTTCCCCTCTGTTAGCCCTAACTTAGCATAGATCAGTGCCTTTGTTATCCATGCGAACGGTCACATGTTTCAAAAATAGAATAATAAAAAACCCCAACAATGAGTCGGGGCGCACATATTACGCACATTATTTCGCCAAGATGCCGAATGCTTTACATGAATTCGGTTCAGCACAACTCAGGAAGTCTTATAAGATAATGCGGACGTATCGAATCTTACTTCTGCTTGCGGTTTATAGGCCACATACCCCCGATTCAGTCCGTATGCAAAGGGTTCGCATGCAACATGTTCGTATCCGCAGGACTTGAGCATTTCGTATACTTCCTTTTTCCAGAATCCCCACACTTCTCCTTGTTTCATCCCGCGTTCGTACTGATCTGGATCGTAGCGATACCGCACTTTGTGAACGATGATCGAAACCAGGGGATTGATCATCGTAAGAAGAATCTTGCCACTTGGTTTGAGCACTCGTCTCGCTTCTCGCAATACGTCCAATCGATTCGGGATATGGTTTAACGCAGCGATAATCGTTACACAGTCAAACTCTGCATCCCCAAAAGGCAATCGAGCGGTGTCTTCCACGACACGATCTACATGATCCCACGGATAAACATCCACCCCCACCCCGTTGCCGTGAGCGCGCACAATGACGTTGTCTCCGCAGCCAATATCCAGTACCCTGCCGTCAACATGTCTCAGTGCAAACAGAATTCTCTCCTGATCGATCGGAGTTAGACCAAACTGTATCGATTTTTCGGCTGACATTAGACATAAAACAGGAAATGCAATGCGATCCTTCATCAACTGCCACCGATTTCGGCCGCGTCGAACTGATATCAACATCTCTGGTGTAAAAAAATGCATCCCAATACCTCCCTATGCACAAAACGATTTTCACAGGTCTATACGACCGCGTCAAAAGCAATCGTGTTCAAATTCATTCCTTTTTATACATAGGGCGTTTGATTAAGGACAATCTATGGCGGGCGGCAGCTTGATCGATATTGACCAAGAGAACGGGGTGTTGGTGGTGAAGAATGCACGCAGATTGAATATACGGGTACAGGTGCTTCGCTTAACCATTTGCTCCATAGCATTTCTCTCCATCACGCCTTGCCATGCACATGCACATGCCGAGAAATCTACACTTGCCACCCTCTCCCCTAAACCCCAGATGATTTATCTTAGTGGAAAGGATTTCACGATCGATATTCCTATTCGCGTGGTCATTGGGCGCAATGTCTCAACAGAGAACGCCACTCTTTTTCGCGAGATTCTCTCTCCCTATCCATCTTTCGTCCCTATTAAAAAGGATCGTGCCGATTCAAAAGATCAGATCAAGGCGGTTCTACTTCACGTATCAGATCTCTCTCTCGTAAATCGTGAGACAAAAGAGATGGGGGTGTCCTTTCACGCCGTGCCGGTGCGAGAGGGGTATATTCTTATGATCGGATACGATGTGCATGGTCATAAACAAATCGTGATCGTCGGCGCCGATCCGTCGGGGATCTACTATGGGGAACAAACCTTGTCGCAGATCCTCGGCAATGAGCGGCGGCGAACGCGAATACCCGCTGCACTTTTGTGGGACTGGCCCACACTTTCGTATCGCGGGATCATTGAAGGGTTTTATGGGAAACCTTGGAGTCAAGCCAAGAGGATGCACTTGATTGAATTCTGCTCACACCAAAAGATGAACACCTATGTGTATGCCCCGAAGGATGATCCATTTCACAGAAATTTATGGCGCATTCCCTATTCACCTGCAACACAAAAAGAGCTTGGACAGCTCATTTCATTCACCAGACAACATCATATGCGATTTGTATTCGCTCTCTCCCCCGGGAACAGCGTGTCGTATACGAGTGAGACAGATCTTTTGGCGATGATCCAAAAGAATCAAGCGATGTGGGATGAAGGAGTCAGAGATTTTGCGATCTTTTTCGATGACATCGGACACCATCTCACGCATCCAGTGGATCGCGCGCGCTTTGGGAATGATTCTGGCGCTTTGGCCAGAGCACAGGCGGATTTTTTGAATCAATTTTATACACGATTTATTCAAACACATCCTGGGGCGGAACTTATCACGGTTCCAACCGACTATTATCAATCGGGACACACTCCATATCGAGATCAGTTCGCAAGAGAAGTTAACAAACACGTGAGCATCTGCTGGACTGGGGATGGGGTTATTGCAAAAAGTGTCAGCGTTAAGGATCTGACGCTTGCCAAAAAAATCTTCCGTCACCCCCTCCTACTCTGGGATAATTACCCCGTCAACGACTATCTACCTTCACGGTTGTTTCTTGGACCCTTAGAAGGTAGAGCAGGTAACCTTGGCGATCAAGGATTAGTAGGAATGATCTCCAATCCAATGATTGAAGCTGAAGCGTCGAAGATTGCGTTACACACCATTGCAGATTATACATGGAATCCACTCGGTTACAACGCAAAGCAGGCCTGGGAGAATGCACTGCGTGACATTGGTGGACGCGCCTACACCTCTCTTCGGTTATTTGCCTGGGCCAATCGATCATCCCCCATCGCACGTATAGACGCCCCTTCAAGGCTCGATCATAAACTTTCTGAATTCCTTTCCGCCTATCGAGCGGGAAAACACAGCAAACTTGACCTTGTAGCAGACGATGTAAGGGGTGAATTACAATCGCTGCAAAACGTCCCAAAGGATCTGGCGCTACACATGAATAACCCTGACTTTATCCAAGAGATGCTTCCCTGGTTTCGCGTGATGTCAAAGAATGCGTTCCTCTCCCAGGTTGCTTTAGAAATGCTTTTAGCTCA
This sequence comes from Ferroacidibacillus organovorans, assembly GCF_001642725.1. Lineage (GTDB taxonomy): Bacteria > Bacillota > Bacilli > Alicyclobacillales > SLC66 > Ferroacidibacillus > Ferroacidibacillus organovorans. The sequence continues at coordinate 51,218 of NZ_LSUQ01000009.1, forward strand.
ACGTGACGGCGATCTGCGCAAAGTCGAAAAATTACGGAACATCATCCAACATCAAAAAGTAGACAACATAAAGCCTGTGGTCGTCCCAATGCCTGAGTTGCGCAATTTTATGAGAGAGGCCTGCGCAGAAAATGATCGGTGGATGGGACAAGAGTCGCATATGCGACACCTGAATCGTTGGTTTCTTACACTATTGCAAGCCAGTGTGCGAGCAGCGCGATGATGGTTGACGCTAAGGAATGAAAGGATTTCGAAACCCAAAGTGGAAACCGCCAAACAACAGTGCCGCGAGGATCAATAAGCGAAATGCCTGCCAATAACGAATGGAAGATACGCGAAAAATTTGGGGACATGTCATGTTCCATAACCACTGAAAAATGGCTGGCACAAGAAACAGGACGATGAGAAACCACAGCGTGATGGTGATCATCCTTACGCCTCCTTCAACATCACTCTATGCGATCATCATGCGTTTTGTTTCTCTTGAATCAAACTCTGCCATAAGTAATAGGTCACAAAGCTTCGAAAAGGCGCCCACTTCGCAGTGATATGTCGTACTTCTTCCTCCCTTGGGCGGTACTCCATCCCCGTCAGTTTTTGCAGCGCGTTTTGCACACCAATGTCCGCGGCCGGAATAATGTCTTGTCTCCCTATCCCAAATAGCAGGAAACATTCTACGGTCCAGCGGCCAATGCCTCGAAGCGGAATCAATTGTTCGTACACTTGCTCATCTGGCATTTGACGAAACGACTCAAGATCCACCTTTCCATCCACCACTGACCGCGCAAAATCGATCACATACTCCGCCTTGCGCTGACTGAACGAGCGTTCTCGAAGTTGATCGTACGACCAACTCGCAACCTGTTCTGGAGATGGAAATACAGGCAAGAATCTGCCACCCCACGTAACGCGCTCTTCCCCTAAGTCTACCAAACGTTCGACCAAGGTGGCGGCAAACTGCACATTCAATTGTTGGCCAATGATAATCTTGACCATTGATTCAAACAGATCCGCATCTTGGATCGGACGCAGCCCGTACAATGGTTTCAAGAGAGGGCGCCACGCGACATCCGGCGTGACCAACGCATAAAAATCAACCACATTCACATGTGTTGAGAACATATGTTTAATTTTCTGATGAATCTCTGTTCGCTCGTGATCATGCACTTGCGGATAAACAAGCTGGAGAAGCGGTCGCTCTACCGTACCCTTACCCGTTATGGTAATAGGAATGACCCTCGCATTCAATCGCATGGCCCTAGTAAAAGAAGATGTCTCAGCATCAATAACTGTCACCTTCGAGGGCCGAGACAGCGGTCGCTCTAGCATCTTTGAAAAATCAAACGGTTCAATCGGCGTTAAAATATCCATTATGTTCGATTCCTTTCTTTCAGAGATATCGCTTGAAAATTGTAAAATAAGGTTTGCTGCGTATGAAAAGAATACCCTTTTTCAGCATTCGATATCTTGCTGACTTATTCCATAAGCTTACGTTTTGAGATCATCACATGTATAGTAGTGTTGCTAGGATAAAAGCCTGAATCGATGCATGAGAGGAGTAATCGCTATGCTACAACCATCATCCACCGTCTATTTTGCAACCTTAAAGCACGAAGACTGGGAGTTGCGCCTTGCTGCAACAGACGTCGGGCTCTGTAACATTCTTCTTCCTAAGGAACCCTTCGATTCGCTGGAAGGATGGATAAAAAAATCAATTCCTGACGCGCGTCTGATTCATAGCGAAACCAAGTTACAGCCATACGCAAAAGAGATTAGGGAGTATTTCATGGGTCAGCGCACTGCGTTTTTCTCTCCACTTGACTTGCGCGGGACACCGTTTCAAGTCCAAGTATGGCGCGAACTTCTGCACATCCCGTTTGGTCAGACGCGAAGCTATTCTGAAATTGCGACAAACATCGGTCGGCCACGTGCAGTAAGAGCTGTTGGAGGTGCAAATGGGGCAAACCCTATCCCGATTATCATCCCCTGCCACCGGGTCATCGGCAAAAACGGAACGCTCACAGGTTACAGCGGCGGATTAGATATCAAGACAAAACTGCTCAACTTTGAAGGTTATGCACAAAAGGCTTGATCACACCTCTGTGAGAGACTTTGCCAATTCAATTTCATCGTGAATCTCAATGCCATGATCTCCAATGTGCGGAATCGCAGGTTTTATGCTCCGCGCCTGATCAATCGCGCCTGGATAGACGGCTGTGATACGATAACCGCGCCGCTGGTAAAAGCGGATCGCTTCCAGATTGTCATTGCTTGTAATGAGCCACACCCTGCGGCACCCCGCTTTTTTTGCCTCATCTTCTACGCTGTGCAGCAGCGCCGTGCCGATTCCTATCCCTTGCCTCAACGCATTTAGACTCATCAGTTCACAGCCGCCGTTGTCATCCAGTCGATACGTTGTAGCACCTACCAGTGCATCCTCGACCTTGGCGATCCGTTGGATTAGGTCGGGAAGTCGATAGACATGTCCGCGACTAACCATTCGATCGCCACCCCACTCCGCTTCCCATAGCTCCCTTAACTTCATTCGATCCCTTTCGGTTTGCGGGTGTTGTATTTGAAGTTCCGCTCGTATTTTCTCAAAATCTCCATCACGCATTTTCATCGTCTGAAAAAGAGTTCCCTTCCGATCAAACTGAATCACCGTCCGAAAACCGAACTTCTGGTACAATCTGATCGCACGTTGATTGAACACAGCAACGGTCAGGCGCAGCGCGTGACCCGGATGATTTGCGACGATTACCGCCAACACAAACGCCAAGAAAGAAGAACCCCGCCCCTTTCCCGTCCAGTCAGGACGCATGCCAAGTCCAAAATCAATGACCTCATCCCCACCATGATCATAGGCGAACAACGCGTTTCCTGTTGACACCTGTGCTGAATCTCCGGTGCAATAAAAACCAATCATCTGCCAATCCTCAGAATAAACAGCACGATAGGATCCATTCATTAATTCTGCGATTGCTTCCTCAGAAACGCCGATGTTATAGAAATCATAAGGTGAGCCGTACGACCAGTTTGCAATTTCGATCGCGCGTTCTCGGTTTATTTCATCCGTTGTGAAGTTCAAAAATCGGCCTCCTTTTGAGCGATGAAATACTCTTTGCATCTCTTCCTGAGATTTTTTATGGCTTTGGTTACAGCCTTTTGAACATAGGGTCGCGAATCGGCCTCAAGCAACGCAAGAACATGCTTGGCAGCCACCGCGTACTTCGCCCCGTTCGCCGCGGAAAAAATCATGGCAAGATTCCAGCGCACCTGTTCATCGTCTATTTCAATCCAGTGATCCAATCGATCAAGAACTTGTATCGGGTAGTCACGGATGAGTCCACTGCCTAGCGCGAAGGGACCAAGATTCTCCCTGACATACACCGCGCGATCAGGCAGAAGCGCCTCGATGAGATCGAGTATCTTTGGCGCATGGTCAGCGATTCGACGATGGCCTGCATACATCGCGGCCAATGCGACAGCCCTTCGAACCTTGTCCGAAGGGTCAGCTGTCCACATTTGCATCGTTGGGTAGAATCGATCGAAATGAGCTGCCAGAATGCGTCCACAAGCGTCTGCTACCCACTCGCGAACTTCCCAATTGGTGTGATCCGCCAATTTATGTAAGACATTAGCGACTTCCTCCTGATGCTCCGCATAGCAAGAAGAAAGCACGTAGGCTCCTACTTCCTCTGCCGTATGGTTTCCACTCCGGCACAGAGCAAGTCCAACACGAAAACGTCCCTCTGCATCGAGTGAAAAATGTCGCTCGATCTCTTTAATCGCCATTCTTTTCGCGGCGGCATTCGCCGTGCCAGCGTGTGTCGTGGCTTGTGTTTGAAGAGATTCAATCATGTCGAAGATCGATTCCTGAACAACTGCTTCTTCAAACTTTGCGCACCAATCATCCGCGCCACACAATGGCGATCCCCCCTGGTACAACCCTCTACATCTCTTTTACAGACAGAGCTTGATCAACGTGTTCTAAACGATTTGAATCCCTTTTCTTTGTAACAAAACCCAATACGATCCCTATCGCGATATAGATAAACGTGAGATAAAGCACGAGGTTTAGCGGCCACGCCGGAATCGGGTAAATCGTCGTAAGCAGCGGAATCCCCATCACAATAACCCCTAAGAGAGAGGGAATTATTCCGATCAACCAACTCATTTTGTAGTGTTGCTCATCTTTCCACCACATGCGCATCCACGCCAAATTGACAGAAACATAGAGCGTCAATCCCAGAACATCAGCCGCTGCAACAAGATAACTAAACCCCATCGGGTAGGGGGACGCGACGAGTCCCAAACAAAGGAGTAACAGCGCAGACAACACAGAGAGTACGATCGCTGCGTGATGCGGTGTAAAATATTTATGATGAACTGCGGAAAACCACGAGGGAAGAACCCCATCTCTCCCCATGGAATAGATCACTCGCACACTCGCATTGGCACTCGCCAAGGACACACCGAGCGCTGAAGTCATTCCTGCAAAATCGACTAAAAGTGCCATCCACTTCCCTACGAAGCGAGTGGCTAGCGTACTCATGGGCAGCGTCGCAGAAGCTAACTCTTTTCCGTGATTCAATCCATACCCAATGGAAATGGCATAAGAGACGAGCACATAGAGAATGCCTCCCAATACCAGCGTTGTAAAAATAACCGCAGGAATCGTACGAAAACGGTCTTTAGTTTCTTCAGAGACGGTGGCTGACGCCTCAAATCCAGCGAATGCGCCAACGCCATAAAGCATGCCAAAAATGATGCCGATAAAAGATTGGGGAGACTCGCCAGGGAGAAAAACGGCGAGAGTATTTCCTGCAGCACCCCCTTTTGCAATGATAATGATAGACAATAAAACAATAACACTCGTTTCCAGAATGATCAAAACGAGATCCGTGCGTGCCGACGCGCGAATCCCCCGGATGACTAAAACCGTGACGGCAATTAAAGCGAAGAACGAAAAGATCATCCAGTCCACATTGATGCCAAATGCTTGTGCAATAAAACCTTGCGCAAAATAACCAAACACTAAGAGATTCGATGGCAGTGCCAATCCATACGCAAGGGATAGCATCCAACCTGACAAAAAGCCAAACACCTTATGAAAAGCCATGCTGTTAAAGGTATACGCCGCGCCCGCAGAAGCGTACCTCCGCGTAAAATGCAAAATCGAGACGGCAGTAAAAAAGGAAGCAATCATGGCAAAAACAAAGGCCAGTGGTACGGCTGTACCAGTATACTGTGCCATAGCCTGTGGAAGAAAAAGCACACTGGCTGCGGGAGCCATATTGCCAAACGAGATGGCTAAAGCTCCCCAAAAACTCACACTCCCGTCTTTTAATCGATTTGGCGTCGCCTCTAATGCTTGATTCGTTGACAATGCTCTCATCCTTTCAAATCATGACCCTCTGATGTGAAATCACAATGTCCATCAGCAAATCTTTCAATCGAGATTCACGTGAGATCCTCAAGAGGAATCGACTTGAAAGCCACGAAGACTTGCAAATCGTTCTCTGTAACCAGTCGGTTGTTTAAAATATCCCTATTGGCATCCATCGAAAAGGACTTGTTTACCCAAGACTCCGTGACAAGCAATCGCCTTTTATCGTGAAAATGGATCATGTCATACTGAGCCTCTTCAAGCAGGTGGATCGCGGCAAACACTTCATACATAAACAAAGCCAACCTTTTCGCCATAGCAGATTGAACTTCATACGCTTGTTGGAGCACGTGTCCCATCAACTTCTCACATCGCATGAGTTCTGTACGAAGCGTGTCACGCAGACGCTCTGTGCCAGAAAGATGGAGCAACTGAAGCGTGTTTTCTAAATCACCGAGAAATTCTACGGCGCCTCCCTTTTGTAAATTTTTCAGAACTTCAAGCGCCTGAATGTTGGCTGTCCCTTCCCAAATGGGATTGACAAGTGCATCTCGAAGCAGCCGCGCAGTTACGTATTCTTCGATATAACCATTCCCACCATGGAGTTCCATCGCTTGCCTTGTCGACGTTACTCCAAGCTCACTACAATGAAGCTTTACAAGCGATAGAAGAATTCGCAAAAGATGAACACTCTTATTTTGATCTCGTTCATAGGTGTGCACTTCGTCAAAACGTTTGATCGTCTGCGCCACAATGGCCCACCCAGCCTCAATCTCCACAGCAAGATCAGAGAGTGTCTCGCGCACCATCGGAAATTGCATTACATTTTGACCAAACGCTGCTCGTTGACTTGTATATAGCGCTGCCTCACTTAACGCCCGCCTCGCAGAAGCCAATCCTGACAAAGCCGTTCCGAGACGGGAAACATTCAAGGCTTCTGCCATGTATTTAAACCCTTTCGTTTCCTCGCCAATCAGGTACCCGATTGCTTCTTCAAAGACTAATTCTCCGCTCGCTACAGCGCGCACGCCAAGTTTATCTTTAAGACGACGGATGGTCACGCGATTGTGCGTTCCATCTGGTAATGTGCGAGGAACAAGAAAGAGCCCGAGTCCGCGTGTGTCTGGGAGATCGTTGACGCGTGCAAGAACGATCGCAATTTCGGCGTCGCAGTTGCTTGCGAACCATTTCTCTCCCGTCAATCGATAGTGGTCGCCTTCCACAACCGCAACCGTTTTGATTGCCCCAACATCCGATCCACCTTGAATCTCTGTCAAAAATGTCGCACCTTGCACAAACCATTCATGGTCGAGGGATGCGAGTCGAGAGAGATACATTTCTTTTTGTTGGTCTGATCCAAATTTTTCGAGTACAAACGCCGCAGACTGCGTTAATCCCACAGGGCACGTAAACCCTGGTTCTGCTTCACACAACAGATATAAAAGAATAGCGTTCACAAAGAATGGGATGCGAGACGGAGCGTTTGCATCATATCGATAAGCGACGACACCTGTCCCATAGCCATCTCTTACCGTTTGCAGGTATCCCTCGTTATACCAGACTTCATTAATTTCTTCCCCTTTTTTATTGTATCGAATAAGCTTGGGAGCACCGTCTCTGTCCGTATACACCGCACGCCGATCCATGGGTCCCGCAGCCAATTGTCCTGTTTTTCGAAACGAATCTTCCACATAGGTTAAAACTGATTCGGGAAGATATCGCTTGGCATAGCGCGTCAGGATGGGGTCATCCTCGTACCAATTGAGCTCATTGACCGACTTGAGTTGGCTGTAATCCAACATCCTGGAGTCCCCCTTTTATCCTAAAGATGCAACCCGTCATCTATTTTTTGAGATCGTTCTTCAAAACTTTCCCATTCGCATTGCGCGGTAATTCTGGTACAAATTGATAAATGCGAGGACATTTATAATCCGCAAGTGAACTCGCCACGTGTGTGCGCAACTCTTGTTCTGTGACACTCTTATTTAAAACAACGACTGCCTTGACCGTTTCCCCCCATTCATCATTGGGAACGCCCACCACACACGCCTCTGTTACAGCGGGATGACTGGAAAGGACTTCCTCAATCTCTCGTGGATAAATATTAACGCCTCCGGATATGATGATGTCTTTTTTTCGATCGACGATAAACACATAGCCCTCTTCATCTCGGTACGCAATATCGCCTGTTTTCAGCCAACCATGATCCGTAACTTCAGAAATACCATGAAGCGCATGGTAGTATCCGAGCATGAGTGTATCTCCCGCAAGAATGATTTCACCCCTTTCGCCAGATGACACATCCGTTCCATCATCACGCACCACGCGAAGCTCCATATTGAGCGTTGGATGCATTCCAATGCTTCCAGCTTTCGCAAGATGCTCATCTGGACTTAAAAAAGATCCATTCGGTCCTGCTTCTGTCAAACCATAGACTTGATAAAAGCGATCGCTCTGAAAAGCTGATTTAATCTGGATATACGCGGTTGACGCTAGAGACCCTCCACCGTAAGCAAAAACCCTCACACTCGAAAGATCAAACGATTGGACATTCAACTCTTTTGCGGCCAAAATATAGCCAATTGGCGCGGCGAATGTAATGGTCGAATGTTCGGATTGTATGGATTGCAAAAATAACTGTGGGCTAAAGTCAGCAATGACATGAGAACTTCCGGCATAAATTCCGCTCAAAAAGAAACAATTCAACGGAGCCGAGTGTGTCAGAGGCATTAGGGTAAGCAGCTTATCTGATCGAGTGATGTGAAACTCTACACAAATCGCGGCAGCCAGGTTGCGTAATCGGTCGTGACTAAACAACACGGCCTTGGGAGTACCTGTCGTACCAGAAGTAAACAGAATTTCACATGGATCTTCTGCTCGAATCGGGAGATCAAGGTTTGAAGTTGGCAGATGGTGTTGAAATTGAAGAATGTTTTGTATACAGTGCATCCAAATCGTTGATATTGCATGATTTAACTCATGAATCATGGTAGAGAACGACGCTTCATAGAGAATACCTACCGCTCCAATGTTCATGAGCACTTGTACGAGTTCTTCCTTGGTCAGTCGGGTATTGATCGGTGCTACAATGGCGCCGATTTTTAAAACGCCAAAAAACGAAAACAAAAATTGCTCATTATTTCGAGACAAAATCAGAATACGCTCGCCAGATCCAACACCAGAATTCTTCAGGTAATGTGCAATTTGGTTCGCGAACGCATTGACTTGCGAATACGATAAACGCGAGGTGGGTGTGACAAACGCCTCTTCTGTTAAATATTTACGTGCATTTCGCTCTAAAAGACCGTGAACCGTAGCCTGACTCGTCAACTCTGTTCACCGCCTTTTCGAACTGTATCGATCGCCTCAGAATCAGGAATAACTTCTTTGAGAAATCGATCACGGTGAAGAAGGAGATCTGCTTTCAGCATCTCAAGCTGATCAATTTTTTCCTCAATCTCCTTTAGTCTTTCATCTGTAAATTGAAGTATGCGTTCCTTTTCAATGACTCCTTTTGGGTTCATCTCGTACAAGTCAACCATTTCTTTAATATCCTGAAGACTAAATCCGAGCCGTTTACCGCGAAGAATCAGTTTCAATCGGCGACGTTCCCGTTGTGTATAAAATCGTGGATGATTGGGAGTATCCCGATCTACTGAGGTTAACAGTCCAACTTCTTCATAGTAGCGAATGGTTCGCGTACTGATATCAAACCGTTCCGCAAGATCTGTGATGGAATAAAGCCGTTCCTTCAAGCGCAGACCCCCTTGTTGCCATTTACGTTAACGTCAATACAACCCTATGATAAATCTGCAATTTAGAAAAGTAAATGGTATTCTGCAATCGGCGAAGTCAAAACATCGTCACAAAAAATCCCGGAGACACGATACCGATCGTGTCTCCGGGAAGAATGCGTAGCAGTGACCGTGGAATGTTTATGACGATCGCCTTATCACTCCATTCGATGAATCGACAAAGGTCTGTAGCAAATCGTGCATGACCCTGAGTTGATCAACGAGCATTGGACCACATTGAAGTACTTCACTACTGATCTCATAGATACGTTCCTCACGTAGTGCGCGCATGGTAGTAAAACCGGCGCGGGTTAAAAATTCATTGGATTGAAAAGGGTTGCCACACCATGACGCAAAAACGATCTCAGGGTCACGTTCAAGAATCTGTTCCGGTGAAATAATCCGCTCAACGGCACTACGCCCATGCACCGAGATCTCCCGAAAAATATCTTCTCCCCCTGCAATTTCAATTAAGTCGCTGATCCATCCCGTTCCCACGATCACGGGATCCATCCACTCTTCAAAATAGACACGTGGGTGAAACGGAAACTCAGCAGCCTTTTTTTTCACCACGTCAATCTCTGATTTTAATTGCGCGCAATAACGCTCCGCCTTTTCTGGTTGCCCAACAATGTTTCCCAAGAGTAATATTGACTGAAACATGTCTGTCAAACGGTGTGGATTGAAGTGCAGCAACGTTACACCACGCTGCGCCAATTCTGAAGCGAGATCTTTTTGAACACCTGATGTCAAAATTACCAGATCGGGTTTATCGCGTAAAATACGATCAATACTTCCGTTTTTAAACCCAGAAACTTTAGGGATTGAAAGCGCCTCGCTCGGTCGCGTGGTATACGCTGAAATGCCGACAACTCGGTCAAGCACGCCAAGCACATCAAGAATTTCGGGGACTTCAGCCGCGAGACACACAATACGCTCTGGTACCATCTCGATCAACCCCTCACAGGCTCACATTCGGATCGACATCTTCTTCATAATCGACGTCTGCCAATCCAAATCCGAACAGTTTCAAAAACTCACTGCGATATCCTTTTATATCAGAGAGCGCTTCGAGATTTGCCGTTTCTACCTTCTGCCATAACGAAGATACGATGTCCTGAACATCATCGCGCATTTCATAGTCATCCATGCGAATCCTGCCTTGCTCGTCCGCCACTACATCATGACCGCCGTACAATCGATTTGCAAAAAGGCGATACATCTGCTCGATGCACCCTTCGTGAAGACCCTTTTCTTTCATCACATTAAACAAAAGGGAAATATAGAGAGGAACCACTGGAATAGCAGAACTTGATTGCGTGACGACCGCCTTATTGACAGAGACATACGCTTTTCCACCAAATTCACGCATTTCTCGTGTAAGCGTGTGAGCCGTCGCCTCAAGGTCATCTTTCGCGCGGCCAATGGTACCATCACGGTAGACTGCTTTCGTGACTTCAGGACCGATGTATGAATACGCAAGCGTAACAATGCCATCAGCCAAAACTCCTGCATCGCGCAACGCATGCATCCACATCGACCAATCTTCTCCGCCCATCACGTTCACGGTTTGCTGAATTTCCTCATCCGTTGCCGGTTCAAGTGTGACGGTCGTCACTTCGCCGCTGTGAAAATTGACTGTCTTATTCTGATACGTCTTTCCAATCGGCTTGAGAACAGAAGTGAAAGTCTCCCCTGTTTTCGGATGGGTTCTCCGCGGCGAGGCGAGACTATAGACAACAAGATCCACCTGTCCCAAATCTTTTTTTATCGTATCTATTGTTTCTTGCTTGATTGCGTCAGAGAACGCATCCCCATTGATGCTCTTCGCGTAAAGCCCTGCTTCGCGCGCCTTCTTCTCAAACGCCGCCGTATTATACCAACCAGCCGTCGCCGTGCGTTGATCTGAAGAAGGCTTCTCGAAAAAGACACCGAGTGTAGCTGCATTCGCTGAGAACGCCGCGGCAATGCGCGATGCAAGCCCGTAACCCGTGGATGCGCCGATCACAAGCACGCGTTTAGGTCCCTCCACGGCAGGTTGCGATTTTACATACTCAATTTGTTCATATACATTGGCAGCACATCCTGCTGGATGCGCAGTGGTACAAATGAATCCGCGAATTTTCGGTTGAATCATCATGCGTGATACCCCTCCATTGTTCGAGACGCTGCCACTTGTTTCGAGGCAATTTGTAGAATTTCATCGCGCACCTCGTCACCCAAACGCACGGTGTCAAGTGTGACGAGGAACGAATAACCCGTCGGGTACATATCAATCATGCGAACCACAACGTTTTTTTCTCCATGATTCTTAACGTGGGATTGCAGTGCTTCACGCGTTTGCGTCACCAACTGTTCCGCATTCACTTCGAGTGGCGTGTCAAAGCGCACGCGCACGCGACTGCGTTTCTTGGCAGATCGATTCTCAATAAAAGCTTGCACGATAATCCCGTTTGGAATCAGTTGCAAAAAGCCGTCACTGTCCTCAAGCGCCGTGTACATCAAATTGATATCGTGAACTTGTCCATAGTATGCCGGACGCATCGCTTCATGTGGATAACTCGGCATCAACAGTGGATACTGCCACGTTACCAATCCGATCTGATCGCCAACCCGAAAAGGGTGAAACAAGATCAACCAGACTCCGCCGATAATGTTTGCAAACACTTGTTGTCCAGCGAGTCCGACGATAACCGTGACAAATGCGCCGCCAAAGACGATGCTCGATAATCCAATGCCAATGGAAGCTAAGAACGCTAAAATGATCGTGACAAACAAGAGAAGACGCACCAGGTATTTTAAAGAGGCCGCGTGATCCACACGCAAGTGTAGCGCCGCCATCGAGAACAACCGACGTTCAAGAAGTCTTGACACAGCGATCCCAATCAACAAAACAAGCAGCGCGCGCGCTGCGGCTTGCCACGATGCCGGGAGCCCTTTTAGCAAACCGTGTGGCGCTTCCATTGCCAATCCAATCGCCAAACCTACGAAAACAAGCAGGACAATACCGATGAGTGTGCCACGCCACGATTTTTTGGCGGGAGGCCTTGAAGTATCCTTTGACACATCCTGTGCCCCCTGTCCATACACATCTTGTGCAGACTGATTAAATCCTATCGTTTGCCAGGGATAGAGTCAAATTTCCGCTTAACACAAAAAAAGGTTATATTCAATAAATATATTTTATCGGTTAAAACAGGAAGGGAAAAGGTCTTTATTGCATAGACTTAGAAATGAATCCGTGGATGGTTACTGTGGGATGGGCACTCACAGTATGGATGGACCTTGGATTCACGCCGAAGGGGATCCGGATGCATTTCCGGATCCCCTTCCAGCTTCTGAATTGGGCATTCACAACATGGATGGACAGCGCGCTTCACATCAGGTAAAAATGGCCCGAATTTGGGAGCAAGGCACCCGCAACAGGACACCGTTTACCAAAAACAGCGCGACACCGTTTTGGAAACCTTGGAAGCGAGCCAGAAAAATCGCAGCATCGATCCAAACAAAAACCGTCGTTCCGACGCCCACTCCGGTAAGAACTGGGCAAGACATTCCGTATCCGATCGGCATATCATCTCACCTCCTTTCAAAACATCGAAAGGCTCAACCTTTTGCTGACACGCCTACAGATCGTTCGTAAACCCCAAGCGATTCGACATTCCTGTGGTTCCTGGCAAATTGAAATTAGGGCCTCCTTCTGGGTTTGATAAATCGGTTTGATTTGGCAGATCTGTCTTGTTTGTCAACCCGAGATGATTGAGCAAACCGTGAACATCCGACATTTTGAGAGTGTTCGGCAAATCCACCGAATGAGTCGAATGAAGCGGGTGTTGATCCACATGCATCACCTCCTTTCAAAGCGAAACAAGCAGATACGCGTCAAAATTTGAATCCGTTTCGTTTTAGAAATCCGGCAACCCGCGCTTCATCGTTCGTGTGAAGAACTGCGCTCAGTTTGCGAGAAAACGTTTGATCAGATTGCATGCGCTGCAAAAACTTTTGCATTTCCTCGGCATTGAGGCGTACGTTAACGTGCGTTGATACAGCCTTCATGATTCACCTCCGAAATTGACTTACCATAATGTATGAATACAGTCGTTTGAACGGACGGGCTAATCGACGTGAAAATCTGCACATTTTTGAGAGTCTATCAAGACACACAAAAAGGACCGAGTGTCCACGCATCACGCGGATACTCGGTCTATTTATTTCTCACGCATTCAATTCCAAAAAGCGTGATTCTCTCCTATGTCAATACGCCTGATTACCGCCAAAGGTCATGATCCAAATGGATCCCGCTACAATCGTGAAAGTAAAAAGCAATCCTAACGCGAGGGCAATGACATGGTAGCGAGGACCTGGACTATCCGTGATGTGCATAAATAGAAACAATTGAACGAGAATTTGCAGAGCAGCGAACAGGAGTGTGACGGAGATGAGCGCAGTGAAACCCATCACATGCGCCTGCACCATCCAAAGTGCGAGCAGTGTGAGGGCGATGGACAATACAAATCCTGTCACGTGCTTCCACGGAAACGCCCGATTTGCATTTGTATTCATCAATGCGCCACCCCCGTCAGATAGACAACCGTGAAGATAAATACCCACACGACATCGAGAAAGTGCCAGTAGAGTCCGACCACAAACACCTTGCGCGCCGTCGTGCTGTTAAGTCCTGTGCGCCACAATTGGTATAAAATCGAAAGCATCCAGAGAATTCCCATAGACACGTGTATTCCGTGTGTGCCGACGAGTGTAAAAAACGCGGATAAGAATGCACTGCGCTGCATCGTCGCACCGTGTGTTGCGTACGTAATGAACTCGCTGAGTTCTAGACCGATAAATGTCGCCCCGAGCAATACGGTTACCACGAGCCAGAAGGAAAGCCAGCCATGCTTTTTCCGATGCATCTGAAAGGTGGCCAGTCCACACGTAAAGCTGCTCGTAAGCAGAATCAGCGTCTCCGCAGTGAAGATGGGTACCTCAAACAATTGCGACTCACTCGGACCTCCTGCTGTATTTGCGCGCAAGACAACATAGGTTGCAAACAGTGTGCCAAAGAGGACGAGATCTGTCGCGATAAAGAGCCAAAAACCGTAGATTCTTAGCACATCATTTTCATGACGGTATTCAAGCGGCGTCGTTTCATCATCCTCTGACAAAACGGCATCATGTCCAATCGCCAACCCTATGCCCTCCCCAAATTCGATTCAATGTGCTGAATCTCTTCAACGGGAATGTAATAGTCGGTGTCTCGCTCTACTGAACGCATCAAAAGACTCGTCAAAATACCGACCAATCCGACAAGCGCGAGCGGATACCACTCGAACACTAACCCGAACCCACCAATAAAGAAGCACAGGGACATGATGAACGGCCGCCCAGAATTTCTGGGCATGTGGATTGGCTGAAACGGTCTCGTCTCCTTTTGAATTTCCCCTTTTTTCCGCGCCTCTTTCTGGCCCCACCACGCGTCACGCTCCGTCACAACGGGAACATGTGCGAAATTGTAGTGTGGTGCAGGCGATGGCAGAGACCATTCGAGCGTCCGACCGTCCCACGGATCGCCTGTCGTATCGCGCACCCCCCAGACTGCGCTGTAGAGAATCTCGACAACGATAAGAACGAAGGCAATCCCCATCAAATAGGCGCCTACCGTTGAGATGAGATTGAGTGTTGACCATCCCATGTCTGCTGGATAAATATAGACTCTTCGCGTCATTCCCATAAATCCGAGTTGGTATTGCGGCATGAAGCACACGTAAAACCCGATGTTGAAAAGCCAAAAGGCCCATCTGCCAATACGTTCATCAAGGATAAAGCCGAACATCTTCGGCCACCAATAGTACATCCCCGCAAGCATGCCATACACCACACCGCCAATGAGCACCTGATGGAAGTGGGCAATTAAAAAGTAACTGTTGTGGTACTGATAGTCGCCAGGCGCCGCAGCCAGCATGATCCCTGTCGCGCCGCCAATCGCGAAATTCGGGATGAATCCAATCGCCCAGAGCATGGGAAGCGACGTACGAATTCTTCCCTTGAACATCGTGAACAGCCAGTTGAACACCTTGACTCCCGTTGGAATTCCGACGCACATGGACGCGATGGCAAAGAAGGAGTTTACACCGGGGCCGGCACCCATGGTGAAGAAGTGATGCGCCCAGACAAAGTAGCTGATGACGGCGATTGTCATCAGTGACGCGACCATCGAGGTGTAGCCAAAGACTCGTTTGCGTGAAAACGTGGCAAACACTTCCGAGAAAATCCCAAACGCCGGAAGAACCACGATGTAGACTTCTGGATGGCCCCATACCCAAAACAGATTGACATACATCATGGGATTGCCACCCTGAAGCATTGTAAAAAAATGCGCCCCTGCCAATCGGTCAAGCAAAAGAAGCGCGAGGGCAATCGTCAGCGCGGGAAACGCAAAAATAATCAAGACAGATGCAGACAACACAGACCATGGAAAAAGCGGCATCCGCATCAGTGTCATTCCTGGCGCGCGCATTTTAAGTATGGTCACCAAGAAATTGATGCCCGTCGCAATGCTTCCAATTCCAGATATTTGGAGCGCGAGGAGATAGAAATTTTCACCTGGCCCTGGGTCAAACGGCGTCTCTGTCAGCGGCGGATAGCTGACCCATCCCGCATCCGGCGAACCGCCGATGACAAACGATAGATTGAAGAGCATCGCGCCAAAGAAAAACAGCCAGAAACTGATCGCATTCAAATATGGAAACGCAACATCACGCGCGCCGATCTGCAATGGAACTGCGATGTTCATCATGGCGAAGATCAGTGGCATGGCCATAAACAGAATCATGATCGTCCCGTGTGTCGTGAAGATCTGATCGTAGTGTTCCGCACCGAGAAAGTGGTTGTTTGGAAACGCGAGCTGCGTGCGCATCAACTCCGAATCCACTCCACCGCGAAACATCATCGCAAGCGCCGCGAGGAGATACATGATGCCGATTTTTTTGTGATCGACCGTTGTGATCCATTCCTCCCACAGCCAGCGCCACCTTCGAAAATAGGTGAGAACAAATACAACACCGACAAGCGTCAATGCAATCAGGACATCAGAAGCGTAGATCATTGGGTCACCCGATACAAAAAAGGGTGTGGGATGATGTCGATCATAGCCTGGCATCTCTCGAATTCCTCTCTATCTCAAGTCAGGCGGGCAACTTCCTCAATTCAGGTGGGCAACTTTGATCGTGCGCGGCACGGTTGAACACTCGTCACAAGCACTTCAATCTGCCGTACCCAGAATGGTCATGTCGTGCTTCATGTACATGCCTCCCTCCTGCATGATCATGTCCCGAAAGATGGTGGGCGGATAGGATGAAAAGGACATTTGCCCAACGACACTCGGTCGCACCAATCCGTGATACCCATCCATCGTAAGGGGTGGCGCAGTCCTTTTCAGATGTTTTACCCAAGCGTCAAATTGCGTTTGCTTCACCGCGTGGACATTGAACTGCATATGGGCAAACCCTTTACCTGAAAAATTTGCGCCGTGACCATAGTAAATGCCCGGCTGATCAGCCTGAAGCCAGAGGCGCATCGCCATACCTGGCATCGTATACTCCTGCCCGCCCAATTCTGGAACCCAAAAGGAGTTCATGGGTGCGTTTGACGTGAGCACAAACTGGACGGGGCGACTGGCAGGAATTTCACAATAGTTGACTGTGGCAACTTGCTGACCTGGATACTGAAACATCCACTTCCAGTCAAGTGAGGTTACCAGTATGGTGAGCGGATTTGTAACCTTCTCAGGAGGACGCGTTAACGCAAATGTATCCTTCACTGTAAAAAAGCCGAGTACAGCCACAATGATGATGGGGATTCCCCACCAGATGCTTTCAAGAACGCGACTCTCAGACCACTCCGGCTCATACGGAGCAGGATTATTTGGCGTATCGCGAAAGGTGCGCACGATATACCAGAGCAGCAAAATGACGGGCACAACGACAATGGTGACGAGGATGATCGACATGATGATCAAATGTTCTTCAATCCGACTCACAGGACCTGCTGGATGAAATACAAGGACATTCGAACTACATCCTGTCGTCGACAGACCACAGAATAAAAGTGCCATCCACTGCACAGAACGACGGATGAAACCATACATCGTCATGACCTTCTCCTTTGAGAGAGAGATTCGGGGTACGCCAAGGTTTGGTTGGCAAAATGATGCGACACACGCGGCAGTTCCATTACGGTCGCGCCGAATAGATATGATAGATTCGAAATTCCCACAAGAGAACCATGACCGCTACCAAAACGACGATGGCAATTCCAATTCGAAGATTTTTTATTTTGCGCCCTTGTGCCATATCACGCCTCCCTGCCATCAAAAGTGACTGCTCTTGGAAGACTTATCTGTTGGGCGATAACCAATAACCGTCAAACCACCACATTACGGCGCCAAGTGCGACAAGAAATACGATCGTCGCAAGAAAAATCCATGTGACTCTTGTCAGACCTCGATTTGCATCTTTCATCATGTAGCGTTATCCCCCCACGCATCCTATAGCGTAAGGGCAGTATGTGTAGAAAACAGGTGGATTATCCAAGCATTTCCTAAGGGGATTTGAATGAAATTAAAAAAGAGAGAGCACAAGTGAATCTGCCCTCCCTTTTGAACCGCTGTTTATTCTTTTATGACGAGGGATACTCCGAGAAGAATCAAAAAGGCTCCGAGCCAAAATGTGAAACCGACACGCTCACCGAGAATCAGCCAGCCAAGCCATGTCCCAATCAACGGTTGAAAAAAGAAATACAAACCTCCCGTGCCGGCATCAAGCCACTGCAGTCCTTTGTTCCACAAGAAAAAAGCGCCAGCTGTAGATACCACGCCAAGATACAGCACGCCGCCCCAAATCACAGGGTGAAAAAAAACACCTGGCGATAGGTGAATCCACTGTTCATAAACAAACGGGGTGATGACAAGGGTTGCCGTCAGAACGGAATACATGGTGATGGTTACTTGCGAATAGGAACGCGGGACACGCTTTACAAAAATGGACATAAGCGCCCATGTAAGTGCCGCAATGACCAGAATGAAGCCGCCAAGTTGATAGGAATGATTAAATCCCCCAATTCCAACGACCATCAAAACACCGATTGTGGCGAGCCCCGCAGAGACGGCCCTTCGCAACGTGATCCTTTCACCCAAAAAAATCCGGCCAAAAACAACCATAAAAGCGGGTGTCGCTGACGTAATCATCGCGCCCATCTGTGCGGTAGATAGCTTTGTTCCATAAAACTGCGCCCCTATGGAGATTACGTACCCGACAATGCCTATCGCCAGAATCGACGGTAGATCCTTCCGATGAACCCGCCAAGATTGCCGCGTGAAGATCATGATCAGCGCCAGCACGATGAGCGCGACCACATAGCGAAGCCACACAAGCAAAAGCGGTTGCACCACAGTCAAGACCAGCTTGCTTACCACGTACATGCCGCCCCAAATACTCGCTGCGAGCGCCATGTAAAATCCGCCCAAAAACTTTTTACTCATGTTGTACCCCTCCGTCAATCGCTGGACATTGCCTGTCCTCTGACGAAAGAGATCATGATGGGATCTTCTTCGCTCAGAGGCGAAGAGTTGTCGGTACATCATTTTCAAAACGTCGTTTGAAGTCCATCTCCTTCACGACCTTTCCGTCTGAACTTCTATTGATCACTGAACAGGCACATTGTAATTGTTTCCGCTGTTGTTGTCCCAATTGTTGTTTTGGTCGTGAAACACAACGTTGAACTCATTTGCATTTGCCGGAATTGTTACCGTCGCCGCAAAACTGCCGTTTGACTGTTTAGTCATCGCTGTATCTGTCACGCCTGTAAACCCGTTGTATCCCCAATGCATATCGATTGATGAGGCATTGGGAGCAAGTGTGCCATCATAGTAGATGGTTGCTGGTTGACCCGCAACAAGCGGATATGGATTGGTATCCACAGTGCCTGGCATTTGAATTTCCATATTGTAATTCTGTCCACCGTTGTTATCCCATGTCCCATTCTGATTGTAAAAGGCGGCATTCAACTGTGAGCCAACTGGAATTGAAACCGTCGCCTTCCACGAACCATTGTCCTGTTTCACCATCGGCGTATCGATGGTAGAATTCCAGCCGTTGAACCCCCAATGCATCGTCATTGTACTCGCCGTCGAAGCAAGAGACCCATCATAATAAATGGATGCCGTTTGACCGGCTGTGAGTGGACTGGTATTAGAACTTACTGCAGGCAAAGCTGCACCAGATACGAGTGGTCCTCCCGCCTGCTCTAACATTGTTGCATAGTGTCCAGGGAGAGTCACTGTAATGTTGCCGCTGCTGTCAACCGTATAACTTGAGGCTTCTGTCACACCGTTAACCAGTGGGGTCACGTTTGTAAGGGTGCTGCCGATCAAGCTGCCCGCGTCAGCTGCCGGAATCGTCTCTGTCTGTGTTGTGTTGCTATTGTTTAAGATGATAATCATTCGCTGGTTTGCGTCAAAGCGAGAAAATGCATAGACATTTGTGTTATTGTCCGCCACCAAGGTCATGAACGAGCCATCTCGAAGTGCACTGTATTGATGACGCAACGCGATGAGTTGCTGATAGAGTTGAAAAACGCTGTTGCCGCCATTGGCAACCTGACTCCAGTCAAACGTCCAGCGTTTTCCTGCGTCATTTGTCCCTCCACCCATCATGCCATACTCGTCACCGTAGTAGATCGTTGGAAGTCCCACGTATGAAAATTCAAGAAAAGCGCCCAAATCGTCTTTCCATACATTCGGAGTTCCTCCATAAGGCTCCGTAAATGTCGAACCATTAGGCGCAGTATACGTTTTATAGGAGATGGACTCTGCAGCCCGTTCTCCGAATCGTGGTGTGTCTTGTGTACTCAACTGATTCACCTGTGTCAATTGTGCAGCACGCGGTGCTTGAACAAGCGTATTGTGTAGCCATTGATCCAATTGGGTAGGATCAATGCTATTCGCATTAAATCCGTCATCATATCCAGTGATCCACTCGGAAGCTGGCTGCAAAAATCCGTTATAATTGACGGAGCTGTCCCATTGATTCCCGTTTAACCATTCATAAGGCTGTGATCCCTCAAACCATTCCCCGAAAATAAATGAATTTGGGTTGGCTGCCTTGACAGACGAGCGAAATCCCTGCCAGACCGCATGATTGGTCGGATCATTGTAATTTCCATTCGCCTCTGGATCATAGCCGTTTGCTCCGACATGGCCTGGCGCGTCAAGCCTCCAGCCATCGATGAGATAAGGCGGATTTAAATAAGTCTGTGCCACGCTGTTGCTATTACCGTAAATCTCACCCTGCAGGGAAGTCGATCCGTAGTTCAATTTAGGCAAATTCGCTACACCTTCAAAGGTAGCGTAGGAATTTGGCCAGGAGGAGAAGGTGTACCAATTGTAATACGGGCTGGTCTGACTCGATTGCGCCCCTTGGAACCAGGCATTGCTAGCTCCGGTGTGATTAAAAACACCATCAAGAACAATGCGACCCTTTTGTCCCGCTGGATCCGTTGAATTGTGAACATCCGAAGAGAGCTGTTGAAGCGCCGAATTTCCACCAAAGTGCGGATCCACTTGAAAATAGTTCTGTGTGTCATACTTGTGATTTGTGTTTGCAGTAAAAATTGGATTGAGATAAAGAATATTGGCTCCCAGTGAATTCGTGATATATGAGAGCTTTTGGTCAACCCCTTCCAGATCCCCGCCTGCAAACGCGACTTGATCTGTTCCACCTTGATTGCCAAGTTCCGGGTCCTGTCCCCAATTCAATTGAACCGTCGGATTCCCTTGCCAGGTATAGGCGCCATTTGTCACGTCGTTTGCCGTGTTTCCGTTATAAAAACGGTCAACAAAAACCTGATACTGTACACCTCGTTGAGCCCACGTTGGCGTCGTAAATCCTGGTGCAATCCAAAAATCGCCACCTGTGGGACCATTGGCAGGAGCCGATGACGCAGCGCCAAACCCGTTGTAATAAGCAATGCTGGTTCCGTCATTCGCCTGAAAATAATAAAACCTTGTATCTGCACTCGCGGGTAGCGTGACGGTCCAAAATTCATACAATCCATTCGCATCGGTTCCAGAATAGCTCATGGGATACGTCGACGTAGTGCCTGTTACATTGTCATACACCATCGCCTCAGCACTGGTTAAATTATTCGCAGTTGCACGCAACGTGAGCTGGATTGGATCAATCGGCGATGGCTCTTGCGGCGAAAAATACAATGGACCCTGGTCTGCAAAAAGTCCATCCCACTGAACCGTTGAATATGTTGTTGCGTGAGCCCCCATGACAGGGTAAAGCATACCTAATGTCAGAACAATCCCAGCAGCGCGATTTATCTTCTGCCTGCTATTAATAATCCTGCGTTTCATCAGACGACCCCCTATTTGGAATCAAATCATCAAAAATCGTTATTTAAAACACGTGCGCAAACGATTGCGCAATCACACCAAATCATCCGTGCCTGGAATCAAGCATCTAAAGAGAAATAGAGTTCAATCACTTGAAATCGTTTTCACACATGCATTCACGCACCCTTCCAGAAAGCATATAAAATGCTCTCGACAAGATATTCCAACCATGCGTATGCAACGATTCTATTAGGATATGAGTTGTTCTGCAACAAAAATTTACGATCAATCGAAAAATAGGTCAATTCACTCTCTCCCTACCACGCCACCAATAGGTCACACCAAGAATTGCGATCACACCAATTACACTGCCAAGTTGTGCCGCGTGGAATAGACCGATGGATTGCGCCAACCAACCGAAAAGTGGAAAACCAAAAATCATGAACACGGAGAAAGCTGTTGAATTAAAGGACAATAACGTTGCGCGCTGCTCTGATGGAATGATTTGATTAAGCCCTTGTTCGATGAGGGGTTCAATCGCATTTCCAGCGATCGACCCCAACAAGTAACCAAACCCAAGGCTCAATCCCGGTAACCATGCAAATAACATGAGTCCAATCGCGGCAAGAATGCTAGAGACGGTAACCATTCTCTTGTTCCCCATGCGTTTGACCAACCCTTCTGCCAGAGATGACAGGAGCGCGCCCAGTCCATTTTCAAATCCCGTCAATATTCCGATTCCGACGAGTGTATACCCTGCGTGAAGTAGGAGCGATTGACCGTAAAATGCAAACGTTGCAATGCAACCAAAGAGGATGCCACTCAGTGCAATCCAAGCGAGAAAAGGAGGACTTTTTTTCGCGAATTGCAACGCTTGATGTGCAATCGAAAAAACGGAAGCGTGCTCCCTGACGGATTTTCTCATCTCCCTCGGCTCGCGCACCCAAAGCACCGTGAAAAAAGAGATGACATTGACGATGGTATACAAAACATAGACAGCCGACCAAGACCACGCGGCAAGCGCGCCTCCAGTCGCTTCAGCAATTCCCATGCTGATGAGTGAGATGGCGACCAAACGACCTGAAATCGCCAGATAGCGGTTCTGCACACCCGCCCACCCAGCCGATTCATAGGCGATTGATGTGTCGCTGCCATTCACGAACGTTACCTGCAACCCGCGCAACACAAAGGACGCCGCAGCCAACCAAAAGCTGTGCGAAAAAAGAGCAAGACTTGTATACCCGATGCCAAACACTGCACTCACAAGCAATGAAAGCTTCCAACCAAAACGATCCGCAAAAATACCAATTGGCACGTCCGACACAAGGCAGACCACATGCAGTAGTGACTCTAGAAGTCCTACTTCAAAAAGTGAGAGTCCTCGCTGCTGCCAAAAGACGAGCCAGATGCCACCATCCACCCAAAATCGCGACGTCGCAACAAATGCGTAGAGCGCGATGAGATTTTTCCGCCCTGCTCGCACTTGATTGATAAATTCATCCACGTTTTCCTGTCCTCCGTTTCGTCCAAAAAGAAAAACCATCCAGGATACGTCCCTGAATGGCTGGACTCGACGGTTTTGCAGATCGCCAAGGTGTGTTATCCGTTGGGATGCGGCATGCCGAATGAGTCGCCAGAAAAGGACAGACGTATCCCGTTTGGCATTTTCATCGGACCAAAAAGGCGCACATAAAATTGCCACGACGACGGTTTCATCAGCATGCGTTCACCCCCTATACAGAATTATTATTAGTTTAACGGTCCATTTTGTACACGTCAAGGCGCGCAACACCAAATTTGTCTATGAATAAATATGAAAATACTTCGTATAGGATTGACCAAATGTAATCTACTTGATATATTTTGTCTCACAAAAATATTTAGAACTCTCCCTTTAGTCTGCCAGGAAGAGTAGCCTTTTCACCGATTTCACGGAGAGGAATGATGGCGTGTTTAGTTTCAT
The DNA here is from genome assembly GCF_001642725.1 of Ferroacidibacillus organovorans. Classification (GTDB taxonomy): domain Bacteria; phylum Bacillota; class Bacilli; order Alicyclobacillales; family SLC66; genus Ferroacidibacillus; species Ferroacidibacillus organovorans. The sequence continues at coordinate 74,761 of NZ_LSUQ01000009.1, forward strand.
CATCAGGCGTCTGCTTCAATCCATTCCTGTCTTGCTAGGCATTTCCCTTTTGCTGTTCTTTATGATGCACGCAATCCCGGGCGGCCCACTCGCCATGTATGATCATGAACCGGGGATGACAAAAGAGTTGCTCGCGCAGCTTAAAGCGAATTTCGGGCTCAACAAACCGCTTTGGGTACAGTATTTCAATTGGCTAGGTGGCGCATTACAAGGCAATTTTGGCTATTCCTTCTCCTATGGCGTGCCCGCACTGCAAATGGTTCTTCAACGCATGCCAGCGACACTTGAATTGATGCTCTCTTCCTTTGTTATCGCGGTCATTCTATCGTTTGTCATCGGCGTGTTCAGCGCGCTCCGCCAATACTCCATCTGGGATTATCTCTTGACCATCCTTAGCTATATCGGAGTGGCGATGCCCACCTTTTGGCTAGGATTGATGGTTCTCGTGCTCTTTGCCGTAAAACTTCAATGGTTTCCAGTCGGCGGCATGTCTACCCCCGGTCAGGCATTTTCACTCTCCAATCAAGTCTGGCACGCCATTTTACCCGTCAGCATTCTCGCCCTCTACCTCGTCGCGCACGAGAGTCGCTATGTGCGTTCCTCCATGCTTGAAGTCTTAGGCGCAGATTACATTCGCACCGCACGCTCAAAAGGGCTTTTTCCATCCGTCATCACATGGAAGCACGCGCTCAAAAACGCGCTGCTGCCAGTCGTCACCGTGATGGTCATGGATGGCGCTTATCTCTTCGGCGGAGCGCTCGTCACAGAAACGATCTTTTCCTGGCCAGGTATGGGTCGCCTCTTTATCCAAGCGATCACACAGGATGACTACCCAGTCATCATGGTCGTCATCTCACTGCTCTCTGTGATCATCGTACTCGCAAATATTCTCGCTGACGTCCTCTATGCGGTACTTGATCCACGCGTGCAGTTTGACTGAGGTTTTTTCAATGAGGAGTGTGCTCTGACGTGGCGATTGCAACAGAACCGACCGTGACAAAAACGTTTTCCATAGGGACATCGAATCAGCAGCGCATGATCAAGCGCATTTTTCGAAACAAGATAACCATCATCGCGACCTGTTTTCTGATCCTCGTGGCGCTCTCCGCAATCTTTGCACCATGGATAGCGCCGTATACACTGAATACTCCCGATTTGAACGCGATGCTGGCGCCGCCAAGCAGCGTCCACCTCATGGGAACCGATGATGTGGGGATCGATCTCTTCACAGAGGTGCTGTATGGCGGAAGGATTTCCCTCATGATCGGCCTGTCATCCGCACTCATCGCGGTAATGATCGGGGGCGCCATCGGGTCAATCGCCGGATACTTTGGCGGCACCGTCGACGCGGTTCTCATGCGACTCACCGACGTCGGCCTGTCTGTGCCCCTCCTCTTTGTGATCCTTGGGCTCGTGGCGGTGCTCGGACCATCACCGACAACCATTGTCGAGGTGATCAGCCTGACATCCTGGATGTACCCAGCTCGCATCATTCGCAGTCGCTTTCTCTACTTGAAGAGCCTCGACTACGTCACTGCCACAAAAACCGTGGGCTGTCGAAACGGGCGCATCATCTTTTCACACATTATGCCAAACGCCGTTGCGCCACTGATTGTCAATACCACCCTTTTGGTTGGGCAGGCCATCGTGCTCGAGTCGGTGATGAGCTTTCTTGGTGCAGGCGTGCAACCGCCGAACATCTCGTGGGGCTACCTTCTCAATCAGGCGCAGAGTTACTTGACAAGCGCCCCTTGGCTCGCCATCTTTCCTGGACTGATGATCTTTCTCGTGGTGCTATGCATCAACGTTCTTGGCGACGCAGTCCGCGACGCATTCGATGCGAGCTACACCCTCGAAGGGGGGCGATCATGAGATAGGTTTGCCGCATTTTCAATCATGACCATCATCACATTGGGGGGTTCACAAATGACAAAGAAGCACTGGAGTATCACCTTAGCGGCAACGCTCGCATCTTCATCTCTTTTGTATGGAAACTTGTTCACGACAGTCGCTGCGCACGCTGCGACACCTGCCAGCCAAGGTACGATCATCGACGGGCTCTTTGAAGAGCCAGCCAACCTCAATCCGATTCTTGGCCCAGATCAAACCTTCTCAAACATCGTCGAGACGACCATGTTTAGCAACCTTTTTACGGTGACACCACAAAATCAACTCCTTCCGAATCTCGCGACCGTCGTGCCGACGACCACAAACGGGGGAATTTCTAAAAACGGTCTCACTTACACCTTCCATCTAAAGCCAAACGCCAAATGGTCGAATGGACAACCGGTTACCTCTAAAGACGTATGGATCACATATAAAATCATCACGAATCCACTCGTCAACGCAGTCTCCACACTCGGATGGACAGACGTCGCGAGCTTTCAAACGGTCAATGCAAAAACGTTTGTCATCCATCTGAAAAAGCCTGATCCTTCTTTTATCGACAACGTATTCTCCGGGAATCTGCCAGGGATTCTTCCTTACAGTGTCTTTGGTAAAATGTCTCCAAAAAATGTCAATACGGCAACGTTTAACCATGCGCCTACCGTATCCGATGGCCCCTTTAAATTTGTATCGTGGGTACCCGGCGCTTCAATCACTGTGACAGCCAACCCCTATTGGTACGGGCCAAAGCCAAAATCCAAAGAGATCCTTTTCAAAATCATTCCCAGCCAAGATACGCTTTTGACAAATGCGCAAGCACATGCACTCAACGTCTGGTATTTTGATCCGATTGAGGCTGTGCCGCAAATCCAAGCGATCCCCGGGGCGACCCTTCACTTTGCGAATCAGCCCTCCTTTGAAATGGCTGTCGTCAATGTGAAAAATCCAATCCTGGCTAACGTCAAAGTGCGACAAGCGCTGGAAATGGCAATCAATCGCCAAGCGATCGTACAGGACATCTGGAAAGGGCACGCGAAACTCCTCGCGGCAGACCAGCCTGCGATGGCGTGGTCGTACAACCCAAATCTGAAACCCTATCCGTACAACCCAACCGAGTCGAAAAAGCTTCTTGCCCAAGCCGGTTGGAAAATGGGAGCGAATGGGTATCTCCAGAAGAACGGAAAAACGTTTACGCTAGTCTACTCAACGACTGCTGGGAATGCCTATCGTGAGGCAACGGAGCGGCTTTTACAATTTTGGTTGAAGCAAGTCGGCATCCAACTGGTCATTCGCAATTACCCAGCCAATGAATTTTTCGGTACGGTCCTCCCTTCTGGAAAGGGCTGGGATCTTGGGGAATTTGAATACGGGGATAGCACAGACCCCACCTTTGGTCCCTACCAACTCTTCACCTCAATGGGTGCTCAGAATTTTGGCCAATACAACAATCCGCAAGTAGACAAACTGTTTGCACAGCAGTCTGTACTAACATCACTCGCTCAGCGCAAAGCGATCATGAATAAAGTGGAAACGATCTTCCATCAACAATTGCCAGCACTCTGGTATTACGCGCCGCAGCAGATCGATACGACGATCGGGATGACTGGATACGTTCCCAATCCATGGAGCGTCGATACGTGGAATTGTTATGATTGGGCATTGACGAAATAAAATAAGCAAAATCAATCACTCCACAAAAGCGGCCCGAAACGAGAGGAATTACCCTCCGTGTCGGGCCGCTTTCCATGCTCGAAGACATACTTTCAGGCGCACACTTCATAAGATCAAAACACGGGACAGATCAACATCCGCAGGAGTTGAAGGATCGTGAAGCGAGCAAATCAATTTGGGAATAAACGCGAGCACCGCTTGGCATTTTCTATGATATCCCTATTCGCAGTCATCGCTTTGGTCATTTTTCTTATTGCCAACACAATCTTTGCGCTCAACCCGTTCCAAACGGGAAATCCACTCAATTCAGAAGTAACTGTCGGTGAGCGGGTGATCGGAGACTGGCAATACAACGGTGAGAATCAACAAGGTCAACTGGTTTTTTACAATGGCTACCAGACGGTGACCATGCCAGGCAACTCAAAGACTTTCGCCGCAGACGGAGAATACGTGAACATCGTTTCTCACACCCACGATACGCTCACGTATGAAACTGCGCTTAATTCAGAACTCATCAGCTTCAAATCTATCGCAGCAATCATCATTCTCCTAGCGCTTCTGATCACACTGCCGTTTATGATCAACCGTTTCAATAACCGGTCAGGGCAGCGCCAAGGAGGTATCAAGCGAAAAAAGAGCAGCACAAGTCATTTTCACGCTGTTCGTCACAAACGTTCACGCTGATTGGATCATGATCATTGAGAATTTAAAGCACGATCCGCGAGAGAGCGAATTCCAGATGCCTTACGAAAAGAGAATTCACGGTACAACTTCAACCTACAGCCACGCACATTTCGCTGCTGTGTATTTTGTCACATGCATCGCAAGCGCTCAAGATCAAAGATCCACTCATCGCGATTTCCAAGAATCACCCCTTCTCGACGCAGCTCATTCCACACGCGATTGACGGATTCGCGCGTCATTCCAATCATGTGCGCGATTTCCTCGTGCGTCATTTGCAGTTTGACATGAATGCCCTTCTCACTAGATTGACCGTGCTCCTCACAAGCGTGGCGGATAAACGCATAGACGCGTTGTCGAGTATCTGTCGTAGCCAGTTCCTGCAATTTAGTCTGCAGTATGAGGATCTGCTCTCCCATCACGCGCATTACCTTACGCATGATTTCTGGATGATCCATTAACAGTGCATCAAAGTGTACCCTCTTGATATAGAGGAGATCGCTCTCACCAAGACTCTGCGCAGTTCCTGGATAAGGATCATCGCGAAAGAACCCGACATGCGGAAACATCTGACCTGAGCCGAGAACATTGACAATATGTTCTCTTCCTTCATCATCCACTTTAAAAACTTTAATTAATCCGCGCTGAAGAAAGAATACCGCTTCCCGGTCGTCCCCCTCCATAAAGAGAATCTCTCCGCGGTGGAAATGTCGCTCTTTGGCAAGATGCACGATTTTGTTCAATTCGTCTTCTGTCAATCCTTGAAAGAGCACAATTTCTTTTATTACGTTCAATCCGGGTTTTGTCATTCGCGACCGCTCCCCAATAGGATTCTTTTCCATCCATTGTATCCTGAACACCATGCCATGGTTTGGCGCGCTGATTTGTGCGTTTTATCATCAACACTTACAAATATTCGTTTACTATGTTATTATAAGTATTGTTTAATCAAGAATGAAGCAAGCTACAGGATGTTTTCAAACGAAAACAGGGCTTTCATTTGTTTTAAAGGAGGTTATTTCATTGAATTTGAAAGGAATCCATCATCTTACCGCAGTTACAGCAAACGTTCGCGAAAATTATGCATTCTATACGTCTGTTCTCGGTTTACGATTGGTAAAACGAAGCGTAAACCAAGATGACGTCAGCGCGTATCACCTTTTTTATAGCGGTGACAAGGTCGGCTCACCTGGGAATGATTTAACATTTTTTGATTGGAATGTCCCCCGCGAACAACGAGGTACACAAAGCATCATTCGCACAGGACTGCGCGTTTCAGGCGCGGACGCAGTACAGTGGTGGCACGAGTGGCTCACCGAAAAAAAAGTAGACCACGAAGCGCCTCAGGAAATTGACGGTCGCAACACGATCCTCTTTGAAGATTTCGAAGGGCAACGTCTCGCCATCATCGGTGACAATGCAGCGAGCGACCCCCATCAGGCCTGGGAGAAGAGCGTGGTGCCTTCTGCCTGCCAAATTCTTGGCCAAGGACCTATCATCTTGAGCGTCCCCGATCTTCACAATACCGATCGCGTACTCACAAACGTTCTCAACATGCGCCAAGTTCGTAGCTATTCGCTGCCTGATCGCCAGACGGATCGAGTTTATGTCTATGAGATGGGGGACGGCGGAGCACGTGCAGAACTCCATATCGCGGTGCAACCTGATCTAAAACCTGCACGATCTGGCGCAGGAAGTGTTCACCACGTCGCCTTTCGGACGCCTACCTTTGAAGAGTACCACCAGTGGACAGAGCGACTGAAGCAGTTCCGCATTCCAAACAGTGGCGAGGTGGATCGTTTCTGGTTCCGCAGTCTCTATTTTCGCGAACCGAATGGCATTCTTTTTGAAATCGCCACGGATGAGCCGGGATTCGGGATCGACGAACCGCTTGAGTCACTCGGTGAATCCGTCGTGCTTCCACCCTTTCTTGAAGCGCACCGCGCAACCATTGTAGCCAATCTAAAACCTCTCAAGTAACGTGAATGAGCGTGAGCATCTGCGGATCTTCACGCTCATTTTTTTCTGCTCATCAAATTTTCGCAAGTTCCCAAATCAACTGCGCATTCTCTGCGCAGCGATCCGCCTGTTCTTTAAAGTTCCACTCTTCACGAACACGCATAAACGCCTCTCGCAACCCTGGAGGACGAAGTGTCGTGCTGTGCGCGTCACTCGCGATGATGTGCGCTTTGCCCTCTTTGAGCCACCGTTTGGAGAGTTCCTCCGCGTGTGCGCCAAACCGACCTAAAATAGAACCTGTGGTTAACTGCGTGTATACCCCTTCAGCTAACGCCTCATCAAGCAGCTCTGGCGAGGTGCGAAGCGCAATATACCGTTCTGGATGCGCCAAGACAACCTGTATGCCTTCGTCTCGCAGCGCGCGAAGTGTGATAGCCGCATCCATCGGCCACTCATAAAATGAAAACTCAAGAAGTATCGCGCGCGGTTGATCTGCCGCCCCATACCCGATCGCTTGTCCGCTGCGAAGTCGCGTGAGATCATCTGTCGCTTTATCGCTCGTTTTGATAGCGTGATGAATTTCCATCGCGGGAAGAATCTCAAGGGGTATGTTTTCACGTTTGAGCGCTTCATTAAGTTTTATCGTTTTTTCTCTCGTGACGTTAGGATCAACATGGTACGAGTCTGTGAAACCGTGTGGCGTTGCAAACATCCGCGTCGTTCCTTCCGCCACCGCGATCCTCGCCATCATGAGCGATTCTTCCAATGTCTTCGCGCCGTCATCGACGCCGTAAACGATATGAGCGTGACAATCGACATCCATGAAGGATCATTCCCAACCTTTCGCTTCATTTCGGATTTTTAACATTTCTTCAATCTGCGCGAGGTGTCTAAGTTCGTGAAGCGCGATAAAATCGTACCATTGCCGGATGCTCAACACGCCAAACAGCGGGTGACGAAACCCGAGCTGATCCAATTCTTCATCCGATGCTACAGAGAGATAGGTTTTATCAAGCAATTGCGTTGACGCCTGGAGCGTCTCTTTCGCTTGATCGAGCGTCCTCACGAGACCTTTGGGTGAGAGCGCCTCTGGCGCGGCGACTTTACGGCTGCGGTCAACCACGGCCTCAGCGAGCGATGGATGAACAGGAATATCGCGGAAGTTTTTGCTTTCCAGTTCTCTCGCCATCGCCCGTGCAATATGTTGCTCAACGACTGCCAAGTGTTCCAAAACAGACAGAATCGACCATCCGGCTGCATTTTCAACCTGTAAGTCATCTTCTCTGACGACACGCACCGTGTTCCAAAGCGTCTGACGCACTTCTTCGTGACGAGTCATCATAGAGCCTCCCAGGCAACCCATTTCTTCTTTTTCATTTCATCATACACTTTATCAACTGTACTGGGCGACGATTCGCTTGCGGCGGTGGACGAATTGATCAGCCGACATGGCGGCGATTGCCCCGTCCGCCGCCGCCACAACCGCCTGTTTCACAGGCGTTCGTCGCGCGTCTCCACCCGCGAAAATTCCGGGAACAGAGGTGTGTAAAACATCATTGACAACGATATACCCATCATCGTCCAGATCAACAACGCCTGCCAAAAAATCTGTGCCAGGGCGATTGCCCGAGAGATAGATAAAGACGCCATCCACCATCATCGTGGCTTCTCCATCGGGCCCTTTTACAACAATTCCCTCAAAGCGATCCTCGCCGAGCACCTCGCGAAGTTGGTGATTCGGGTGAATCTCAACGTGTTCAAGATCCGCCATCTCAACTGGATCGACGTCTGGTCCAAATTGTTTGCCAAGCAAAAAAACGTGAACCTTCTTTGCAAAGCGGGAAAGCGTAAGCGCATCCTCCGCTGCTTCCCCGTTGTCGCCAAACACAGCGACCGTCTTCCCCTCAAAAAAAGCCGCGTCACACGTCGCGCAATAACTCACGCCGCGCCCTTCAAAACGCTCTTCACCTTTCACTTTTGCGACGCGCCCGCGCGAACCGACCGCGACAAAGAGTGACTTTGTGTGGATAGACCCATCTGGCAGATGAACAGAATGTGTCTCTGTCCCTACTTCAACACCCGTGATGTGCGAACGCACAAACTGCGCGCCAAACTGCTTCGCCTGCTCGCGCATAAGTGTGAGCAACTCAAGCCCTGTGACTTCTCCGAGCACGCCCGGATAATTTGCGATCTTGTGGGTTAGCGCGAGCGCGCCAGCCGTCGGGGCTTTATCGATCACCAACGTTTTCAAACGCCCACGTGCCGCATAGACGGCGGCTGAGGAACCGGCAGGACCGCCGCCGATGATTACAAGATCATACACTTCACGATACATCCCAGGTTCAAGCGATGAGAAAACTTCTTCCGCGTTCGTCTCCGCCTGCTCTTCATCCACGTCAACGCGCGTTTTAGCTTCAATCCCGAGTTCAGCCAACCTTTTTTTCATCGCATTTGGACGATAGCCGATCACCGGTTCACTGCCGAGAAATGTGACTGGAACCGAGTAGATTCCTTGCTGATGAAGGTCATCAAAGTACGCTACATTTTCTGTTACATTGCGCTCTTCATAGTGAAGTCCCCACGAGGTCAAGTCCGCCTTAATCTTCTTGCAATACTCACAACCCGTGCTAGAGTAGAGAACGATCTCCGCCATACGTGTACCGCCTTTCAGTTGTGGAAATAACCACAGCGGCAGAAGAGGATTTTCTGCCGCTGCGAAATCGTTCACGTCCACAGAATACTACGCGTGAATCACGCCTGCGGCACCTGCCGCCTGTTCATGCGCGTGATAAGAACTGCGCACAAGCGGCCTGACTCAACGTGGCGAAATCCGCGCTTGATTCCCTCGTCCTTTAACGCCTTAAACTCTTCAGGCGCATAATAGCGCGCAACGCGCATATGTTTTCGCGTCGGTTGAAGGTACTGACCAATCGTCAAAATAGAGACATTGACCGCGCGCAAATCATCCATCGTCTCGAGAATCTCATCCCATGTCTCACCCACGCCGAGCATGATGCTCGACTTGGTGGGAATATCTTGGTTCATCTCGTATGCGCGGCCAAGCAGTTCAAGGGTTCGCTCATAGGTCGCCTTTGAGCGAACGCGTGGCGACATGCGCTTGACCGTTTCCACATTGTGATTCAAAATTGCCGGTTTCGCGTCCATCACCGTCTGAAGCGACTCGCGATTCCCCATAAAATCAGGGATGAGCACCTCAATCGAGCATTCCGGGCGAGCTGTACGAATCGCCTCAATCGTTCTGGCGAAAACAAGCGCACCTCCATCTTCGAGGTCATCGCGCGCGACCGATGTCACGACAACGTGACGCAGTCCCATCTGCACGACCGCATCCGCAACGCGCGCCGGTTCCTGTAGATCAAGCTCTGTTGGTTTGCCAGAGTGAACCGCACAAAAACGGCACGCCCGTGTACAAATGTCCCCGAGAATCATAAACGTCGCGGTGCGGTTCGACCAACACTCATAGATGTTTGGACAGCGCGCCTCTTCACACACCGTATGTAAGCGCTCGCCGCGCATGATTTTCTTTAATTCCTGAAAATCTCCTGAGGTTTGTAGCTGCACTTTCAACCATTCAGGCCGCCGCAGCATCGGTTCATCAACCTGCTCAGCGACTGCGCCTTTACGTAGGATTTCTCCGTCCGTCACGGAAGCATCATCCTTTCAACACGCACACTAAAAATCAGAATTCACCGTATACGCTTCTACACGTTGTTTGACCGATTTCATGAACTGACCCGCAATAAAACCATCCAAAACGCGATGATCCAAGCTCATACATAAGTTTACCATGGAACGAATCGCAATACTATCGCCGTCACGGATCACAGGACGCTGCACGATCGATTCGACGGAGAGAATGGCTGCCTGCGGGGCATTGATGATGGGTTGCGATTGAATTGATCCAAAAGCGCCTGTGTTGTTCACAGTGAATGTGCCGCCTTTCACATCGTCAAGCGTGAGGCGATTAGACCTGGCACGCGCCGCGAGATCGGAAACGGCGTGAGCAAGACCCGCCACCGTCAACTGATCGGCATTGTGAATCACAGGAACGACGAGCGCGTCACTCGTTGCAACCGCGATGGAGAGATGAATATCGCCCCTGACGAGAATCGCGTCATCCGTCCACTCACTGTTGACGAGCGGATACGCCTTGAGCGCTTCTGCAACCGCGCGCAAAAAGAAGGGAAAATAGGTGAGTTCAATCCCTTCGCGCTCGCGAAACGCCGCTTTGTGGCGCGCGCGCAACTGGTGCATCCCCGTGACATCCGCCTCTACCATCATCCAGGCGTGCGGAATCTCGTGTTTGCTTTGCTTCATGCGTGTGGCGATCGTTCGCCGAATCGGTGTGATCGGCATGCTCACATCGCGTGTTCCAAGGAAACTTGACGCGCGTAGCGGCTGCGCAGGTGTCGATTGCGCGGACGCGTGAGGCTTCATTTCATTCGCATCCGACTTCGAGTCGTTGCGCGCCGCGCCAGCTACGTGTTCGCTTGGCCTGATGGCCAGTTCCGCATTCGAACCTTGAACACCTTTTTCCACCGCGAGAAGCACGTCTTTGCGTGTGATGCGCCCGCCTAGCCCCGTTCCGCGCAGCGTGTCGAGCGCCACATTTTTCTCCTGCGCCAAACGCAAAACTGCGGGAGAATAGCGACCACGCTGTTCAGCGTCTTGATCCAACGAGTGCACGTTCGCAGCGGCGTCCGGCACGGCACTCACAGCGGTCGCTTCACTGCTCTTTGTGACAGGGGGATCTTTGCGATCACTGCTCTCTCCCGCCTCTCTGATGAGAGCGATCAGCGTTCCCACTGGAACCGTGTCATTCTCCTTAACGTAGATCTCTGTAAGGGTTCCGGCGACTTCCGAGGGAATCTCAGCGTTCACTTTATCCGTAATCACTTCTGCAATCGGCTCATAAAGTTCAACCGGGTCACCAATCTGCTTTAGCCAGCGCCCGATCGTACCTTCCGTAACACTCTCACCTAGCTTTGGCATGCGGATCTCAGCCAAAAAAGACCCTCCTCTAAAAAGATGCGAAGCGTATCGAATTAAAACGCGGCGAGTTTACGCATCGCATCTTCAATCTTCGTTGGATTGAGCATATAAAACGCTTCGAGCGGAGCGCTAAACGGCATGGCAGGAACATCCGGGCCACAGAGTCGCGCGATCGGTGCATCAAGATCAAAGAGTGCTTCTTCTGCAATGATCGCAGAGACCTCCGCGCCAATGCCGCCCGTCTTGTTGTCTTCATGCACGATGAGCACCTTCCCCGTCCGCCGCGCCGCTTCAACGATTGTTTCGCGATCAAGCGGCAAGATCGAGCGCAGATCAATCAGATGCGTTGAAATCCCATCCGCCGCGAGCTGCCCCGCCGCTGTCAGCGCGTGATGCACCATCAAACCATAGGTGATCACCGTGAGATCGTCCCCTTCGCGCACCACGCGCGCCTTGCCGATCGGCACTGTATAATCGCCTTCTGGAACATCATCACGAATCGCGCGATACATCCCTTTATGTTCAAAAAAGAGCACGGGATCCGGGTCGCGCAGCGCGGCGCGCAAAAGTCCTTTTGCGTCCGCCGCCGTCGCGGGTGTCACAATCTTTAACCCTGGCACATGGTAGAAAAGCGCTTCGACGCTCTGCGAGTGATACAGCGCACCGTGAACACCCCCGCCATACGGCGCGCGAATGACGAGTGGGCAGTGCCAATCCCCTTGTGTTCGATAGCGCAGTTTCGCCGCCTCACTGATAATCTGATTAACCGCCGGCATGATAAAATCGGCAAACTGAATCTCTGCAATCGGACACATGCCATACGCGGCCGCGCCAATCGCGACACCGACGATGGCCGACTCGGCAAGCGGCGTATCAAGCACGCGCTCCGGGCCAAATTCTTCAATCATGCCTTGTGTCACGCGAAAGACGCCTCCGCGCAACCCCACGTCTTCACCAAGCACAAAAACGTTCGGATTCTGGCGCATCTCTTCTTGCATCGCTTCACGAATCGCGTCAATGTAGAGTTTCACTGCCATGGTCGATCCTCCTCACTTCGCGTATACGTGATCTAGTGTGGACTCTGGTTCTGCGAGCGGCGCCTTTTGGGCGTATTCCGTCGCCTCATCGACCACGCTGCGCAATTCCTCGCGAAGCGCGACCTCATCATCTTCCGTCCAAACGCCACAACCGATGAGTTCCGCGCGGAACACTTCAAGTGCATCGTTTCGCTTTGCTTCCTCAACCTCTTCGCGCGTTCGATAGGAGCGGTCATCGTCGTCGCTTGAGTGCGGATTGATTCGATAAGAAACCGCCTCAATCAGCGTCGGTCCGTCGCCGTTTAAGCCGCGCAAAACCGCTTGGGAGACCGCTTCATAAACGGCCAACACATCATTTCCATCGACCAGCACCCCCGGCATGCCGTAGCCAATGGCGCGATCAGCGACATGCGCACATCCCAGTTGTCGATCCTGTGGAATAGAGATCGCGTAGAGGTTGTTTTCACAAAAAAAGATGACAGGAAGTTTATGCACGCCGGCAAAGTTCGCCGCCTCGTGAAAATCCCCCTGATTGCTCGACCCTTCCCCAAAAGAAGTGTAGGTCACAAGCTTTTCTCCGCGCATGCGCGCCGCGAGTGCCATTCCGACCGCGTGCGGGATCTGCGTCGACACGGGACTTGATCCACTCAAGATGTGGTGAGCGCGCGAACTGAAGTGACCCGGCATCTGACGGCCGCCGCTGTTCGGATCTTCTGCCTTCGCGTAAGCGCTTAGCATGATGTCGCGCGCGCTCATGCCAAAGTGAAGTACGACACCAAAATCGCGATAATACGGCGCAACATAGTCGCGCGTCGGGTCAAGCGCAAACGCTGCGCCGATTTGTGAACCTTCTTGCCCTTTGCACGAAACGACAAACGGAATCTTTCCGGCGCGGTTCAAAAGCCACATGCGTTCGTCGAGTAAACGCGTCAGAACCATCGTGCGATACATTGCGCGAACATCCTCATCGCGAAGCCCGAGTGCGCGATGGCGCGGTGTCGCCTCTTCTTGCGATCCATTGTTTGGTTTGACAAGATCCAACTTAGCCATGTATCATCTCTCCCGTCACGCCGAGTGCCGCTTCTCCGATCACCTCAGAGAGCGTCGGATGCGGATGAATCGTGTGCCCGATTTCCCAGGGAATGGCATCGAGTACCATTGCAAGGCTTGCCTCCGAGATGAGATCCGTCACATGCGGGCCGATCATGTGCACGCCAAGCAAATCACCCGTGTCGACGTCTGCGAGGATGCGGACAAAACCGTCTGACTCGCCAAAGATGAGCGCCTTGCCATTCGCCTTGAAGGAAAACTTCCCAGCCTTGACGTTATGCCCGCGCGCGCGTGCCTCTTTTTCACTGATGCCAACGCTTGCTACTTCCGGTCTACTGTAAGTGCAACGCGCAACCTGATCATAGTTGATCCGCGCACTGTGAATCCCGGCGATCGTCTCCATTGCGTGAATGCCCTCGTGTGACGCGACGTGCGCCAACTGCAAACCGCCGATGACATCACCGATCGCATAAATGGTTGGTTCTGCCGTACGCAAATGTTCGTCGACTTCAATCGCGCCGCGTACAACGTTTACACGCGTTGCCTCAAGCCCGATGTTCTCCACATTCGGACTCCTCCCAATGGCGACAAGCATCACCTCCGCAGATACGCGCTCCCGCCGATCCCCTTGCACAACGTCGACTTCGATTCCTGACTCAAGCTTCGCAATGGAAGACACGTCAAGTGTAGCATTGGTTAAAACCGTAATTCCGCGTTTTTTAAATAGTCTCGTCATCTCTCGGCCAATTTCTTCATCTTCTTGAATAAGAAGGGAAGGCGTCGCTTCAACGACGGTCACACGCGTACCAAAATCCTGAAACATCGATGCCCACTCAACGCCAATCGCGCCCCCGCCAACGATCAGGATGGAGGACGGAACGTCTTCCATGGTTAATACATCATCCGAAGAAAGCACTTTTTTCCCGTCAAACGGAAGCCCGGGAAGCGCGCGCGGACTGGAGCCCGTCGCGATGATGGTACTG
>NZ_LSUQ01000010.1 GCF_001642725.1 Ferroacidibacillus organovorans
CATGGAGGGGTACCAAAGTGGCCAACTGGGGCGGACTGTAAATCCGTTGCGCAAGCTTCGTAGGTTCGAATCCTACCCCCTCCACCATACATTTTGGGGAGTCGCCAAGTGGTAAGGCAACGGACTTTGACTCCGTCACTCGTAGGTTCGATCCCTACCTCCCCAGCCAGAAGTTCGCTCCCATAGCTCAGTAGGTAGAGCGCATCCATGGTAAGGATGAGGTCACCAGTTCGAATCTGGTTGGGAGCTCCATATCCTATCGCGGGGTGGAGCAGTTGGCAGCTCGTCGGGCTCATAACCCGAAGGTCGCAGGTTCGAGTCCTGCCCCCGCAACCAACACCTTATAATGCGTGATTCCTTCGTTTGGTTTATAATACGACATAGGGCTCGGTAGCTCAGTCGGTAGAGCAGAGGACTGAAAATCCTCGTGTCGGCGGTTCGATTCCGTCCCGAGCCACCATTGTGGCGCCATAGCCAAGTGGTAAGGCCAAGGTCTGCAAAACCTTCACTCCCCGGTTCGAATCCGGGTGGCGCCTCCATTCACAGGTTGTTGTAAGAGTGGTCTCTCTACATACTGAGAGACCACTCTTTCTATGAATTCAAGGACGATTTTTTACAGGGTTTTCTTTTTTGGAGAGGGTACCCATTCGATTTAATTTTGGTTGTAAACTTTGATCTGATTTTTTTACGCGATGCCTCCACATTGATGCAGCGAGTGGACTAGCTGTTGCATACAGTGAAATGGATAATAAGGTTGCGCCAATGAATCCAGTCACCCAACCACCATCAATTACTGAATTATAAATCAACCCTGTCGCATAAACACCTACAATACAAAATACACCAACTACCCATCTTTTAGGAACCAAAACTTTATGTTGTTTCATGACTTTTTTCACGCCTTCCATTGCCATATTCACGATAGTACCTTCGCCAAATGAGCTTGTAAATTCCAATCCATCTAGGAATGGAACGCACCACTGGAATAAACGGTGTCAGCATTAGTAATACAGTAACAATTCCCACCGTTAATACAACCAACAAATCTGCGGAGGATGATGTTGAAAATGGGGGGATCTGATACAGTAGTGTGTAGTACCATAGCCAAACTGCACCTGGATAGTTTCCGGTCTCCTTAATAATTCCCCACTGATTACCCGTCATATCGAGTTGGTTTGCGTATTGTTCATCGGGAGTTGCTTGAAACAACAACAGGGACTTGGTTCTGTTCATCGCAGGCATGGGTCCCGTAGCGCCGTCGATTGCAGATTCAAGTAATCCTGTTCGTGCTAGCGCAAGGTACGCATTGATCAGTTGTGGCACCGGTCCGTAATCCGTTGTCATATTTCCTGGCAGGATGAGTTTGCCATTTGTAATTTTCGCCTTGTTTAAAGCGTTGCTTACTGTGTCTGCCCAGTGGATCTGCGTTGAACGTGTCGCATGGTTCCACGCGGTTAGAGGAGCCTCTAAGGATGGTGCGATTGGAAGAAATCGGGTCAGTGGACCAATGACATTGTCTTGCGCTGAGTTCACGGGTATTTGTACCCCTGCCCATGACTCTGGTGAGATCGGCCCTAGATGTTGCGCTGCATTAGGCGTATGGTTATAGGGTGGGCCATATGTAGAAATTGCATCTTGCAAAGAAAGATCATCGAGAGCGGTTTGTATGAGAAGTTTGGGATCTTGTTGTACCACTTGCTTTGCAGTTAATGCAGGTACATCTGGTGTAGAAAATATTCCTGCAAGGACAAGTACGATAACACCGATCACACTTAACGCAACGAGCATTTCTTTGATCAGGTCGTATGGCACTTGGGGATATTGGCTATTGGTGTTTGTCCACGTTCTGCGCAATCGACTCATCTCCTTCAAGCGGATGTGAAAATGGTTCCACGACACCGTGCATTCGGACGAGCATTAAATGAACAATTAGCAGAACAATAATCGCCATGGGTAATACAAAAATATGAAGACCATACATTTGACCAAAATTTAGAATGTTGAAGAATCCGTCAATTCCTGTGGCATTCATCGCGTCTTTTCCTTGTACACCGATCCATTGTGCATCAAAGTTGGTCTGTGATAGATAGCCTGTCAATGCGGCGACAATGGAAACAAGAAACAATAACCATCCGCCAATCCACGTCCAGTGGCGGCCACCGCGCCATGCCGCCATCAAAAACTGTGCCCATAGGTGTAGAATCATGAAAAAAAAGAATGCCTGCACGGACCAGAAGTGCATACTGTTAAAGAAGTGACCAACGGTTGAAACATGCCACCAATCAGGTCCGAAGACCGCCAGTATCGTGCCTGTAACGATAAGCCATACCAATGCAGCAACCGTTAAAATTCCGAATAGATACACATACGAATCAACATATGCAGGCATTGTATCCGGTAAAAGATTTTCCATAGGTAAAACATCTTGGATCCACAAACGGATCGTTTTTGTCAGATTTGTTTTCATTTATTGTCCTCCCTTGGAAACGGAAGTACCAATGCCAATGCAAAAACAATCACCATCAGCGCTACAACAATCATGTCTGCGACAGAGAGATTTAACCACTGATATTGCCATGCCCAGCCAGCATGTATTGGCGGTTGTAATTGACCGTTCATCTGTTAATCCCCTTTTCATTTCTAAATTTAATGTACCTCAGCGATTATTTTTTAAACAGAAACAAATCCTTCAATTGATGAAGACGAACGATTCGATCGCAATTCGTAGAATCATGCTGATTCGAGATAATCCAATTCGTTGATTTTTGAAAATGTCACCTTTTTCCGAAGATAGACATAGTATATCAAAAATGCTGAGTCTTGCGGACAAGCGTGATTTTCAATAAATGGCTATGCATTTTGAAGTAGAACGAGCCATAGCGAAAGGGAGTCTACGATGTCAGTTTATCGCGGCAAACATATGTGGATATGGGAAGTGGCAAGTACGCTCAGCGGAGATGTTCAATCCATCATTTCTTTGGGACAACGTCTCGGCATTGATGGTTTTCTCGTGAAGAGCCATGATGGAACCACCGTTTTGTCACAATTTTCGAAGGTTGTTAAACCACTTCAACAGGCAGGATTTATGGTTGGTGCATGGGGTTTTGTCTACGGCAGTCAACCGACAGCGGAAGCACAAGCCGCACAGCAGGGAATTGATGCGGGGGCAGACTGGTATGTGATTGATGCAGAGACGGCGTATGATGGAAAGGCGCCGGAGGCAACAGTATTTGGACATGCGCTACGCACAAAAAACCCTCATCTCGTGATCGGATACGCACCTTTTGCGTTCCCAAGTCTTCATCCGCAATTCCCATACACAGCGTTTAGCGCATTTTGTGACGTATGTCTCCCGCAAATTTATTGGGCGGAATTTGGTCAGACAGTTACAAGTGCATTCGATCAATCAATCGCTGAATTAAAGCCGCTGGGTCACCCGATTGCCCCGATTGGTCAGTCTTTCGCAGCGGCAACAGCCGCAGAGATAGAACAGTTTGCCGTATTAGCCCATCAGGCTTTATGTCCCGGGATCAGTTACTATGACCTGCAATCGGCAAGCAGTGTGCAACTTCAGGCCATCAAAAATGTAACTGTGTATCCCGCGCCGTCGTATGCACACGCGTCTGCGACCTCAGGATCAACGCCTGCGACCTCAGGATCAACGTCTGCGACCTCAGGATCAACGCCTGCGACCTCAGGATCAACGTCTGCGACCTCAGGATCAACGTCGACGCCAACTTCAGCGGCTGGGTCGTCATCCGCATCGACAACGCCAAGCGTTACACCATCACCATCGGCGGTGACGCGCTCACTGCCTGTCACTCCGTCTGACGTTTCAACGTCAGACTGGTTTTATGCGGCTGTTACAGATCTTCTCAAGCTGGGAATCGTGACTGCGTATCAAGATGGGTTGTTTAAGCCAAACGAAACGATCACCCGCGCACAAGCTGCGGATTGGATTAATCGCCTGCGAATCTATCTTGAAAAGGCATCAGGTTTGCCGATTGCGTAAACGATCGATTTTTTTCGCGATTTGTGATGCGATGTCGCTAAGTTCATCCTTTGAAGTCACCATTGCAAAACGTACGTAACCCTCACCAGAAGGACCAAAACCAACACCTGGGACGCTGACGACACCGGTTTCTTCTAGCAGTCGACGAGCAAATGTTCGTGAATCTTGTCCGAACGTATGCGCGAATACGAACATTGTGCCTTCAGGTATACGGATGTCCCATCCAGCAGCATGCAGAGGCGCGAGAAATTGATCGCGCCTCTCTTTATACATGGCGCGTAGCGATCGATGATGTCCGCGATCATTATCGAGGGTAGCCATCGCGGCTTTTTGGATAGGCATAAAAATTCCGTAATCCACCTGTGATTTTACAATTCGAAGTGCCTCAAGCATATCCTGTTGGCCAACGGCGAACGCGACGCGAGCACCTGCAAAATTGAATGTCTTTGAAAGCGAGTGCAGTTCAATTCCTAGTTCCTTAGCACCTGGAACGGAAAGAAACGATGGGGTTTGGTGTTCATCAAACTGCAACTCGATATACGTTGCGTCATGGATGATTGCGATCTCGTGAAGACGCGCGAAATGGATGGCTTCTTCAAAAACGCGTCGTGATCCGACAGCCGTTGTCGGATTTCCCGGGAAGTTTAAAATCATGAGTTTTGCACGTTCAGCGATGGTCGACGGAATCATTGACCAATCAGGGAGAAAATCATGCTCCCCCCGCAGCGGATAAAAATAAGGTGTTGCGCCGGCGAGATGCACGGCGACCTCGTAGATTGGATATCCAGGATCAGGAATCAAAACAATATCGCCGGGATCGACCAGTGCGAGCGTGATGTGGGAGAGACCGTCTTGTGCGCCGATGAGCGGAAGCACTTCACATTCAGGATCAACCTGTACGCCGTATTGAGCGGCCATGAAGCGAGAGATGCATGCTCGGAAATCTGTCAATCCTTCTGTTCGTTGGTAAGAAAATGAAGAGGGGTCTAGTAAGGCTTCTCGCAATACGTCAATGCTGTGCAGTGGCGGTGGAAGATCGGGGGAACCGATGCCTAAGGGAAAAACGGGCAATCCATCCTGTTTTCGCTTTTCTGTGAGATTGGATAATTCATAGAAAACAGCGGATGAAAATAAGTTGAGCCGTTTCGATCTCAGATTCACGAGAAGTGCCTCCTATCCTATTTTTAGATCTTAACGCAATGCTCACAACGTTGCAAAATGCGTATGCGGCTGAGAATGCAGGAGGGGTG
Source organism: Ferroacidibacillus organovorans (assembly GCF_001642725.1). Taxonomy (GTDB): domain Bacteria; phylum Bacillota; class Bacilli; order Alicyclobacillales; family SLC66; genus Ferroacidibacillus; species Ferroacidibacillus organovorans. The sequence continues at coordinate 5,263 of NZ_LSUQ01000010.1, forward strand.
TGGGGCAATCGATCACTTGCATGGAATTAGGCCATCGTATAGGCTTAAGAAAAGGTTGAAACACAGGGGAGTCAAGAATTGATACAAACGGATATCATCGTGATTGGTGGCGGCCCAGCGGGTCTCATGGCGGCCATTGCCGCCGCCCAATCGGGGGCGAACGTGACGATGCTAGAAAAAGGTGATCGTCTTGGACGCAAATTGCTGATCTCAGGCGGCGGGCGCTGTAACGTGACAAACGCTAAAGGGACAGAGCATATTCTTCACAACATACCAGGGAATGGCCGTTTTTTACACAGTGTATTCTCGCAGTGGTCGAGCTATGAGATCATTCATTTTTTTGAATCGCGGGGCGTCAAACTAAAAGAAGAGGATCGGGGGCGTCTTTTCCCTGTCACCGATCGCGCGCAAACGGTTCTTGACGCGGTATTGCGTGAATTGGAGCGTCAGGATGTGAAGATCCGCTATGCGTCTCACGTCAGTCATATCCTCGGTGAGGGTGGCGGTGTCGCGGGTGTTCTTTTACAAACTGGAGAGCGCGTAAAAGCGCGGGCAATCGTTCTTGCAACAGGTGGCTGTAGCGCTCCGCTCACAGGCTCTACAGGGGATGGGTATGTGATGGCGGAAGAGCATGGTCATACGATTGTGGCGCCTTATCCCACATCGGTCGCACTCGTATCACACGATGTGCTCATTCAAGAAAAAAGATTGCAGGGGCTTTCTTTAAAAAGTGTGAAGGCAACACTTTTTGATGAGCGAGGCAAACGCGTTATTCAAGAAGAAGGAGATTTACTTTTTACGCACTTTGGTTTGTCTGGTCCGCTCGCGCTGAGATTAAGTCACAGTGTCGTGACGCGACAAATGAAAACAGGTAAACAGCCATTAATGGTACAATTAGATCTGTTGCCAGGATTTACAAAGGAAGCTTTTATGCAAATGCTTGATGAGAACCGTGATGCGCATTCAAAAAAATCGGTGCGCAGCATGCTGAGGGAGATTGTGCCTGAACGTTTGGCAGATGTTGTCTTTGAACGCTGTGGATTCAAAGCTTCGGTCACACTTCGCGAACTTTTGTCAAAGAATGGAGAAGAAATTGTCGATCAGTTGAAGCGATTTGAAGTAGTGGTCCATGATACACTTGGGTTGGCAAAATCGACAGTGACAGGCGGTGGAATACGTCTTTCAGAAGTCGATCCGCGCACACTGCAATCTAAACAAATACGCGGACTATTTTTTGCTGGTGAAATTCTCGATGTGCATGCCCATACAGGAGGGTATAATATTACTGTAGCTTTTACGACGGGACATGTCGCAGGAACGCATGCGGCGAGTTTCGCTCTTCAGCAAGATGCGGATAGGGGAGTACATTCCTGATGGATTGCATCGTTATGGACGATCTAGCGTTTTATGGTCGTCACGGCGTGTATGGAGAAGAGACGACACTTGGTCAACGATTCGTTGTTACTTTGCGTTTATATGGAGATTTTCAAGAGGCTGCCACGTTTGACGACGTGACAGCAACCGTTGACTACGGAAAAGTATATGAGGTCGTAAAACTCATTGTCGAAGGTTCTCCTGTAAAACTTGTCGAAACCGTTGCGCAACGTATCGCGCAGGCGATCTTAGAATCGTTTTCGCGAATTCTAACCGTTACCGTTCGAGTCGAAAAACCGGGGGCGCCCATTCAAGGTGTTTTTGGAACCGTCGGAGTTGAGATGACGCGTTCTCAGAATGAATCATGAGGGAGGCATCTATTATGCAGCGCGCAATGTGGATTGTTATGGGCGTTCTCGCCGTCATCGTCGCCTATTTTACCTTTACTTCACCTCAATGGACGACCATTTCTTTGGTCCATCCGTTCTTTGTATAAGATGAGTATGGAAGCGAAACCTGTCTCTGCTTCACGCACAACGATGTCCGATCTCGTGTTGCCTCCAGACACAAATAATCACGGAACGATTTTTGGTGGACGCGTGATGGCGTATGTTGATAAACTTGCGAGTATCACTGCCATGCGTCACGCGCGAATGCCTGTTGTCACGGCGTCGAGTGACAGTCTCGATTTTCTTGCACCGATTCGTGTGGGAGAAGCGATTATCTTAGAGGCGTTTGTCACATGTACATACAAGACGTCCATGGAGATTTTCTGTAAGATTGAATCTGAAAATCTACTCACTGGGGAACGCCGCCTTACAGGAGCGTCGTATCTCACGTTTGTTGGTCTGGGCCCAGACGGGAAACCAGCGACAGTTCCTCCTGTTTATCCGGAAACCGATGAAGAAAAACGGCACTATGAAACAGCTCCAGAGCGTCGCGCACATCGTATCGAGCGCCGTCTCGCGAAACGCGAAGTTCTTGAAGTGAGTCATCCTGCCCAGTAGGAGTTGAGACACACATGCACTGGACCGAGCGCTACAATGCGTCGTCCCTTGAATTGGGCGAAGATGGTTGGCGCATGGGTGTCGCGCAAGATGTGCGACTGAATCGCAGTGTTTTTCTGGCAGTTCGCAAGGTTCATCGCGATGAACGTTCAATTATCGAACAATGGCTTGCAACCCGCTCAGCCTTTTCTCACGAGTACGTCGCAGACGTATTAGACTGTGTATTTTCAGAAGATGAACTCGCGTGTGTCTTTCTGATGCCGTCGACGTTTGCCAAAGCAGAATCGTTTACACCGAAAGAACGCCTTTTGACGCGTTGTCTAAGTGTCATTGAGGGGGCAGAGTCTCTCTGGCGGGCAGGCTTGCCAGTGACGATTCGCAATGCCCAAGTCCTTTGGGACCAACATGTCGGTCCACAAATGCTTGCGCTGCTACCTACGCATCTTCCAACACTAAAAGAGCGTGTTCGCTCGGTTCGCGTGTATTTGTCGCATCTGTTGCGACTGCACGGAGCCGCCTGTGGAATGACGGCGGAATCGATCGAAAGGTTTGAACACTCTTCGATTCAGGAAGATGAGACGTTAAGCGATTTGAAAACTTCGCTTTTTGACTTGTTCCAGGTTGACCCGCTACAAACTCTACGTAGTGCGTTGAACCCATCGGAGGATACGCTCTCGCGCAATGCCGATATGCAATTTCAGGATACGATTGAAGTCCCCATCATTGTTCAACGCATGATGGAGGCTGATGCAGAGAAAAAAGCGCGTGAACATCGGGATCGCGCAATCGCAGCGCAGACGGAGTCAATGAATGAGTCAACGGTTGAGCGAACGCTGCCGTTTGCCGCAAAGAGAAAGCTATTGCGTGTCGGATTTATCGTCTTCGTTTTGGCAGTTCTTGTTTTGAGTACAGGGATTTGGATCTCGCAAAATCTCGGACAACAATCCGCTGTAAACCAAACGAGCACAGGGACAATTTCGCATGCTTTGAAACCCCAGTCACCGCATGCGCTTCACATGCCTGATCTTAAAAACGCGACACTGCATCAGGCGATGGCTCGATTGCAAGCGCTCGGCATCCCTGCATCGCATATCCATGTGCTCTCTCAAGCAGGACCTTCTCAACGCGTGGTGAACACGACTCCACAAGCGGGGCAGTCGCTCGTCAAAACGACGCCTGTCACACTTTATGTAGGGATCGCGCAAGGACAAATTCTTGTCCCATCGCTCCTTGGAATGAGTTATGCGCAAGCCGTTTCTGTGCTCTCGGCGCGCCACATTCACTATTCCTATACATTGCAAGGGCAGTCGAAGATCGCGTCGAGTGTCGTTCTCTCCCAGCATCCAATGCCGCACGGTGCAATGCAGTCGAGTGCGTCGCTCACGTTTACACTCGGCACAAAGCCATAAATTTGTCGATTGCGTAAAGACAAACCTATCGCGCATGACGTGATTCAGCAAATGAAACGGCGTCAATCCTTCCGACGTGTTGCGGGATGATTGGCGCCTTTTTCAATTTATCGGGCGTTCACCTTCTGCGCGGAAGGTGATAGAGTAAGAGGAAGATGGTGCGTTCTATTCACGAGGAGGATATGAGTTGAGTCACGGCGTAGAGTTAGTACATGTAACGCGAGGAAAGTCTACGGAGTCAATCCACATGGGGCATGTGGCGATTGTTTCAGCGGACGGTCGACTGCTTTGTGGGTGGGGGGATCCGCACGTTAACGTATTTGCGCGATCTTCAATGAAACCGTTTCAAGCGCTTGGTCTCGTCATGTCAGGCGCGCTTGAAAAGTATGGATTTACGGAGCAAGAGTTAGCGCTCGCTTGCGCGTCACACAGTGGAGAAGAGCGACATGTCGCATTGGCGTGGTCGATGCTGCAAAAATCGGGGACGAGTGAAGAAGAACTACAGTGTGGGGCGCATCTCCCTTATGATGAACACGCGTCGCGCGAGCTGTTGAGATTAGGAATCGCCACGCGTCAGCTTCACAACAATTGCTCGGGCAAGCACGCAGGAATGATTGCGGCAGCCAAAGCACGCGCAGAGTCTACCGACGATTATCTGGATAAAAACCATCCATTACAACGCTTTATTTTGAATGCGATTGCTGAAATTGGCGAGGTGGACATTCAGCGGATCGAAGTAGAAACAGATGGGTGTGGAGCGCCTGTGTTTGGTGTACCTCTAAAAACGCTTGCGCTGCTCTTCGCGCGCCTTGCCAATCCGGAATTTGCCCCTCAGATTTATCGTGATCCGCTCGCGAAAATTGCCCAGGCGATGAATCACTACCCAGAAATGGTCGGAGGAACAGCGCGCTTTGATACGGCACTTATGAACGCCTTTAAAGAGCGGATTGTCGGCAAAGAAGGTGCTGAAGGGGTGCACGGTTTAGGCGTCATGAAAGAGGGGTTAGGCATTGCAGTAAAGATTGCAGACGGTTCCAAACGGGCGATCTACCCAACCGTGCTGCGGGCGCTTGAGCTTCAGGGGATTCAGGCGACAGATCGCGATGCATTAGCGTCGTTTGCAAAAGGAACAGTGAAAAATGTCGCACAGCGGACAGTCGGTGAAATTTACGCGGTCTACGGGGAGGACTCGAATTGAAACATGTCTATGTGTTAGGTGGGGCGAGAACGCCTTTTGGCTCGTTTGGTGGCGCGCTAAAAGATGTTTCTGCAGAAGAGCTCGCGGTAGTCGCTTCCGTTGAGGCGATGAGGCGAAGCGGTATTGAACCGTCTCACATCGACCAAGTTGTTCTTGGGAACGTCGTTCAATCATCCGCTAATGCAGCGTACATGTCGCGGCATGTTGCGCTTCGCTCAGGGATTCCGCAAACTTCGACTGCGCTCACGCTCAATCGGCTTTGTGGATCAGGTCTGCAGGCTGTCGTGAGTGCCGTCGAGTCGTTGATGCTTGATCACGGAGAAATGGCGCTCGTCGGGGGAACGGAGAGTATGAGTCAGATCCCCTACGCGATGCATGGTGCGCGGTTTGGCGCTGGTATCGGAAAGCCAGAACTGACAGATATGCTGTGGGCTACGCTGAAAGATGAATACGTAGGATGCGGAATGGGAGAGACGGCGGAGAATCTTGCGGTTGACTATGAAATTACGAGAGAAGCGCAGGATGCGTTTGCCCTACGCTCGCACGCGCGCGCTGCCGCATCTCGTCACATGTTTGCAAAGGAGATTATCCCGGTGAGTGTCAAGGGGCGGAAGGGGATGACGCTCGTCACACAGGATGAGCATATTCGTGAAGAGACCTCCCTTGAGAGACTTAGTGCATTAAAACCTGCATTTCGCACGAATGGATCGGTGACTGCCGGAAATTCAAGCGGAATAAACGACGGCGCGGCCATGCTCGTACTCGCAGGAGAAGAGGGGGTTGCGCGGGAAAAAGTGCAACCGCTCGCCCGCATCATCAGTTTTGGCATCGCTGGTGTCGATCCATCGCGCATGGGAATTGGTCCCGTCCCCGCGTTGACGCAGGCGCTCCATCGGGCGAACCTTGATTTGAGCGAGATGGATTTGATCGAGGTCAATGAGGCGTTTGCATCGCAAGTACTCGCGGTGCAAAAGACATTGGGTATTCGCGATGATCAGTTGAATCCGCTAGGCGGTGCAATCGCTCTTGGCCATCCGGTCGGGGCGAGTGGTGCTCGCCTACTTCTCTCAGCCATCCTTCAGCTTCATGAGAGACAAGGGCGCTTTGCAGCTGTATCTTTATGCATCGGAGGCGGACAGGGAATCGCGATGATTGTCGAACGCGTGTCCTGATCCACAGTTTTCCCAAAAATATGATGGAAATCTCTCTTTTTCTTGCAAAAGATGTCGTTTTTCGTTGACAGAGTTTACGGCTCCTCTCCATAATAACGTTGGAGGGGAGCCTCATTTGTCTCGATATCGTTTGAACGTTCTATTACCTTGGGCTGTAACGATCACGCTCAGCACGTCGATGAGTGCACACGCCATGTCGATGGGCACAACGCATTCTTCTGGATCTGAATACGCGCAAACTGCAACGCGCGCTGTACGCACGATGACCCTTCCTGGCCGATACCGCGTCGTTGTCGACACTGGCCACGGCTTGCGCACGGTTCTCACGACGAATGTGTTGTCGGCAGCCATGAAGCAGGAAATGCATCTTCGCGACAGCACCGTGTTCGATTTGTCGACAGGTCGTATTGTTCAGTCGAACGTTGTGAATCCATACCGCATTCAATCGTCTGCCACATTCGCTTCGGCAAATTCACTGCCGTCACCATCGACTTTTAAAACCCTGGATCAAGCGATTGCCGCGGCGACATCACTGCAGGAAGTCTATGTCATCAATCGCGAAACAGGTTCCATCGTCTATAGCAAGATGGATAATTACGAGGTGTCCTTAGGGACAGGCCTTGCTCCTTATCAGTCGCTTCAGGATGCGCTTGCAGCCGTACGCCGCGCGCCTCAAGGTTCGGTCTATTCGACCATCACGCACCAGGCGCTTTTTACCGCGCGCTACGATGTCTATGTCAACAACCAGTTTGTCGACGCGTACCAAACACTGCAACACGCGATCCAGTCTACCTCCGCGACGCCAAACAGTGAGATCAAGTCCGTTTCGACGAATCAAGATGTGTGGGATAATATTCTGCGCTATAACGTCTATCAAAACGGTGTGCTTGTCAAACAGTTTTCGACAGAACAAGAAGCGCTCGCGTATGTAAAAGGGTTAACGGATGTGAGTGTTTCATCGATCGCGACAGGTACCGTTGTGTTTTCAAACGTTCCGGCTTATGCGGTTGAGGTGGGTTCGAGCACGGTCGGTTCGTATACCACAGAATCCGCTGCGATCGCAGACGCGAAAACGTTGCCAAATTCCGTGGTCATTCAACTCTCTACGAATCAAATCGTCTGGTCAAACGCTGGGGCGTTTGGGGTCTACCGCTATCTCCAATTGGTTCGCTCATTCCAATCCGAACAGACCGCGATCGCCTATGCAAAAACACTCGATCACGTACAGGTTATCGAAACGGCGACGCACCAAGTTGACTATTCAAATTACCCGACCAGCGTGTCATCACCCTATGGTGATACGTTCACGAATGTGAACGGCATGGTTGTTGATCACTGGGGGCCAGAGATTACGACGCTCGCGCCGGCGCCTGCGTTCATGCAGTCAGGTGTCACGTATGTCTCCAATGATTACGATCACTGGTATGCAAAAACGGCAAGCGGTGTGACGTATGTAGGACAGTGGCAAAACCCTTACCAAACGATGAATTTGGAAACGTCTTCGACCCTCACGGCACAAGAGATTAACGCCTTTTTTGCCGCGCACGCGGCATCGAACAGCGTCTTGCAAAATTCCGGCGCCTACTTTATTGAGGCGGAACAAGCGTATGGTGTAAACGCGCAATATCTTGTAGCGCATGCTATTATTGAGTCTGCATGGGGTACGTCCTATTTTGCCCGTGCGCGAAACAATCTGTTTGGCTATGAGGCGTACACCTCCAATCCAAACGCGGCGGCAACGTTCCGCTCTGTGGAGTACGATATCAATTTTCAAGCGTGGTTTGTTCGCAATCTCTATTTAAATCCTGCCGGTTCGTTTTTTAACGGTCCTAATTTGAATGGGATGAATGTCGATTATGCGACCGATCCATATTGGGCAAACAGCATCGCGCGCGTGATGTCAATGATTGCTTCGTATTCGCAAACGACTGGATCGCAGCCTCTGATGCCCGTGCAGAGCACGCGCCCGTTTTTTGCCTATCCGAATGGTGCGCGCGGCTATACAAGTGTCATTATGAACGTTTATCAGGCGCCAAACGACACTGGAATGGTGCAGCCTTTGCTTGGGGTCATACCCAAAGGTTCTTACTTTAATGTCTATGGCGACTCACCTGGATGGGACAAGGTGGCCTTGCCTAGTGGACAAACAGGGTTTGTCGATTGGAATCAAGTCAGCCTGCAAAACGTCGTGGAGGTAAATGGTCTCAGTGAAGGTGGAGTTCTCGATGTGCACCAGTCGAACTCACTTTCATCTCCCGTGATTGACACGGTGACAAATGGCCAATATCTTGTCTTATTGGCGCCGAGTGCTGGAGGTTTTTCAGAGATTATCGATGGCCAGGAGAAAAAAGGGTATGTCAACTCCCAGTACATCGTTACGATTCATTGATGGTGCACGGTTTGTTTTGCAGATTTTGTGTGGGGTGAGAAGATGGATTTAAGCGCGCTGCGGGAACCTAGGCGCTGGATGATATATATGCTCGGATCTTTCCCGCTTGTCGATTACTTTTTGCATATTTACCCTTGGGGCATTATTGGGGGTAGCTGGGACAAGATTGTGCTTTTGTTTCTCGCGTTTTACGCATTGCGAAAATACATGGCAGAAGGCAAGCCTTCGCTTTACCCCACGCATCGCTATCTCGTGTTCATGGTTGTACTCGGGCTCGTTTACGTCTTGATGGACGTCGACTACATCGTCGTCGCACTCGCGGGATACCGTGTTGACTTCTGGTACATGCTGTACGCTCTTTTACTGCCGTTTGTGGTGGAAAAAGAGGATGTGATTCCGCTCTTGCGAACGATCGCTTTCACAGGGTTTCTCATGTCACTGCATGGCGTCTATCAATACATCATCAGGGCGCCGATTCCTCCTCAGTGGGTGGATATCACACAACATGTGAGAACGCGCGTGTATTCACTTTTTGGCAGCCCCAACATTTTTGGTGACTACGCAGCGTTTGTCACGCCGATCTCAGCCGCGATTGCGTTGTATGAAAAAGAACGCGCGCAAAGGCTCTTTTATGGATTCGGGGCATTGCTATCGGCTGCTACGCTGGTTTTCACAGACACGCGCGCAGCTTGGCTATCCTTTTTCATCGGAGCTTTAGTTTTCACGTGGCTACTCGATCGTAGGATGGCGATTATTACCTTCGCGGTCGCAGTTCTCGCGGCACTTTTTGTCCCACCGATTCACGCGCGACTCGGCGAATTTTTCACACCTGTCTATTGGTCAAAAACGTTTGCCAACGGGCGAATCTCGGAAGCTGAACGAGCGTTTGATCAAATGCGCGCCAATCCGCTTTTTGGCGCCGGGTTGGGACGCTACGGAGGCGCGATTGCGTCGCGCTACTTTGGCGTGATTTACGTGGATAATTATTACGCGAAAACGCTCGCGGAGATTGGTCTGCTTGGATTATTCACCTTTGTTGCGCTTATTTTTGTGTATCTCCGCGATGTGTTTCGCGTGGTGAAACGCACTGTCAATCGACGGAAGCGAATTCTGTTTATCGGCGCCTATGTTGGGATTGTGATTGTCGCGATCAACAATCTTTTTGAGAACGTATTTGAGGTCCCCGACATGAATGCGCTGTTCTGGTTGACGGGCTCCCTGCTTTTGATCTATGCGGCAAAAGGGGGGCTACAGGATGAAGAATCGTAAGATCCGGCGCATCGGCATCGGCCTTGGGATCGTGCTATACAGCATTTGGGCCACCCTCTTTTATCAATTGACGTTTACAGGATGGACGCTTGAGTATTCATACTATGGCGTTGCAATGGTGGTCGGACTCTCGCTGCTATTTATGTACGCATTCCCAAAGCGAGATCGCCGCGTCGTGGTTCGCTTCACGCTTTATGCGGTAATCCTTAGCTTGGGTATCGCAAACTTCGCCCCCGCCGCCGGGATGTGGCGCATTATCGATACGATCGTTTTTATAATCCTGGCGATTGGGTTGGGACGCTGGCTCGTTCCTGTGCGGATGGGCTGGCAGTTGTTGACGCTCGTATCGCTGCTTTTGTTTGAGATGTGGATTCCGCTCAGTGACGTCAATCTGCTGACAGCGTTTAACGTGAACTATGTGGGACATCTATCGAGTCAGGATGCACAGGTACCGAGCATCCCAGTGACCGTGATTCCAAATTCCCGGGGTTTGCAGACCATGATTACGATACGGGGTCATCGTCCCGTCCCGCACGAGGCGCAGACGCTGATTGACGCGATGGCGACGAGTGGCAATCCGACACTGACCAAAGACGCGATCATTCAACTGCAACATTCGTATGATTTGATCTCCATTAAACCCGGGAAGGTTTTCTTTCACACTAGCCTTGCAACGCCACAACAACTGGCGAGAACCAGTGTCGATTCTTTGGCGATGATTGACTTTCCCTTCTCGCAACCACATTTTCTTTCTGTGGAAGGCAATGTTCGAATGTATGTCACGCTTGCAAAGGATCCAGGCTACTATACGTCAATGCTTTTGAATCCTGGAACGTTGTCGACTGCAGTGGGGCAAATGGCGCTGCAAACAGCGGCCACAACGCAAGAAGAGTGGAAAGCGATAGGTGGCAATACGCAAAATAGCGTGCAAGGTTTGTCACTTCAGAATGGCTACCTGAGCGGGTCTTATCAGGGGCATCCGATTCATGTTAAGACGGTTGGCGTTACGATTCTTGGAATTAAACCGCTCTTGCCAAGCCATATCTCTACGGAACCGCAAGCGGTGGTAGAGGGTGACAATGTCATTCAAGTGATTTCCCTTGGGGCAAGACCGCACGTGATTGCTACGTTAAACGGATCGTATCTGCATCCACTGACGACTGACCTTGTGTTTGCAGACGTCACAGGTAATGGATCAGACGCAATGCTGATCAATACAGTACCTGCGCAAATTGTTCAATTGACGCCGAGTGGCACTTGGAAAACTCTGTGGGTAAGCGGACGCAGCACATTTCGTTTTGAAGCGGTCTTACCGCGTGCAGGGGGTGACCTAATCATCGCGAATTCGCCGAGTTTGATCAGTCAAAATCCCATTCGCTATCTCGGCGGCTATGTCTATCAAAATGGAACGCTGAATACGGTGTTTCGCTCATACCACGGCAATCTTGTCGATCTGCATGTCGTGCATATCTTGAACGGTTCGCCACAGATCTTGACGTCCGTTTATGCGCATCAAGAGATCATTTTGTTGTCTCAGTCTAAGATTCCGTGGTACCCGGTCGTACTCGTGGTTTATGGCTTCGTCGTTCTCGCTGGTTTGGTGCGGCGTACGCGGGGGGTGAAGGCGTGAAGCGATCCTTATCGATCGGTTTAGTCAGTCTTTTTGCAATGGCGCTTATCAGTGGATGCGGACTGACGTCAACGCCGACGGCACTGACTAGTCAAATCGTCGCCCGAACGGTTGACCCGAATGGATTATCCCAAGTAGAATCAGCGTTACTCGGTGTTTCAAACGATCACTCATATCAAGTCAAGGCGGGAATGACAGTCGCGGCAGGTCACTATCTGAGGCGAATCAGCTACTACGGTTATGTCTCCTTGCCTGGATTTGTGAGCATGGATGAGACGATTGGCGGCGTTGACTATCAGATCTACCAAATGAACAACTTCGCGTATGCGAAGACGGGTGGAAAATGGTCACCAATTCAGCCGATTACCGATTTGACGCCGTGGACTTCTATGCTCGCACTGTTGCATTCGCATCCACCACGCGTTGTTTATACATTGCCACAGCAAACGCTCGTCTCGTGGCCGTGTTATGTGTACCAATTCCGGGCGAATGATTTAAACACTTCATTGACTAAGCTTGGCGCAAAAGGGAAGCTCATTGCGCACCAGGCGCTGTATACGGTCTATGTCGATGTGAAGGATGGTAAACTTCGACAAATTCAGGTGCAGTCTACGGTTGGTGTACCTGGATTGGGAACTGCGTCACTCGAAAGCACTGAGCTGCTGTTCAACTACAACAAGATTGTGCCGATGTCCGCTCCGAGTGATTTGATGACACAGATCGAGCTACCATAAGAACGATATCGGATACGCGATTCGGTTTTTCAGATTGCTTTTCTTTTATGGACCATCTGTGGTATACTACCAGACGGTATCAAGGTGGTCCGCTGCTTCGATTTCATGTGAATGTAGAGGCATGAACGCCTGGCGGGAGGAGGTTGGTTTATGAACCAGTTGTTGCGAGAAATCGTTGCTGAGCAGTTGCGCAGTGACTTTCCAAAGTTTCGCCCTGGGGATACGGTGCGTGTGCATGTTAAAGTGCGCGAGGGCACGCGTGAACGAATTCAGGTGTTTGAAGGCGTTGTGATTCGCCGTCGCGGCACATCTGTGAGTGAGACATTCACAGTACGCAAAGTATCGTATGGTGTGGGTGTTGAGCGAACATTCCCACTGCACACACCAAAGATTGACAAGCTTGAAGTGATGCGCCGTGGTAAAGTTCGCCGCGCAAAACTTTACTATCTCCGTAATTTGCGAGGTAAGAAAGCGCGTATTAAAGAACGCATCTAGCTTGCGAGGAGAAGGAGGCTTGGATTATCCAAGTCTCTTTTCTTTTATTCCGGATGGGAAAGAGAATGAATGTGAGCATTCAATGGTTTCCCGGCCATATGGCCAAAGCAAAGCGAGAAATTCAAGCGAATTTATCCCTTGTCGACGTGGTAATCGAACTGCGTGACGCGCGATTGCCAGAATCGAGCGGCAATCCTCTTCTGTCTGAGTTGCTCCAGCAAAAGATACGCGTTTTAGCGTTGACGAAGGCCGATTTGGCGGATCCTTCCGAGACACAACGCTTCTGCTCATACTATAAGTCTGTCGGCATGGGCGTGGATGCAGTGATCCCTGTGAACATACGCAAAAATGTTGGGTTAAAATCTTTGAAATTGGCGTGTGAGCAGGCGATGGAGAGTAAGTTTGAACGCATGGCAAAACGAGGGATTCGCAAACGCGCAGTACGCGCGATGGTTGTGGGCATTCCCAATGTGGGAAAATCTTCGTTGATCAATGCGATGGCTGGCCGAAGTGTTGCAAAGACTGGAGATCGTCCCGGAGTAACGCAATCCCAACAGTGGATTAAACTTGCTGGATCGATTGAGTTGCTTGATACGCCAGGGCTTCTTTGGCCGAAATTTGAGGATCGGGATGCAGCGCTGCGCCTGGCGTGGTCGGGTGCGATAAAATCCAGTCTGCTTCGACCTGTCGAGCTTGCACTGGCACTTCTCACTTTCATGAATGAACACTACCCAATTGCTCTAGAATCACGCTATGGTGTAAAACCGTTTGCGTCTGTGAATGATGAACAGGTGCTTGGTGTTTTAGAACAAATTGGCATGCGTCGGGGCGCGCTGCGCAGCGGTGGCCAGGTTGACGATGAACTTGCGGCACAAATGCTCTTGCGCGATTACCAGACGGGGCTTCTTGGACCGATGACGCTTGAGAAGGCGCCGAGTGTTGAGGGGCAGATGCTTGAGTGAAACCCACAAAAAAAGACGCTGCCTATGCAGCGTATCGATTCGACCAAATGCTGCGGTGTGACTACCCGCAATTGGCTGGCATCGATGAGGCTGGACGCGGTCCGCTTGCGGGGCCAGTTGTGGCGGCAGTCGTCCTTTTGCCTCCGGATCGATCCGACGATTTGTATTATGACTCAAAGGTCCTCACTGAGCGTGAGCGGGAAGTCGCATTCGCGTCGATTATGACACATGCGCTTGATGTGCAGGTTGGCATAATTGATTCTAACGCGATTGACCATTACAATATCTTACAGGCTACGTTTCAGGCAGCTCGTGTCGCGGTGAATCAACTGCGGCATGTGCCTGATCTCTACTTAATTGACGGTATGCACGTACCTGAATTGGATGCGCCTCAGCGAAAGTTGATCAAAGGGGACGCAACGAGCCAATCCATTGCTGCCGCTTCAATTGTTGCAAAGGTGACACGAGATCACCTGATGATTGAACTTGACCAGCAGTACCCAGAGTATGGCTTTGCTAAACACAAAGGATATGGTACGGCGCTACACTTAGAGCGACTCTCGATGTACGGACCGTGCGCTGCGCATCGCAAGACGTTTGCACCCGTTCGTGAACGCTTACAAGTTCGTGAACCCGTAAATGATCGTCGAGTGAGCGTATCAGATGAAGCAAGAGCGATTCAAGGCGCTAGTTCAGAATCGTATGCGCGCGAGTATCTTGAACAGCAGGGATGGAAATTACTCGCGCAAAATTGGCGATGTTCACTAGGCGAACTCGATTTGATCTTTGAGTCTTTCAATGAGATTATCTGCGTTGAGGTGCGCTCAAAGAAAGCGGCTTCTCTCAACGATGCGCTACGCCTTGCGGGAGAGTCGATTTCGCGAGTGAAGAAGAATAAGGTTCGCCAATTGGCAGAGATTTTTGCCAGGAGCAATCACGTGGATCCGCGTCGTATGCGGTGTGATGTCGTACTTGTAGGAATTTCTGAGAATGGAGAATGGGAAATTTCCCATATTCCGTCTGTGCTGTGACGAATGAACGTCGCAATCACGTCGTAATTAAAATATAGACAGAATAAGATCAGGGGTGGATAGACTGTGGTTATTACCATTATTGTGGGTATTGTGGCTCTTTTATTGGGCCTTATCGGCGGCTTCTTCTTAGGAGCGTGGGCCTTGAGACGCAGTATGGCAAATGCCGATTTAGGTGATCAGGAGATCATCGATATGGCTAAAAAAATGGGGAGAAATCTCAACCCGCGTCAAGTTCAAATGATTCGTCAACAGATGAAAAAGGCAGGCAATAATCCTCCTCCGCTTTTGGGCAAAAGAGCGAGTGACAAAGGCAAGGGGAAGGTTTCTGCAATGAAGAAAAAATGACACAGGTTCAGTGTTAGGAACTTGTGCGATGGTAATGCGTATTGAGCGATCGCGATGAGCAAAACAATTTAAAACAGTGGAACGCCTGTCATCTGCGTAATTTCGATGCTAAAGGCGTTCTTTTCTTTGTTTTTCGTCCAGGATTCGCAAGATGGTATCCATTCGCTCTTTTGTATAGGCGTAACCGGCTTCTGCAACGGCTGTCAGTCGATCAAATTGAAGTGCCCCGATCGGTCCGACGGGAGGTGTTAAAAAAATGTCTGCTGTTCTTGATGAGAGCGCAGCGTGGCGAGCCAATCCGATATTGACCATCTGTTGGAATAGATGGCGAGGGCGAAGTGACAAGCGAGAAGGCAGTCGCAAAAACGGTGTAATCGTGTCGGACGCGATGACAAAGTCTGCACCTAGCGCGCGTGCAGGTTCTACGGGACAATTGTCAATGAGCCCCCCATCTGCGAGAATGCGTTGGTTGAACATGACAGGTTGAAACACGAGTGGAATACTAATGCTGGCGCGTATTGCCCGCGCAAGCGTAATGTCCTCTTCGGTGTCCCACAATGCGATCGCTCGCTCATTGAGCGCTTGAATGGAAGGGGACGGACAAGGACGAGAGGAAAAGACAATCTCTCGACCATTCTGCATGTCAGTGGCGACAATCGCGAGTGGCTTTTTTACATCACGAAGTGCGATCCCTTTTGTTTTTTCAAAAATGAAATGCTCTAAGCGATCACCGCGTAATAACCCCCCTTTACGCTCTCGCTTAGTCCAGAATGTCAAAAGACTTGTATCAGGATCAAGGTATCTACGATTAAGTGTCGGCAGTGTACTTAACATATCTTCAATCGAGTTGTCAGCAGCGTAGAGGCCAGCCACCATTGCGCCACTGCTTGTTCCGCTAACGATTTCCGGGTGGATACCGCCTTCAGTCAACGCTTGTAAAACGCCGATGTGCGCACCTCCTGACGCGCCTCCACCAGCAAAGGTGAGTCCCACCAGCACATGCATTCCATCCTTTCGTTCATTTTCTTAAGGAAGTATATCAATGGAGCGTGATTTCTACCGCAAATCGGAAAAGATGTCACACCTCAACAGGAGTATTTTCAACCCGATGCAGAGCGCGCATGAGAACAGCCTCTGCAAGATCCGAAGAAATTATTTCGATGCGGTTGTCGAGATAGGCAATGGTTTGTGCCACACGCAAAATTCGCTTTGCGCTGCGCATGTTAAGGTGCAACTGATTGGCTAGGCGAGAGAATAATTCTTGCGTTGCGGGCGCTAGAGATGAGAGAGTGAAGGAATCCGCACGATTTTCGACAAGTTGTTCGTGATGTGCTTTTAATTTACGCGCGTGAATGACCTGTTCCCGCGCGATTCCAGATGTTAAGATCATATCACATGATGATGGTGATTGATTTTCGGAGAGACTGACTGTATACTCGCTTTCCATCCAGACGCTCATATCAAATCGATCGAGTAGTGGACCTGAAAGTTTTGCTTGATACCGTCGAATGGAATTCGTGTCACATCTGCAAGCATGTGCGGTTGAGCCCGCATAGCCGCACGGACATGGATTCATCGCTGCGATTAAAAGAAATTGGCTCGGAAATGTGCAAGAAAGCGAAGAGCGCGCGATCGTAATGGAACCGGCTTCAAGAGGTTGACGCAAACCCTCTAGGGCTTGACGAGTAAACTCGGGTAACTCGTCCAAGAAGAGGACGCCGTGGTGCGCCAGGCTCACTTCGCCAGGCCGGGGTTGTGCTCCGCCTCCCAGCAACCCTTGCGTGGATACGGTGTGATGTGGTGAGCGAAATGGTCGCAAATCATGGTCTTGCATAGGTATTCCAGCGACGCTGTAGATTTGGCGAAGAGAGCTCAGTTCGAGCTGCGTAAGTGGGGGGAGTAACGTTTTTAGCCGTTCTGCGAGCATGCTTTTTCCCGATCCGGGAGGCCCGCACAACAAAATAGGGTGATTTCCTGCGGCTGCGATCAAGAGTGCCCGTTTAGCGACGCGCTGTCCAATCAGATCTGATAAGTCAAGCGATTGATGTTTGATGTGATGCTTGAGAGAAGTTTGCGCAATAATCGAAGCGGCTGTCCCAGCGTGATGAGTTGTGTGTTTGCTTATGTCCCCATCGCGGAGCCAACCTATGACATTAGCTAAATTGTTAAAGGTCAACAGCGTTTTTTGCTCTGAACACAAAGGGCGGATTTCATCGGATGAAGGCGAGATGACCACCGATTGAAGCGATTGATCAAGCGCGAATTCAGCCGCTGTGTACAGCCCGCGAAAACCTCGTAAACTGCCATCGAGCGCCAATTCGCCCAATGCGATATGGTGGGATGGGAGTGGTGTGATTTGTTGGGTTGCTGAGAGAATGGTCAATGCGATCGCTAAATCAAGCCCAGTCCCATTTTTTCTCCAATCAGAAGGTGATAAGCTGATCACAATGCGACCTTTAGGCCATTGATATCCCGAATTGATCAGCGCGGATCGGACGCGCTCTTTGGCTTCGCGAATGGATGACGCAGGTAGTCCCACAAGTTCAAACGTAGGCAATCCGTTTTGGACATCACCTTCAACACCAACCATAAAGCCATTCAGACCGTTCAAGGCGACGCTATACACGACGGTGTACACAAAATAAACCCCCGTTTCTCTCTAAGCATATGAGAAGAGAACGAGGTTGACCATGCCGTATAGCAGAATTACTGCTGATTTTGAAAATCTCTCGTTTGGTTAAGGTGAAGTGCGTGGATATCACAGAGTGTTTTTCGCACCTCGTCGATCCAGGCCACATCACCGAGTTCTTGCGCCACATTCCACACATCGAGCAAATGATCGATTTGCGCTTCCGTGACATAAGGTTTGGACGATGGATCAGGACCCGGGTACATCGCCAAAATAGCATCAATCTGCCCACTCGCGAGAATGTCGAAAAGGCTTGCGCGCTTTAGGCCATCTGTCTCACAGTGATGGGTATAGAGTGTAACTTCCGTAAAAATTTGCGGTGCCACGCGCATGGTGTGACAGGTGTGGCAGAAAAGGAATGGAACATCTGTGAGCAGTACACCGCCTTCGGAGTATAAGGGCGCTAAACGAGCAGTCATGGTGGTACCACAGCAGAAGTCCATTTCAATTCCCCCTTGTATAATTGTATTATAACAGAGCTGTTGTTTCTTGCAATACCGATACAGCATTTTCACACTTCTTCCACCTGTTGTCCATAAGGTTATAAACCAGTAAAATGATACGAAAAAAGGGGATTAATCGTCAGTGTTAACGCGTGAATCTTTAAGCCGATTACTCCACTTGCCGAGAGATATGAAGATTTTTCTTTGGACAGACGCTTGCTTTGGATTGTCGATAGGAATCTCGAATACGCTATTAAATCTCCATCTCAACGCGCTCGGATACGGCGCGACCATGCTCTCCCTGGTCAATGATGTGGTGCCTATGGTGGCGCTTATCCTCTCCGTACCGCTTGGACATCTGGCGGATCGCTATGGACGAAGCAAGACGCTGTGGCTCGGGACTCTGCTCATGGCACTTGGGGCGGTGCTCGTCCCCTTGTTTTTGACGAGACTGGGAATTCTATTTGGAGAGGTCGTATTTGCAGTCGGCCAGGCGATGATTATGTCTACTGAATTCGCCGTCGTCGCGCAGTACATGCCAGCCAATGACCGCCATTTTAGCATTTCACTCGTTTACGCAAACTTTACATTGATGATCGGAATAGGGGCGCTGCTCGGTGGTTTTTTGCCAGCGCATCTGCCGCTTTTTCACACCCTATACGGCTCAACGCTCTTGCTTGGAGGACTGATTTTTCTTATCGCCCCAGTCGGGCGGTTATTTCTTACACCCGTTCCGTCGATGCACAAGCAAGGTGAGAAACCGGCAGCTCTCTTTGAGCGACCGAATCGTCAGATTCTTACGTTCTCGATTTTTTCCTTTATTTCGGGACTTGCTTATGGTTTTGTCGGGCCGTATTTGAATCTGATCATTAAAAATCAATTTCACATGTCGGTGTCGCTGATTGGTCTTTTGCTCGCGCTTAATCAATGCGCGCTTTTCATCGGATCCGTAAGTACCTCGTGGCTCGTCGAGCGATTTGCTTTACAACGCACGATTGCCTTTTTGCTGATAATCGTTTCACTATCCTACGCAAGTCTTGGCTTTGGAGCTTCGTTTTTACTATTTATTGTGCTTTTACTTATTCAATCAATGAGCAGTATGGCCTTTTTTCCACTGCTCGACAGTACAGCAATCGATGTCGTTCGCGACGCGTTACGCGCAAAAATGCAATCGTATCGAGCGCTTTTTCGCGGTGTTGGGAATGTGATTTCCGTTTATACCGGAGGGCTATGTTTGGCGCACCATGCATATGGGCTCGCTTTTTTATTGACGGGTTTCATCTATGGGGGAATGCTCATCTACTATCTTCGCTTCATTCGTTCACAGATTGGAAACACATCCAGTGAAACGCTTGGCGCCTAGTGGGTGTAACGCAGAAAGAAAGGAATTTACGTCATCAACGTGTTCCTGATCCTTGAAATTTGTACCCTATTCGGTCATACTTCGAGAGTCAGGATTGTCTTATTCACAGAGTTTTTTCACTCAGTTTGGCGCGAGTTCATCGTGCTCGGGAGGAATAGGCATGAATATTCACGAGTATCAAGCAAAATCCGTTTTAAAACAGTACGGTGTTTCGGTACCCGATGGAACGGTTGCCTTTACAGTAGAAGAAGCTGTAAAAGCTGCAGAAGTTTTCGGTGGCCGGGCGGTTGTGAAAGCGCAGATTCATGCGGGTGGTCGAGGCAAAGCGGGTGGGGTAAAGCTTGCGCGATCGATGGATGAAGTGCGCGCGCACGCGCAGGAAATTCTCGGAAAAACGCTTGTGACCCATCAAACGGGTCCTGAAGGTAAAGTGGTCAAACGACTTCTCATCGAAGCGCTTACGGATATTAAAAAAGAGTATTATATTGGCGTCGTAGTCGACCGAGCGACCAGTCGGGTTGTGCTTATGGGTTCTGAAGAAGGCGGGATGGAGATCGAAGAAGTCGCCGCTCACTCACCCGAAAAGATTTTCCGACAAGTGGTTGATCCGGCTGTTGGACTTCGCCCTTTTCAGGCTCGCGCCTTGGCCTACGCGATGAATATTCCGACAGATCTCATTTCAAAAGCGGCAGAATTCATGCTTTCACTTTATCAGGCGTTTGTCGATAAGGATTGTTCGATCGCCGAAATCAATCCGCTTGTTGTCACAGGAGACGGAAATGTGATGGCACTGGACGCAAAATTGAATTTTGACAGTAATGCTCTTTATCGACATAAAGATATTCTTCAATTGCGCGATCTTAATGAAGAGGATGACAGAGAGATCGAGGCTTCGAAGTATGATTTGAGTTACATTTCCCTCGCTGGAAATATTGGTTGCATGGTCAATGGCGCTGGACTCGCAATGGCGACAATGGATACGATTAAGTACTTTGGAGGATCTCCGGCAAACTTTCTTGACGTGGGCGGTGGCGCAACGGAAGAAAAGGTCACTGCAGCGTTTAAAATCATCCTCTCGGATCCTGGCGTCAAAGGGATTCTCGTGAACATTTTTGGTGGCATTATGAAATGTGACGTCATCGCAAATGGCGTGATTGCCGCCGCTCGACAAATCGGTCTTGATCGTCCTTTGGTTGTTCGCTTGGAAGGAACGAATGTAGAACTAGGAAAAAAATTGCTCGCTGAGTCAGGTCTTGCAATTTCATCAGCCGATTCACTCGCTGAGGCGGCACAAAAGATCATTCAATTGGTTCAATAAGATAGAACAGGAGGGATTTTCTTGAGCATTTTGGTCAATCGACAAACGCGTGTCATCACTCAAGGAATCAGTGGTAAAACTGGACTTTTTCATACACAACAAGCGATTGCGTATGGTACAAAAATGGTTGGTGGCGTCACTCCTGGAAAGGGTGGTACGAACATAGAAGGTGTCCCTGTATTCAACACAGTTGAACAGGCAGTTCGTGAAACGGGTGCGAACGCTTCGGTGATCTACGTGCCTCCCGCGTTTGCGGCCGATGCAATCATGGAAGCGGCGGATGCGAATTTACCGCTCGTCATTTGCATCACAGAAGGGATTCCGGTGCTCGATATGGTCCGTGTAAAGCGTTACCTTGAGGGCCGTAAAACGCGTCTCATTGGACCCAACTGTCCAGGGGTGATCACGCCTGATGAGTGTAAGATTGGCATCATGCCTGGATACATCCACAAGCGTGGTAGAGTCGGTGTCGTAAGCCGCAGCGGAACGCTTACGTATGAAGCTGTTCATCAATTGTCGACGCTTGGCATTGGTCAATCGACAGCCGTCGGAATTGGCGGAGATCCTGTAAATGGGACGAATTTTGTCGACGTCTTGACGATGTTTAATGAAGATCCTGAAACGGAAGCGGTCATCATGATCGGTGAGATCGGCGGTACTGCAGAAGAAGAAGCGGCAAACTATGTAAAAAATCACATGAAAAAGCCAGTGGCTGGCTTTATCGCGGGACAAAGCGCGCCTGAAGGAAAGCGCATGGGTCACGCCGGCGCGATCATCTCAGGTGGTAAAGGAACTGCCGTGGAAAAGGTTGCGGCGATGGAAGCTGCAGGAATTCACGTTGCCAAAACGCCTTCTGAGATGGGGAGTACACTTTACAAAATGCTGGAGGAACGCAATCTGCTAGAAGTTTGTAAGATTGCCCAGTGAGATAAGACTTCTGTATTTATCTCTGACACATGTAAATTATTTACAAAATTTGATCGCGGTCCCTCTGGTGATATGTGAAACTATCGCTAGAGGGGGTTTTTTTGTGGCTGATTCGATCGATCGAATGAAGGAGATGCTCTTCTGGTTGAAGCTGCTCTCGGTGCAAGGAATTGGCATTCAGCGTGCCTTTCAGATCAGGGGTGAACTCGTATCATTCGATGAAGCGGATCGCGCAACCATCGAACAATGGCGACATTTGTGTGGCTCTGAAAAAATTGCGGAATCGCTATACCAGGCTTTTCGCGTCTCGCATGAATATCTCGAGGAAAAAATAATCACACAAAAAGTCAGTTTTGTCGTATGGTCGGATGGTGACTACCCACATTTATTGCGTGAGATTGCGGCCCCGCCTCCATTCTATTTTTACAAAGGCAAACGATTGACGGATCATCATCGCATCGCAATCGTAGGGACTCGCAACTGTACATCGTATGGTAGACATGTGGCATATGAAACGGCACTCGCATTATCGAATGCGGGCACTGAAGTAGTGTCTGGTCTGGCGCAGGGGATTGACGGAAATGCACACCGGGGAGCAATCGCAGGTGGAACACCTACCATTGCCGTTCTCGGATCAGGTGTACACACGATTTACCCTCAAGAGCATCGCGCTTTGGCACAACAGATTATCGATCAAGGAGGCTCACTTCTTAGTGAACACCTTCCTTGGATAGGTCCACAAAAACACCATTTTCCGAGAAGAAACCGAATGATTAGCGGATTGTGTCGCGCCGTGATCGTCGTTGAGGCGCCAGTCAAAAGCGGTGCGCTGATTTCAGCTCGCTATGCGCTTGAAGATAATCGCGAAGTGCTTGCGGTACCTGGAAACATCACGTCTGATCGTTCAGCGGGTACAAATTTACTCATTATGGATGGGGCGACGCCACTGCTTTGCTCTTCGTCTGCTCCGCTTCAGGTTGGTTCTCCGCTCGCGGTTCCTTTCGTGCAGGCCGAAACGGCGATCAGAAATGGAGAGACATCACTTGTAGAAAAGATTATTGCTGAACTTCAGACAGGATCAAAAAGTGTCGAAACGTTGTGTACTGCACTCTCTCTTTCGAGCGAATCGGCAGCGGTTCATCTTCTCTCACTTGAATTGGATGGGAAGATTCAGAAAAGATTGGACGGAAGATATGAATGGCAAGCTCGTTGAGGATTTGCATATCCTTTCAATCGAGTGATAAGATGTGTTGAATCTTCAGTATGCGAGGAGGAGACCGATGGCCGACTATCTTGTCATCGTTGAGTCACCCGCAAAAGCCAAAACCATCGGGAAATATTTAGGAAGCAAGTACATCGTGAAAGCTTCCATGGGGCATGTGAGAGACCTTCCAAAAAGTCAACTAGGTGTCGATATTGATCACGGATTTGAACCGAAATATATTACGATTCGTGGAAAAGGCGACGTCCTGAAAGAGTTAAAAGACTCCGGTCGAAAAGTAAAATCAATCTTCCTGGCTGCTGACCCTGATCGGGAAGGAGAGGCGATTGCGTGGCATTTAGCGCAGAGTTTGGACGTTGATCCTTCCCGACCGTGTCGCGTAGTCTTTAACGAGATTACGAAGCAGGCGGTCAAAGATGCGTTTAAACACCCGCGAGCAGTAAACATGGATCTCGTTCACGCCCAACAGGCGCGACGTATCCTTGATCGCCTTGTAGGGTATCGCATCAGTCCGCTTTTGTGGAAAAAGGTGAAACGCGGTCTTTCGGCAGGTCGTGTTCAATCCGTCGCGGTGCGCTTGGTCGTTGATCGAGAGCGCGAGATACGCGCCTTCACACCAGAAGAATACTGGACTGTGCGTGCACAATGCAACGTCTCAGGGGAGCGTTTTGTGGCTCAGTTTTACGGATATAAAGGAAAAAAACAAGAATTAAAAACACATGAAGATGTGGTATCACTCTTTACGCGTGTCAAAGGGCAACCATTTGTCGTAGACAAGGTTCGCGCCAGTGAGCGAAAAAGGAATCCATCCCCTCCTTTTACAACGAGTAGTTTACAGCAGGAAGCGGCGAGGCGACTGGGGTTTCGCGCGCAGCGCACCATGTCTGTCGCCCAACAATTATATGAGGGAATTGATTTGCCCAAAGAGGGCGCTGTAGGGTTGATCACGTACATGCGAACGGATTCAACACGCTTGTCAGATACTGCGCTCACAGAAGCGCGCGCGCAAATCGTAGCAGTTTATGGTGATGCCTATGTGCCAGATCAACCGCGCGTCTACTCAACGCGCCAAGGCGCACAGGATGCGCACGAGGCGATTCGTCCAACCTCCGCCATGCGTGACCCGGAATCACTCAAATCAATTCTCAGTCGCGATCAATATCGATTGTATAAGTTGATCTATGAGCGATTCCTTGCGTGTCAAATGGCGTCCGCTGTGCTTGATACTTTACAGGTAGAAATTCTGGCAGGAGAAGCAACGTTTCGCGCGTCAGGTTCAAAAATCAAGTTTCCTGGTTTTATGAAACTCTACATCGAAGGTTCTGATGATCAAGAAGAAGAAGAAGGTTTTCTGCCGCCTTTGCAAGAGGGACAGACCCTGGAGCCAAGGCCGACATTAAAAGAAGAACAACATTTTACCCAACCGCCACCGCGTTTTTCTGAAGCGCGTCTTGTCAAAAGCATGGAGGAGTTGGGGATTGGTCGCCCGAGTACGTATGCGCCAACGATTGAAACGATTCAAAAACGCGGGTATGTCTTGCTGCAAGAAAAACGTTTTGTGCCAACTGAACTCGGTGAACTGGTCATTGACCTCTTGAAGGAATTTTTTCCGACCATTGTCGATGCTGATTTTACAGCACAACTCGAAAAGCAGTTGGATGATGTGGAAGATGGCGATGTCGACTACGTCAAGATGCTTGATCTCTTCAATCGAGACTTTGAGCAGTATCTTGAAATCGCAGAAAAGAGTATGGAACACGTTACACTTGAAGACGAATTGTCAGACGAAATCTGCGAAAAATGCGGAAGACAGATGGTTTTTAAACACGGCCGATTCGGAAAGTTTTTGGCATGTCCAGGATTTCCGGAGTGCAGAAATGCCAAACCAATTCTAAAACCGCTTGATGTCGCGTGTCCACGTTGCAGCAAACCGCTCGTTCAACGCAGTGGGAAAAAAAGAAGAGTCTTTTACGGATGTTCCGGTTATCCAGAGTGTAACTATGTACTGTGGGATGAACCGGCAATGCGTCCTTGCCCGTCTTGTGGTGAACCTCTTATAAAGAAGAAAAATAAGCGCGGTGAACAAATCGTCTGTTCGAATGCGGACTGCCAACATGTTGAACAAAGCGATGAGAGCGTTACGGTGGGCTCTGACGGAAGGTGAGAGACGTGAGTGAATCATCCAATCATGTCACGGTTGTCGGTGCTGGGTTAGCCGGTTCCGAGGCAGCTTGGCAATTGGCAAATCGCGGTGTTGCCGTGACGCTCGTGGAGATGAGAGGCGTTGTTCAGACACCTGCACATCGTGGGGTTGATTTTGCGGAACTGGTTTGTTCAAACAGTTTGCGATCAAACGCACTTACAAACGCAGTGGGCCTGTTAAAAGAGGAAATGAGACGCCTCAATTCGCTGATCATGCTCTGCGCGGATCGACACGCAGTTCCTGCGGGCGGCGCGCTCGCAGTGGATCGAGAAGCATTCTCGCGCGAAATCACAGATCGGCTGTCGAATCATCCGCAGATCTGCGTGCGCAGAGAAGTTGTAGAAGCGATTCCTGAAGGTGTGACCATTCTTGCGACAGGTCCGCTTACGAGTGAACGACTGAGCGAATCAATCGCTTCTTTTACCGGTCAGTCTTCTCTGTATTTTTACGATGCGGCCGCGCCGATTGTAGAGCATGCATCCATTGATATGACGAAAGCGTTTATCGCTTCACGTTATGGAAAAGGTGAAGCTGCGTACATCAACTGCCCGATGGATGAAGAGGAGTTTAACCGGTTTTATGACGCACTTGTTGCTGCGCAGACGGCAGAATTGCACTCGTTTGAAAAGGAAATTTATTTTGAAGGGTGCATGCCGGTCGAAGTAATGGCAAAAAGAGGACGACAGACGCTGCTTTTTGGACCGTTAAAACCGGTTGGTCTCGCTCATCCGGAGACGGGGAAAGAGGCGTTTGCCGTGGTGCAATTGCGCCAGGATAATGCAGCGGCTACTCTTTACAACATGGTCGGTTTTCAGACGCATCTTAAGTGGGGAGAACAAAAGCGAGTATTTCAATTGATTCCAGGGCTTGAGAATGCCGAATTTGTAAGATTCGGTGTAATGCATCGCAATACCTTTTTGCGCTCACCGCTCGTGATTAAAGAGACGTATCAAGCAAAAGACCGTTCTTCGCTCTTTTTTGCGGGCCAAATTACTGGTGTGGAAGGGTATGTTGAATCGGCTGCATCTGGGCTGGTCGCTGGTATCAATGCGGCTCGTTACATATCGTCGCAAGAGCTGCTTGTCTTTCCTCGTGAAACTGCGATCGGTAGTCTCGCTTATTACATTACACACGCCGATCCCGAACATTTTCAACCGATGAACGCCACGTTCGGATTATTGCCGCCTCTTGAGCAACGAGTGAGGTCAAAAATCGAAAAGAATGAGAAACTTTCGTTACGGTCTCTTGATATTGTTCAGAATCTTATAGATAAAGATGTCAATTCGCTTGCAAGTCGATTCTGAACTGTGTTACCATACATCAGCCGGGTCGAATGGTGTCGAAAGCGGGGAGCGTTCGTGGAACATTCGCTTGACGTAGAGCTGTGGGAGCATGAACTTCTTCACTTTGAGCGTTGGATGGTTGCGCAACGCAATTATTCACCACATACGGTTCGTGCCTATCGTGCCGATATTCACGCTTTTCTCGAATCCTATCGCGGCGCTCCAGGCTCGATTTCGCCGCAAGTGATTCGTTCCTATCTCGCAACGCTTATGGCTAGAGGCGTTGGGAAAAGAACGATCGCTCGCAAGGTCAGCGCGTTGCGCTCATTTCATCGTGCACTCTGCATTCAAGGCTCGGAGGATATGAACGCAGCGAACCACGTTAACCTGCCAAAGATGGATCGCAAGCTGCCCTCCTTCTTGACGATTGATGAGATGCACGAACTGCTTAAATTGCCGGGTACTTCAACTCCGCTAGGCATGCGCGATCAAGCAATTTTGGAGTTTCTATACGCGACGGGTACCCGCGTTTCTGAATGTGTTGCACTCAATGTTAACGATCTGGATTTACGGACGTTTTCAATTCGCATCATGGGAAAAGGGCGAAAAGAACGCGTGGTTTTATTTGGTCGAAGAGCAGCAAATGCCGTTTCAGACTATCTGGAACAGGGCCGCGCTACACTTGCCGATGTAAACGAAAAAGCGCTCTTTGTGAATCGCAACGGCGGGCGACTGACTGATCGATCTGTTCGTCGAATGCTTGATCGGTATATCGATCAACTCGCGATCACCAAGCGAATTTCGCCGCATTCCATTCGACACACATTCGCGACCCATATGCTTGAGGGCGGGGCAGATTTGCGCGTTGTTCAGGAACTTCTTGGTCACGCGAGTCTCTCTTCTACGCAGATCTACACACACACACTGCGCGAGAACATCTCGTGCGTGTGTACGAGGCGGCTCATCCGCGCGCGCATTCCAATTCCATGGCAGAGTAAATGCGAGCAAGGAACCGTAAACGGTGATTGAGAGTAGGGGGACAAGGCAGTGAGCTTTCATGCAACGACGATCCTGGCGATTCGCACTCCACTCGGTGGCGCGATGGCGGGTGATGGTCAGGTTACCTTCGGTAACGCAATGATTATGAAATCAACGGCGAGAAAAGTGCGGAGACTTTATCGGGGTGAGGTCATTGTCGGGTTTGCAGGAAGTGTCGCGGACGCGATGACGCTCTCAGAAAAGTTTGAGCAGAAGCTTGAAGAACATAAGGGAAATGTGCCGCGCGCAGCAGTTGAATTGGCAAAGATGTGGCGAACGGATCGCATGTTAAGTAAGCTTGAAGCGATGCTTATTGCACTCTCAAAAGACCATCTCTTGATGATTTCTGGGACGGGTGAAGTGATTGAGCCGGATGACGGCATTTGTGCGATTGGCTCCGGAGGTTCGTACGCACTCGCTGCAGCGCGAGCGCTTGTGCGCCACACGGAGTTAAGCCCTGAGTCGACTGTTCGTGAAGCGCTGAAAATTGCCAGTGAGCTATGCGTCTACACGAATGAAAACATCATTGTCGAGCAGATCAATCCCGGACGAGAGGATGGTTCGTTGTGAGTGCGTCATTCTCGCCTAAAGAAATTGTCGACGAACTAGACATTCATGTCGTCGGCCAAAAGGCAGCCAAACGGGCTGTCGCGATAGCGCTTCGCAATCGTTTCCGGCGTGCAAAGCTCGATCCGGAATTGCGCGATGAGGTATCTCCAAAAAATATCTTGATGATTGGACCTACAGGAGTTGGAAAAACGGAAATCGCGCGACGAATCGCTAAACTAACCGGCGCCCCGTTTGTCAAGGTAGAAGCCACGAAGTTTACAGAGGTTGGCTATGTGGGACGCGATGTGGATTCCATGGTTCGGGATCTGGTAGAAACAGGAATCCGCACGTTAAAAGCGGAGCGAATATCGGCTGTTGAGGATCGGGCAAAGGATGCGGTAAACGAACGAATCCTTGATGCGATGATGCCGGATTCAAACCGTGAGCGAACGTTTCGCAATCCGCTTGAGGCGCTGTTTCAAGCGAGTGAGCCTACTAAACCTGCGTCGGAGTCTGTCCGTCTGGAGCGCGATCGGCTTCGTCGGGAATTGCTGACGGGTGCGCTTGATGACCGTGTCATTGAGATCAATGTCGAGGATACCTCATCTCCGAATCTTGACTTCATGCCTGGCATGGGTGCGGAAAACCTCGGCAACCTCCAGGAAATGCTCGGTAATTTCTTTCCGAAGCGCAAGCGGCAACGACGTGTGACCGTTCATGAGGCAAAGAAGCTTCTGGTTGCAGAAGAAGCGCAAAAGTTGATCGACATGGATGAATTGACGCGCGACGCGGTTCGCCGGGCTGAAGAAGCCGGGATTATCTTCATTGATGAGATTGACAAGATCGCGAGTCGCGAAGGACGTGGCGGTGCCGACGTATCGCGTGAAGGTGTGCAGCGCGACATTCTACCGATTGTTGAAGGTTCGACCGTGATGACAAAACATGGGCCAGTAAAAACGGATCATATCTTGTTCATCGCGGCAGGCGCATTCCATATGTCCAAGCCGTCAGACTTGATTCCAGAACTTCAGGGACGTTTTCCTATTCGCGTTGAACTGACAAGTCTAAGTGCGAACGATATGGAGAAAATACTGACAGAGCCGAAGAGTGCGCTTATTACACAATACAAGGCGCTCCTTGCGACAGAAGGGGTTACGCTTGAATTCGCTGAGGGGTCTGTTCGGCGCATTGCTGAAATCGCAACCGATGTGAATGCAAACACAGAAGACATCGGCGCCCGTCGTTTGCATACGCTGCTCGAAAAGCTGTTGGAAGATGTCATGTTTGAAGCGCCCAACATTAGTCCGACGAGCATTGTGGTCACACCGGACTATGTGGACGAAAAATTGGCCGGAATCGCGGGAGACAGAGATTTAAGTCACTTTATTTTATAGGAGGATGTTGACATGGATTTGTTAAAAAAGGCACGGAGTATCAATCGATTATTGCAGCGAGCAGGGCAGTTTGTGGACTTTCTGGAAATGGCGGAACTTCTACGTGACGTGATTCAAGCGAATGTGTACGTCGTTTCGAGAACGGGTAAAATTTTGGGCTTAGCCGAGATTCGCGCGGAAGGGACGTACGAAACGGATTTGCAGCGGCTGTTTCCTTCTGAGTACAACGCAGGTCTTCTTCGTCAGGATACGACACTTGCCAATACGCATAACATGAACCCATTGGCCGAGTTGAACGAACAACACCACGAGTCGCAGGATTCGGAAGTCACAACGATTGTTCCTGTCATTGGTGGTGGAGATCGTCTTGGAACATTGATACTCGCGCGTCAGTCACCTGACTTCACAGATGAAGATTTGTTGTTGGCGGAGTTTGGTGCAACGGTTGTAGGAATGGAAATTTTGCGTTCGCGCGCGCACGAAATGGAAGAAGAATCGCGTTCCCGCGCGATCGTTCAGATGGCAGTCGACTCTCTTTCTTACAGTGAACTGGAAGCTGTGGACCACATCTTTGAAGAATTGGACGGCCGTGAAGGACTCTTGGTTGCGAGTAAAATCGCGGATCGCGTCGGCATTACCCGCTCGGTGATTGTCAATGCGTTGCGCAAACTTGAGAGTGCGGGTGTTATTGAGTCGCGTTCGCTCGGAATGAAAGGGACATACATCAAGATTTTGAATGACAAACTGCTTGCGCAATTGCACAAAGTGCGCAACCGCTAAGCGCAGTTCAAATTCGAGTTTGTGAAATTCGATTGAAACGGATCGCGGATTTGGGTGGGTTGCCACAGGATCGCTGTGGCAACCCTTTGTCGTTTTTCGAAGAAATCCCCAAATTCGCTGTCATAGATGCAGGGAAAACGTCGATTCTTGTTGAATTCTAATTGATGATCGTTCAAGAAGGGGCGTGATAATGTTTGTCTGGTTCCTTCACCATCGCGGCACTCCAGTCTGCGCTTGACGCAGCTCAGTTAAGACAACAAGTTTATGCGAATAACATTGCAAATGCTAATACGCCGGGGTACCACCGCGAAACTGTTCAATTTAACTCGCTCTTGCAACAGGCGATCGCACAGTCAAATGGTTCCGGTACACTTGCGATGCTGCAAAATAGTTCGAGTGACCTGTCAACGGTGCAGACGTTGCAAAATGTCGCGCCGGTCGTAACGGTTGATCAAAATACAGCCGTTTCGTCCAATGGGAATAATGTCAATTTGGACGCGGAAATGAGCGGTCTTGCCATGAACCAATTGGACGCGGCGGCGATGGTCACTGAGTTGAATAACCAGTTTACCTTGCTTAGAACTGCAATTCTCGGGAGTTGATCGAGATGGGACTATTTGATGGTTTGACGATAAGCGCGACCGGCTTGACCGCGAATCGTCTCTGGCTTGATGTGATTTCGAACAATATCGCTAACGCAAACACGACGCGGACGCCAACGGGAGGCCCGTATCGAAGAGAAGAGGTTGTCCTCAATTCGGTTCCTACTTCCTTCCAGAGTGTTTTAGGGAACGCCGTAAATTCTTCTTTGTCGGGCGGGGGAGTTGTGGTTCAGTCCGTTGTCAAAGATCCTTCTCCGTTTCGACTTGTGTACGATCCGACGAACCCGAACGCTGTAAATGGGTATGTTCAAATGCCGAATGTCGATATCGCGAAAGAGATGGTAGATATGATTACCGCTTCACGCGCGTATGAGGCGAATGTGACTGCGTTCGATGCGGCAAAAGCGATCGATGTTCAGACGCTCAATATTGGAAAGTAGGTTTACATCTTGATAAACCCGATTTCTAACGTAATGATGGCGACACCCGCACTGGCGACACCAGCTGCTGCGAATGGGGGCACGTCATTCTCGCAGATGCTGACAAGCGCCCTGCAAGGGGTCAATACTTCTGTCGCACAATCCCAGTCACAAGGGTTGGCCTTGGCGGCAGGGACTGCGCCAAATCTCAGCAATGTCATGGTTTCAGCGACACAGGCGCAACTCGCACTCGATCTTACCGTACAGGTGCGCAACCGCGCAGTCAGTGCTTATAACCAATTGATGAGTATGCAAGTATAATCCGCGAACCGCGTAGAGGGTGAGTTGCACTGGGTGATGGTTCAGGATGAATTATGATTTGCAATCTCTTATAAAGCGGTTTTCTGAATGGTATGGTTCACTTGAGAGACGTCAGAAACGCAATCTGATCGCAATCGGCATTTTCTTTTTGCTAACGGTGTCTTTGCTATCCCTTTTTCTGCTCAATCCGAATTACCAGGTGGTCTTTTCGAATCTCAATTCAAAGTCTGCCGGTGAGATCACCCAAAAACTGGATCAGTTAAAAATTCCCTATCAATTACAGGGCAATACGATTCTGATTCCATCAGCGCAGGCGGATCAAGCGAGAATCGATATGGCGATGAATGGATTGCCGAGTACGGGGATGGTGGATTATTCCCAAATTATTCAAAATTCTTCGCCGCTCGGAATGACAGATCAGGCCATGAATCTCGAAGTGCTTTCTGTTTTGCAAACCCGTCTTGCGCAATCGATTGAATTGATCAACGGAATTTCTAATGCACAGGTCAATATTGTAATGCCGCAATCATCCAGCTTTTTGGTGAATCCGACACAATCCGGCACGGCGAAGGCTTCTGTCATTCTTAATGTGGCCCCGGGCAACGTACTCACATCTTCGCAAGTGTTTGGGATTCAGCAATTGGTTGCTCACTCAGTAACGGGGTTGAGCGCGGCAGACGTTTCTGTCATCGATCAAAATGGCAATGATCTCTCTGCCTCCACCGGGTCAAGTGGTGCCGCAATTTCCGGTCAAGTCGCGCAGGAAATTGCAATTAAACAGCAGATTGAGACAACGCTTGCGATGCAGCTACAAAATAGCTTGACCCAGTTTGTTGGCGCGGGAAACGTCCAGGTCATCGTTCACGCAAACGTGACTTTTAACTCGGAAGTTCAATCAAGCCACGTTGTAACGGCAGGGCCACCACTCTCATCGCAAACGTCGACGAGTTCATCGACAGGTGGCGGGACAGGAGGCGGCGTTGCGGGGCAGGCGACGCAAAATCCGAATGTCGTCACCTATGGAAGTACGGGCGGGGGAACCGGATCTACGTCCAATACGCGATCAAGCACGACAAATTACGAAAACAGCAATACGAATACGACGACAAAACTCGACCCTATGCAAGTCAATGGCTATAACGTGAGTGTACTGATCAACGCAAAGGCGGTTGCACTGACGCCGACGCTTAGCGCGAATCTTCAGCAGTTTGTTTTAACGGCCGTAGGTGCGCGCGGGGCTGGTGCGAAAGGATCGGCCGTGAGTGTACTGACGGTTCCGTTTGTCAATTCTTCTCTAACAGGCACAGTTCCAAGTTCATTTGTCACACCCCTCGCGCTAGGTGCGGTTGGAGCGCTTGTTCTTGGAGGAATTCTTATCTTTATCATCAGGCGACGCAAACGGCCAGATCCGGTTACGGCGCAGCGCCAGCTCCTGGGTGATGACAACACCGAGCAATCGCCTGAAGCAATGATGACACGCCAATTGCAGGAAATGGCTTTTAAAAAACCAGAAGCAATGGCATCACTCATTCGCACGTGGCTATCCGATGATTGAATCATTTTTTCGCGCTGATGGAGCGAAGAATTTGAAACTGGAAAATCAAGGGGGTGTGGCGTGATGAGTGTTCGACGAGGTGGGGAGTTGTCGGGTAAGCAGAAGGCCGCACTCCTTCTGATTTCTCTCGGTCCAGAGACGGCGGCGAACGTCTACAAACATCTTCGAGAAGAGGAAATCGAAAAACTAACACTTGAAATTGCGTCAGTTCAACGGGTGGAGCACGGTGATCGCTCGCGAATCCTCGAAGAATTTCAGCAGCTTGCAATCGCCGAGCAATACATCTCTGAGGGTGGGATTGAATACGCGCGCGAGATTTTGCAAAAGGCTCTTGGCAAAGAGCGGGCGCTTGAACTGGTCGAACGTCTGACCTCCTCATTGCAGGTGCGACCCTTTGAGTTTGCGCGAAAGGCGAATCCGCTGCAAATTCTGAACTTTATACAGACCGAACACCCGCAAACGATCGCTCTTGTTCTATCGTACTTGGAACCTAAACAGGCGTCCGGAATTCTTGCGGAACTTCCGCAAAACGTGCGCTATGAAGTTGCCATGCGGATTGCCACGATGGATTCAACGAGTCCGGAAGTCGTGAGTTCAGTAGAACGTGTTCTTGAGAGTAAACTCGCCTCGATGACATCGCTTGGAACGATGAACATCGGTGGACTCGACGCGCTTGTTCAAATTTTGAATGGCGTGGATCGCAGTACAGAGCGCGGGATTCTTGATTACGTCGAAACCACCGATCCAGAACTGGCGGAAGAGATTAAGCGGCGCATGTTTATTTTTGAAGACATCGTCATGCTTGATCCCAAATCGGTTCAGCGCGTGATTCGCGATATCGAGCAGTCAGATTTGCAACTCGCATTGCGAACTGCGAGTGAGGAAGTCAAGGAACTCGTATTCTCTAACATGTCAAAACGGATGGTCGAGACGTTCAAGGAAGATATGGAGTTCGCAGGTCCTGTGCGGTTGCGCGATGTCGAAGAGGCTCAACAGCGCATCGTTGCGCAGATTCGCAGGTTAGAAGATATGGGAGAAATCGTAATTCGACGAGGTGGCAGCGAAGATGTCCTTGTCTAAAATTTACAGACTTCCGTGTGACGATATTGCGAATCGCACCATCACCTCTCCTCTCAGCGAATCCTTTTTACAGCGTTCTAGTCAGCGCAACTTGACGGATGGACATGAAACGGATGCGGTTGAGCAGGATCTCTCGCAAAATGCACAGAGTGAAATGGAAATTTCGCTGCGAGAGTTGGGAGCGGAACTTTTGCGACTCGAGGGCGAGCGGGAAACTCTGACGCGCGAACTGGTAAGCATGGAGGAAGAAGCTAAATTACGTGCAGAACATCTCTTTGCACAAGCGCGTGACGAAGGGTTTAGGGATGGTTTTGAAGTCGGCGTCAGGCAAGGTGAACAATCGGTTTCCGAAAAAATAGACATGGTGGACAAGCTTCTGCGCCTCGCGGGAGAAGAGCGCGCACGCGCGCTGCTTGAACGCGAGAGCGATGTTGTAAGGCTTGCCATGCAGATCGCGCGAAGGGTTGTCTGCGCGACAATTGCGGATGATGATGAGATGGCGCAAGCGGTGATTCGCCCGCTGCTCGCGAAGGTGCGAAAAACGAACCGTTTAGAACTCCGCGTGGCGAGCGCAGATTTTGCTTCCGTTCTTTCCGAAAAACCAGATCTTGAGTCACTCCTTTTTTTTGATGCTCGTCTTGACGTCGTGCCGGATCTGAGTTTGAAGCGTGGGGACGTCGTTTTGATCACGGATTTTGGGACCATGGATGGGCGGGTCGAAACGCGCATGGATCTCATCTCCCAGGCGCTGCTTAAAGTCGCAAAACGATCGGGTGATCTAGAATGAGCCAGGGACGCATTGCGCGCTATGAAGCTATTCTTGATCAAACCGATCTTTTTCGCGTCCACGGCCATGTACAGAATGTCGTCGGAACGTTGATTGAATCGATTGGGCCGATGACGAAGATCGGAGAAATTTGCCGGATTAGTGGTTCCGATAACCAGGATATTCTCTGTGAGGTCATCGGGTTTCGCAGTGAGCGCGTGTTACTGGTTCCCCTTTCTACGCTTGAGGGGCTAGCACCCGGCAGCGTCGTAATGGCGACGGGCAAACCGCTCACGGTGGGTGTTGGGGACGGATTGCTCGGGCGTGTCCTTGATGGTCTCGGCTTACCGATCGATGGACTAGGCGCGTTGCGTACGTATGAGGAGCGGTCCACACTGCGGGAACCCCCCTTGCCGCTATCGCGACCGCGCATTGACTCGGTGTTGTCGACAGGCGTCCGCGTGATCGACGCGTTTTTAACGCTTGGAAAAGGGCAGCGTATCGGTCTTTTTGCAGGTAGTGGCGTAGGGAAAAGCACACTGCTCGGCATGATTGCAAAAGAAAGTCAAGCGGATGTGAACGTGATTGCGCTCGTCGGGGAGCGTGGTCGTGAGGTCAACGAGTTTATTGAGCGGGATCTTGCAATGGCTCGGGATCGCACGGTAGTGGTCGTGGCAACATCAGATCAACCGGCGGTCGTGCGCGCAAAGGCGGCCTATGTCGCGACGACGATTGCAGAGTATTTTCGCGATAAAGGGTTGTCGGTGAACCTCATGATGGATTCGGTGACTCGCTTTGCGATGGCGCTTCGCGAAATGGGACTGGCAGTAGGAGAGCCGCCTACGGCGCGCGGGTACACGCCATCTGTCTTTGCGGCACTTCCGCGCCTGCTTGAACGCACTGGGAAGAATGAGCGAGGCACAATCACAGGCATCTACACAGTGCTCGTTGACGGGGACGACATGCAGGAACCGATCGTCGACGCGGTGCGCGGAATTCTTGACGGACATATCACGCTGAGCCGCGCGCTTGCTGAACGTGGACACTATCCGGCGGTGGATTTACTACAAAGTGTGAGTCGCCTCATGACGGATCTTGTAGATCAAGAACATCGCCAGGCCGCACTTGAAGTGAGACGCTGGATTGGAGCGGGGCGAGATGCGGAGGATCTGATTCGCATCGGTGCGTATAAACG
Source organism: Ferroacidibacillus organovorans (assembly GCF_001642725.1). GTDB lineage: Bacteria > Bacillota > Bacilli > Alicyclobacillales > SLC66 > Ferroacidibacillus > Ferroacidibacillus organovorans. Next base: position 41,428 of record NZ_LSUQ01000010.1, read on the forward strand.
TGGTACAGATCCGCTGATCGACCAATGGATGGCGATGGAGACTGCGATAAAACAATTCTTGGTACAGGATGTCGAGGATCACAGCGTGTATGATCAAGCACGCTCACTGCTTTTGGATCTCTTGAAGGGGGGCGTGTAGCGTGGATTACGCACGCGCGGTCCGCCTGAAAAAAATGAAGATCTATGAAGAGAAGCAGCGGCTAGAAGAGCGCATGCACGCTGATCAAAAGGTGGATCACGCACGTCAACACGTCAGCGATTTGCGAGCGGAGCAAGAAATTGCGTTTGCACAACTTCACCGGGGTGCGCGAACGGCGGCCGATTTTCAACAGTGGGCGCGCTATGATGAAGCTTTGCGCGAAAAGGAAGGACTAGCGCTTCATCAATTAGAGGAGTGTGTGGATGAGGCCAATCAAGCAAGCGAGGCTGTGTTTCGCGCTTATCAGGATGTGTACCGCTTTCGGCAACTCGCAGAATTGGAAAGGTCGAGATTGCAAAAAGAGCGCCTGTCTCGCGAGTGGCACGCGCTTGACGAATGGGTTCTCAATCGCAGCGTGACGAACCCATGACGGGTCGATTGGAGGGAGAAAGATCATGGAAGAAGCAGTGAAGAGAAAATCGCGCTCCCTTTCCTTTCTCTTTTATATGATTCTGCTTCCACTTCTTGTTTCGGTTATTTTAGTGATCGGCGCACTACAGATTCTCGGCTATAACGTCGTAGGGAATCTTTCACGCTTTGCGACGCAAAATCCGGTGATTCGACACTCGATCGGATTACCTCCGCTTGCACAGCCTATTCCGGTTCAGGTTAAAGCGCTCCGCGGACAACTAACTGCCGCACAGAAAACACTTCAAAATCTTCACGATCAACTGACACGCGAAAACCACGCGCTCCTCGCGAGTCAATCGCTTGCGGTTGCGGAAAAGACCAAGATTTCAGCGCTTGAAAAACAGGTGGCGACGTCGCAAAAAACGCTCTCAACTGCCAAAGGAGCTGCGGCTGTGTATATGAACATGTCGCCGAGTCAAGCGGCGCAGATTATGCAACTTCAACCTTTTGCGCAACAGGTGGCCATTTTGCGATCCATGGATCAGGCGACACAGGCATCGATCCTCTCGGGGATGCCGCCCAAGTTGGCGGCGAAATTGATTCAAGCTGGGGCGTAATGAAGTGCAGACCGATTCACGGTGAAAGGGGTGATGCCAGTATTGCTTTTATGTAACGGTTGAGAGGGGGTGAAATTCATGATTCAGGGATCACTTTCCATTTCATTACAAGGCGTGAAAGCGGCTGCTTTGCCGATTGATGCGCGAAAATCTACTGTGCTTCGATCCAATGCTTCTGAACACGCCAAAAATGCTCGTGTTTTAAAGCATTCTGGCAGACTTGGCAAGGTTGCACTGCACAAGAAAGCGGCTGCTGCAAAACCGCCGGTGAGCGGGGCCACCTCTCCATTTCTGGCGGCGCTTTTACTGACGAATGCGACGCAGCAAACGCCTGTGCGTACAGCGCAGCGAGTGTGGGAAATGCGCACCGCGTCCTGCGCACGTCGTCAGGAGTTGGCGCAGTCACGCTTCAGTCAGAGATCGCGCATACCTCTGAACAGCACGCTAAGCCGGGAACGTCGGCAAGAGTGTCGGCTTATCCGCGTACGCTTTTGACGCAGAGCGCTGCACGTGAAATGCCGATCGCGCAAGAAAGCAATTCTGTGATTGGAGTGAACGTTCTGCAGAAGTTTGTTGCAAAAACGATGCCACTCGGGCGCGAGCAGCCTGGTGTTGTCGTGCAGCAAAGCGCGAACGCCTCTTTGCTCACGCATCCGCTAAAGCGTAGTGGACAGCAAGCACACTCCCTTACTGCAGCACTGCAAAGCGATCAAATTCAAGGAATAGAGAAGCCTTCTGTGTCGTCAGCATTCATCGCGTCGGCGCAAGGGGGTGGAGTGCAGGCTGGAGTGAAGCGAGCGAATCATTCGAACGTCTCAACTTCAAGTGCTGAAAGTGGCGGTGCATTGGCGCCAGGTTTAGGGGTTCGGAGAACGTATCCGAGCGCTCTTGGGTTGATTACCTCCGCGAAAGTGCATGGCTCAAGCACCAATCAAACAGGAGCAGCGATTGCCAGTCAAGGCGTTAGTGCACTTCAAATTGCGCTGCAGCAGGCAAAATCGATGAAACGTTTACCGCGGACAGTTCACACAGGTGCTGCGACGATGCAGGCGAACATGATCCGATTGCACGCGATTCTGCCGCTTCGATCACCACAGCGTCACGGAATGATCGCAGTGGCGATGGAGCGACCGTCGCTACCCCATCCTGTGACGGTTGGGTTTGTACAAAGTGGAACGGCGATTCAAAATTCGCCTGTCGCATGGTCGGAGCTAGGTAAGTTTTTACAGTCTAAACTTCAGTCGAGTGACGCACAGACTCAAGTGACGGTGCAACTCACGCTTCATCCTGCGCATCTTGGACAGGTCAATGTCATCATGGATGTGCGCGCATCACAACATGTGAATGTCCAGCTTGTCGCCGCCAATGCAGATGCAAAACTAATGATTCAAACGCATCGTGCGGAGCTCATTCAACAGTTGACGCAAGGCGGCTTTGTGAGTGTGCATGTCGATGTGCGTCAAGAACAGGGGAGGGCGTCGGCACACGCGGAGCGACCACTGACCGTCACAAAAAATCGCTCGCCAATTGTCGCGGCATCCAGGGCTTCATCATATCAGGAACAATTCGCGACAGGATTTTATGCGGAAGGGTAGGGAATTGAATGACGGCAATCGGAGGCATTTTATCTACGTCGGCATCGTCCACGACGACATTGCAAGTGAGTACGAGCGGCACCGTGGCGCCTGGGGGCGCATTGAATCAAAATTCATTCTTGCAACTCTTGGCGACCCAATTGCAGTACCAGAATCCATTGCAACCGACAAGCAACACGCAATTCATTGCTCAGTTGGCGCAGTTCTCATCGCTTGAGCAGATGACCAATGTGGCGACAGGTGAGACGCAATTGCAGAGTGGACTCGCAACGATCAACAGCAACACACAACTTGCGACAGCATTTTCCATCATGGGTGACACCGTCTCGGTACAAACGGGGAGTGGGACTACCGTAAGCGGGATTGTCACTTCGGTGAATACGCAGTCAGGCGCGATCATGGTTACGGTCGGAAGCCAAAGCTATCCGCTTCAAACGATTGTCTCTGTGACAAAGCCGGGTCTTTAAGAATGAACGATTGGATTGCAAAGCGTCTGCATGAAGCGGTTACGCCAAACGTTCACCCGGCGGCGACGAAGATTCAACCACCGTCACGCACGACGTCCGCAAACAAAGCACAAGAGCCGCGATTTTCGGATGTGCTTTCGCAAGCGAGTCAAAAATTGACCTTTTCTCATCACGCGCAAGAAAGATTGAAATCGAGAAACATTATTATGTCGCAGGAACTGCATCAAAAACTTTTACAGGCAACGGATGCACTGGCTTGCAAGCGCGCGCAAAACGCGCTCATTGTAGCGATGGGAACACAGTTTCTCATCAATGTTCCGAACCGCACAGTTGTCACTGTGATGACAAAAGAAGAGTCGAGCGCTCAAGTCATCACAAATATTGATAGTGCAGTCGTTTTGTAATTGAGGTGGGCCGGACCGCTTGTCGGAAGCCCAAGGCGAACGCGGATGGATCGAAGCGACGCCCGTGAGTTGACAGGATATGCGCGATTTGAAACCATCAATCAGGAGGAATGGACATGCTTCGCTCGCTTTACTCTGCCGTTTCCGGAATGAATGCCTACCAGACCAGTCTTGATGTTGTAGGAAATAACATTGCAAACGTCGATACGACAGGATTTAAGTCGGGTCGTGTCGAATTTAGTGATATCCTCAGTCAAACGGTGTCTGGCGCATCGAGCCCGACTGCCAACCTGGGCGGGATCAACGCACAACAGATAGGACTCGGTGTGAACATCTCCGCCGTGCAAAACTCGTTTACGCAAGGCGCCGATCAGGTGACGGGCGTGCCGACCGACATCGCATTAAATGGGGATGGATTTTTTGTAGTGTCCCCGCAAGGGCAATTGTCTTCGGCTACTGGGACGCCTCCGGCGAATGCCTCAACCGTTCCACTGTACTATTCGCGCGCGGGTAATTTTTCAGTGGATGGAGCAGGCAATTTGGTTCTTCCTGACGGTTCGAAATTGATGGGGCAATTTGTTCCTGCAAACGCTGGTACGCCAGGTCCAGCGCCAACAAGCTTCTCATCAACCAATCTTTCAGCCGTAAACTTGGGAATGCCAGCGTCTGCATCGGGTGGACCAAACGTTACGTTGAACAATTATACGATTGGTCAAAACGGGCAAATCACTCTGACCGACCCAACAAACGGCACGATCGTGGGTACGTATTACGTCCCTGTGGCGCGCGTGACAAATCCGGCCGGGATGACCAAAGTGGGTGCCAACCTTTTTACCACAAGTGTCAATTCGGGAGGTGGCAACATTCCACCGCTTTATACACCAGGGCAGAATGGCGCCGCAAGTTTTCAATCGGGCGCGCTGGAGGCGTCAAATGTCAATTTGACTGACCAGTTTACAGCAATGATCATCGCGCAGCAGGCGTTTGACGCCAACTCGAAGGTCATTAACACGGATAATAACATTTTGAGTACTGTGCTAAATCTTGAGCAGCAAGCGTAAACGCGCCTGCCAAGAGATGAATAACCGAGTTTCTTGAAACGATTGTGAAATCCGGAGGTGTGCGGAATGATCGCGTTGACACGTATGGATGGTTCGCATTTGATCATTAGCGCTTTAATGATTGAGACGATAGAATCGACGCCAGATACGGTGATTTCGCTCACCTCCGGACGTAAGTATGTCGTTAAAGAATTGGCGAGCGATGTCGTTCACCAAGTGACCGTTTATTTACAAGAGATCGGTCTTGTTGGTGCGCACGCTGCAAATCGACATGAGGTGTCGCATGAACGCTAGAAAGGTCTCCTTTATTCTTATTCCCGCGCTTGCCGTAGTGGTTTTGGGCGGAGCGGCCGCCTACAAGTTTCTCTTTTCGTCCAAGGTTCACGCACCGCCTACGGCTGCACAACTTCAGTCGTGGCAGTACAACGTTGACAAGATCACAACCAATCTGCAGGGCAGCAGCATGATTCAAATTCAGTTGACGTTACAGGCGCTCAGCACGAAAGTTGATACAGAATTGACAGAGAGAAATGCTCAGTTGGACGATGTCGTCATCGGTGTGTTACACAATCTGAGTGCGAGCCAAATTGAGGCACCAGGTGGGCGTACGTATATGAAAGACCTGATTTTAAAACGTGTAAACGCCATTTTGACTACAGGAAAGATAACGGCCGTCTATATTCAAAACATGATTGTACAGTAGGGGGAACACCATGCCGGATGTCTTGTCTCAGGATGAGATTGACGCGCTTTTAACAGCGCTAAACTCAGGTGAACTCACTGCTGATGAGATTCGCAATGAATCGGATTCGGGTCGCGTTCGCGTGTATGATTTTAAGCGCGCCATGCGCTTTTCAAAAGAGCATACGCGTACCATCTCTGGGATTTATGAGAATTTTTCTAGGTTGCTGACCAACTATTTCTCTGCGCAATTGCGCACGGGCGTGCAATTCTCCGTCGCCTCGATTGATCAGTTGCCTTTTGAAGAATTTATGGGTTCAATCGCGCCGATCACCGTGCTACACGTGATCGACGTAAAACCGCTTAGTGGTAAATTTCTGCTGGAAGTTCCGAACAGTGCGTCGTACGCCATGTTGGATCGTCTCCTAGGCGGACAAGGGCAATACCAGAATGTGGGCAGGCGCATGACGGAAATCGATGTGATGGTGTTGGAGCGGCTGTTTTCTCGCACGATGAGTGCGCTCACCGCTTCGTGGGCGGATGTGGCGCAACTGCAATTCACCTATGACACGTTGGAAGTGAATCCGCAGTTTACACAGATTGCCAATCAGGGCGACATTGTGCTTCTCGTCACGTTTAGCATTGTCATCGGAAAAACGAGTGGCATCATGAATTTATGCATGCCGCATGTCGTACTTGAGCCACTGATGCAACGTTTGACATCGCGCTTTGCAATCACGCAGAAGCGGAATGACGCAGAGGCAGAAGTATCCAGAGAACATCTGCGAAGGCAATTGCACAGCGTTGCGGTTGACCTTCAGGTGCAACTCGGAAAATCCACGCTGCCGACGAGTGATCTGTTGCGTCTGCAAATTGGTGATGTTATTCCGCTCGATTTACGCGTAGATGAGAGCCTGTCCGTCGCCGTGGAGGATGTTGTGAAATTAAAAGGCGCTCCGGGACATTTCAGGGGTCATTACGCCGTGCGCATCACAGAACAGGTTGAGGAGGTGAAGTTCGATGAGTAGTGATTTTCTTTCACAGGATGAGATCGATGCACTGTTGCGCGGTGAATCTGCAAAAGGCGAAGATACGGAACATGTCGAAACGCTATCAGAAATGGAATGTGACGCGATTGGGGAAATCGGAAACATTGCGTTTGGCACGGCGGCAACGACGCTGTCCATGTTGTTGCGCCACAAAGTAAACATCACAGCACCGCGCGTAAGCGTGATACAACCCAACGATATTTCTATGGATATGTCCATACCGCACATCGCTGCGCGCGTTGATTATACTGAGGGATTAACCGGTTCGAACGTTTTGGCCATCAAACAAACGGATGCACAAATCATTGCTGATTTGATGCTGGGTGGGGATGGCAGTAACCCTTCACCTGAAGTGAGCGAGATGCATTTGAGCGCGGTTGCGGAAGCGATGAATCAAATGATGGGCTCGGCGGCGACGTCCATGTCCACGATGCTTATGCGAACGGTTAACATCTCGACACCGCATGTCAAAACAATCACGTCACTTGATACGGATTCGAATGAGTATCTTCCCCAGGGGAATTTTCTGGTAAGAATCCTCTTTCGATTGCAGGTTGGTGAATTGATTGACTCAAATATCATTCAGATTCTCTCTATGGAATTTGCTCACGAACTCGTGGCGACGCTTATGGCGCAGAGTTATGGAACCTATGAACCGCAAGCGCCGATCACGTCTCCTGAGCCGATTTTAGCAACGCCAAGCGCAGCCGCTCGAAGTGCTTACGCACAGACTGCGCAAGCCACGCAACCAATTGCGCCTAGCGTGCCGCGGGGGGGCGCACCGATTCCGGAGTTTGACACAGAATCGGCAATTGAGACCGTTCACCCTGATCGCGTGGAGCGCGCGGTATTCGCACCGCTTGACGAGCGGCCTTACGGGGAAGGGATCAAAAACCTTGATCTCTTGATGGATGTGCCTCTTGAGGTGACTGTTGAATTGGGGCGGGCGAAAAAATTGCTGCGCGATGTGCTTGATATGAGCATCGGATCCGTCTTGGAATTGGAGACGCTCGCCGGTGAACCGGTTGACATTCTTGTCAATCGAAAGAGAATTGCGCGCGGCGAAGTGGTGGTGATAGACGAACACTTTGGCGTGCGTGTCACAGATATTTTAAGCCCTGCTGAGCGGGTCAAACGCTTGCAGTAACGTGATTTGGTTTGCCTTTGACGTGTAGCGTAGTGAGGATTCAAAAGATGACGATGGCAATGGAGGAATTGGACAATGAATCAAACCGTACTCGTTGTGGATGACGCAGCATTTATGCGCATGATGGTCAAAGAAATTCTTACGAAAAATGGATTTCAGGTGATCGGGGAAGCGAACGACGGCGCGCAAGCGGTTGAGCGTTATAAAGAATTGCGACCAGATCTTGTGACGATGGATATCACGATGCCGGAGATGGATGGTATTCAGGCTTTACGCGAGATCAAATCGTTTGATCCTGCAGCAAAAGTGATCATGTGTTCTGCGATGGGACAGCAGGCTATGGTCATCGAAGCCATTCAGGCTGGCGCGCGCGACTTCATTGTAAAACCGTTTCAGGCTGAGCGGGTCGTTGAAGCTGTAAAGAAAACGTTGGGCTAGTCAAATGAACGCGATGATGACTTTGCGGTACGTTCTCAGCTTTTTCTTTATTCTCGTGCTTGCCTATTACTCGATACGCCTGTTAGGCAAACGCGTGCCGAGCGCGCAGGGACGATCACGCGTCTTGCGTGTCGTGTCGGCTCACCCGCTAGGCCAAAACAAGACGTTACAGGTGGTCGTCTTTGATGAAAAAACTGTTTTGCTCCTAGGGGTCGGCAGCGACGTGTCCTGTGTTGCGCGCTTTGACGATGAAGAACTGGTTGCTCGTTTGACGCGCACGCAACGCGAGAGTCAGATTGTTGAGCCTGCATTTTCGTGGATGCGCAATCGACTGCAAAAAAATCGCGCACTTTCGGACGAAGCGGCGTTTTCGGAGCTTCTCTCCAAGCGAATTGACGGTATGATGCAGTATCGCAGTCAGCATTCAGATTGATGAAGAGGGGAAATGGTTTGTGAAGAGACGCATGGTGTGGTTTAGCGCGCCAGCTTTGTTTTTGGCGCTACCCGTTGCGCTCGCACACGCTCAAACCTCTTCGTCGGGTCTCGCGATCCATCTCACGGCGCCCACCACGCCTTCAGGAACCGTTGGCGTTTTACAAATCATCCTGTTGCTCACAGTGCTCAGCGTTGCGCCAGCGATTCTTATCATGATGACTTCGTTTACGCGTATCATCATCGTCCTCTCCTTTGTGAGAAGCGCATTATCACTGCAGCAGTCCCCACCCAATCAGGTGCTGATTGGGCTCGCCATTTTTCTCTCGATGTTCATAATGGCGCCAACGTTTTCTGCCGTAAATCACAATGCACTTCAGCCGTATCTGGCGGGGCACATTTCGCAGTCCACAGCATTGGCAGAAGCTGAGCAACCATTTAAAGTGTTTATGGCAAGGCAGACGCGCGTGGCGGATGTACAATTGTTGCTAACGTATCGGCACGAAAAGACGCCGTCCAATTTAACCGACTTGCCGATTACAACGCTCATACCAGCGTTCGCGCTCAGTGAACTGAAAACCGCTTTTCAAATTGGATTCATGATTTATATTCCATTTCTCGTTATTGATTTAGTCGTTGCTACAACACTTATGTCTATGGGAATGATGATGCTCCCACCTGTATTGATATCACTTCCTTTCAAGTTGTTGCTCTTTGTCATGGTAGACGGATGGTATCTTGTCGTGCGCTCTTTACTGTATGGATTCCACTAGATTGAAAGAGGATTTTGTCAAATCTTGTCGAATTGAGTAGGTTAAGCGGAGTGATTGTGTGAATGCGAACTTTGTGGTCGGATTGGGGCAGCAGGTCGTCCTCTTAATTCTCGAACTCGCAGGCCCGCTTTTGTTGGTGGGACTTGTCGTTGGACTTTTGATCAGTATTTTTCAGGCTACGACACAAATTCAGGAGCAATCGCTGACGTTTATTCCGAAGATTGTCGCGGTGATTGTCGTTTTGTTTCTCGCAGGTCCGTGGATGCTTTCGCAAATTACGGATTTTACCAGCAACATTCTCGGTAATCTCGGTCAATTTGTAAACTGATGTTGACTGCGTTTGTCTTGCAAAACGTCTGGGTGTTTCTCTTGATCTTTACGCGTGTCGTGAGTTTTGTCGGGATTATGCCGGGGTTTCCTCAAGCACAGATTCCAGGTATGGTAAAGGTGTTGCTCAGTTTTTTTCTAACGTTTGTACTCTATAATTCTCTGCCTCATCCAGTGCTGTCTGAGACGCTCACGAGCATGATCGTTCCGCTATTTCTTGAAGCGGGCACAGGATTTGCGATCGGCATTGTGGCGAATGCCATATTTCTTGGCATTCAGTTCGCAGGTGAACTGTTGGATGTTCAAACCGGTTTTTCTATCAGTTCGATTGTCAGTCCGGGGACGATTGGGCCGACTAGCCTTATAACGAATCTCTATACTGTTCTATTCACGCTATGGTTTTTTTCCGTTGATGGTCACGATGTGTTGTTTTTGGCTTTATTTCACAGTTTTCGTGTCATTCCGCTTGGGCACGCGCAATTTGGCGGGCAGGGCGTCTCAAGCACCATGCTTGACGCGCTTGCATCGCTTACGCTATTGGGCGTTGAGGTAGCTGCACCGATCTTGCTAGCGCTTTTTCTGACGAATGTCTCTCTTGCCGTCGCATCGCGCGCCGTTCCACAAATGAACGTTTTTTTTGTAGGCTTGCCGATTACTCTCTTCATTGGACTGGCGCTGATCTTGCTGCTGATTCCGGATATGACTGTTGCTTTTCAACAAGTCATGCTCGCGATGGATGATGAGACCAACAGGATGATTCAAATGCTTGGGGGCTTTCACGCGTGATTCGACTTGAGTTGCAGCGTTTTGCTGAAAAAACGGAACAGGCGACACCTAAGCGGAGGCAGGATGCTCGTCAAAAGGGACGCGTAGCAAAAAGTCCCGACCTCACTTCGAGTTTGAGTTTTTTGGCGGCGGTGGTCGGAATGTCTGTCTTTGGCAGTAATCTGCTCGGCGCAGTGATGCGGCTCTTGCAAAATTGCCTCAGCCTGTTTGTCGTATCGGCGAGTCAAAAAACACCCCACATTAAGCAACTCATTCTTCCGGGCATTACGCAAGTGGGGCTCGCGCTCATACCGATTGTTCTGACGATCATGCTTATCGGCATGCTTGCCGCTTTTTTTCAGGTGGGTCCTATGTTCACACTGTCGACGATTATGCCCGACTTTTCGAAAATTAACCCGCTTGAAGGTATTCGTCGTCTGTTCTCTTTGCACGCAATCGTTGAGTCGATCAAGTCGATTGTCAAACTGTCGCTGATCGGTGTCGCGCTTTATGCCGCAGTGGTTCACACACAGGTTCAATACGCCTTTTTGATGGAATCGTCGACGCCAGTCATCATCGATTCTTATCTCACGAACGCAAATACCATCTTGCTGTACTCTGCGGTAATGTTTGCAGCGGTGTCTGTCGCAGACTATTTTTATCAACGCTATCAGTTTTCCCAGTCGCTACGCATGTCGCGACAAGATGTTCGCGACGAGCAGCGCGACCAAGAGGGAAATCCGCAAATGCGCCGCAGAATACGCGAACAGGGCAGAGCAATCGCGCGAAGAAGAATGATGCAAAAGGTACCGAATGCGGATGTGATCATCACCAACCCCACCCACTTTGCCGTCGCTCTACGCTATGACGCAAAGACAATGCAAGCGCCTCAGGTGGTGGCAAAAGGCATTGACGAAACGGCGCAACGCATTCGCGAAGTGGCGCGTCAACACGATGTTCCGATTGTCGAGAACAAGCCATTGGCGCGCGCGCTTTACCAGACGGTCGAACTGGATGAGTTTGTGCCAGGAACGCTGTTTCAAGCGGTGGCGGAAGTTTTGGCGTATGTGTACCGCTTGCGCGGACGCGCGCTTTCGTGAGTGTATTAAATATGGGTTTTACTGAGAGGAGGATTGGTGGATGAGTCGTTTTGTGTGGCTGCCTTTGCTCGGTATTATCGGGATTATTGCCATGCTCGTCATTCCGATTCCCCCGACACTGTTGGATGTGCTTCTCATCATCAATCTTTCTATTTCACTTACGGTACTGCTCGTCGCCATGTCGATCCGGGAAGCGCTCGACTTCTCCGTTTTCCCTTCACTTTTATTGGTGACGACGTTGTTTCGACTCGCGTTAAACGTATCGTCGACACGTCTGATCCTCACGCAGGGCTATGCGGGTCATGTGATTGAAACGTTTGGCAGCTTTGTCATCGGGAGCAACGCAGTGGTCGGCGTCATTGTTTTTATTATTTTAATTATTATTCAGTTTATTGTCATCACACGCGGTGCGGAGCGGGTCGCCGAAGTCGCTGCGCGCTTTACGCTCGATGCGATGCCCGGAAAACAGATCAGCATTGACGCCGATTTGAACTCGGGGCTTATTAATGAAACGGATGCCCGGCAAAGGAGGAAGGCGATCGAACAAGAGGCGGACTTTTACGGCGCGATGGACGGCGCGAGCAAATTTGTCAAAGGGGATGCGATCGCCTCGATGATCATCGTTGCCGTCAACATCATTGGCGGCTTCATTATCGGAATGGCGCAGCTCAACCTGTCGTTTTCTCAAGCCATCACCCAGTTTACACAATTGTCTGTGGGAGACGGCCTTGTGAGTCAGATTCCAGCGCTTCTTTTGTCCACGGCAACCGGCCTCATCGTTACGAGGTCTGCAACGTCTGAGCATCTTGGAAAAGACATCTTGCAACAGATTTTCTCGAATTCTACCATGCTCTCCATTGTGGCGGGGTTGATCGTGTTACTCGGCATTTTCACGCCAATCAGTATTCTTCCGACGCTCCCCGTGGCGATCATTTTTTTATTCGCCTCGCGGCGATTGGTCAGACGAAAAAAGGAGGCGGACGCGCGCGCGCTGCAGGAGGCGGAACAAAAGAAAACGGCGACGACCAAAAGCCCAGAGAGCATGTACGGGTTGCTACATATTGAACCGATTGAATTTGAATTTGGTTATGCGTTAGTCCCTATGGCTGATCGCAGTCAAGGCGGAGATCTACTGGAACGCGTAGGCTTAATAAGAAAACAATGTGCGCTTGATCTCGGTATTGTCGTGCCTATGATACGATTTCGTGATAATCTTCAATTAAAACCGAATGAGTATATCATTAAAATTCGAGGTACTGAGGTTGCAAGGTTTGAACTTGTCCCCAATCACTACTTGGCGATGAGCGGTCCGGTTTCCGATCCGATGATTATGGGTATTCCGACAAAGGAGCCTGCGTTTGGACTGCCGGCAGAGTGGGTCAACGATACGATGCGCGAGCGCGCTGTGCTTTCTGGCTACACAGTCGTCGATCCACCTTCGCTGATTGCGACGCATCTCACCGAAATTTTGAAGACCCATGCAGATGAGCTTTTAGGGCGTCAGGAAGTGCGCACACTCCTTGATGCAGTAAAAGAGAGACACCCTGTCCTGCTTGAAGAATTGGTGCCGCAACTGCTCGCCGTTGGAGATGTACAGCGCGTCCTGTGCAATCTTTTGCGCGAGCGTGTGAGCATTCGCGATCTTGTAAGCATCCTTGAAGCGCTCGCCGATCAGGCTCGCTTTACAAGAGACCCGGATGCACTATCTGAGTATGTCAGACAGCGTCTCGCGCGCCAGATTACAGATCAGGTGCGTTCTGGCGCCCCGTCGATCACGGCGATTACGCTCAGTCAAGCGACAGAGCGTCGGATCCAGGAGCACTTGACGCAAAACGAGCAAGGGTCACAGTTGGCGCTTGATCCACGTTTTACGGCACAGCTGATCAAAAATTTGGGAGAACACATCAACCGCTTGGCGGCGCTAGGTAAGAATTCGATTCTTTTGGTGTCGCCAGCCATTCGCGCGCAGTTGCGCAAAGTTATTCAACGAACACTTCCAGATCTTTCGGTTCTTTCGTATGCAGAACTGGATCCGGACGCACCGATTGAGAGTGGGGGGGTTGTCAATCTCTGATGTTCATCAAGAAGTTTGTCTACAAGACCATGCCACAGGCAATGGACGCAATTAAACAAGAGTTAGGGTCAGATGCCGTGATTCTGTCCAGCAGACGAATTCGCGCTCCAGGGATACTGGGGTGGTTTGGCGCTCAGTGGTATGAGGTTGTTGCGGCTGTAGATAGCGCAAAGGTACAGGATGAACGCGGCGCTATAAAACCCGAACGATTGCTATCTCAAGCACAATCACCAGCGCAAGTACCTCACCAGATCGCGGCTGGCGCACTTCGCGACATGTCCACGTTTCAGAGTGACGGACCTGCACTACCTCCTGTATTGTTGCGAGATAGCGCATTAGACCGCGGCGAAATCATGAAAAAGAGCGCGCCAAACGATCCGAGTACAAAGCGTTTGGACGTCGCGGCAATGACGCAACCGCGTTCGTCCGCGGGTGAACCACTTGATCGAGCCGTTGTTTCAACTGTGGCATTTTCCGATTCGTTGTCTATGGGTGATTCTACTGCACAGTTGGCTCGTGACATCAAGGATTTGCGAATGATGATTGCAACGATGGTTGCCAAAGATGCGGATCCAGAAGCGAGTGAACTTGGCTTACTTCTGACGCACTGGCGCGAAACGGGAATGTCGGCGACGCTTATAAAAAAATTCGAGGACTTGTATGGGTCAGTACCGTCGGCAAACCTTGGTGACTTGATTGCGCAATTTATTGAGCAGACACTCGTTCTGCCGACGCGCACGATACGCGCGGATGATCGGTGTGTTCTTTTTCTAGGGCCGACGGGTGTCGGGAAAACGACGACGATTGCCAAATTGGCGGCGCAGGCGAGACTGCGCGATCGTCGTAAAGTGGGACTGCTTACGGTAGATACGTTTCGCATCGCGGCGGTTGAACAGTTGGGTGTCTACGCAACGATTCTGAACGTCCCCGTGGTTGTCGCTAAATCGCCTGAAGAGATTCCGGGATGTTTAGAACAATTAGCGTCGTGTGACCTGATTCTCGTTGATACAACGGGGCGAAGCTACCTTGACCAACAGGCCGTTCTAGAGCACAAAGAGGTGATTGGCGTACTCCCGGTGGATCTCTGTTATGCAGTGCTGAGTCTCAATGCGCGATACGCTGAGACAAAGCAGATGCTCACTGCGTTGTCAACAATGCATGTCGACGCATTGCTTTTACAAAACACGATGAATCGATGCTTCCGTCTCTCGGCCTCTCGATGAGCGCAGAGTTCAATAAACCGTTATCCTATATTACAAACGGTCAGCATGTGCCGAATGATTTGTTTGAGGCGGATCTCCACACGATGATTTCAATTTTCCAGAGGAGAGACGAACGTGGCGGATCAAGCAGAGCGGTTGCGCGAGTGGACGAAGGCACAGACGACTGACGCGTATCTCAGCCACACCCGTATTACAGCGATTGCCTCAGGCAAAGGCGGCGTGGGAAAATCAAACTTTGCATTAAATTATGCGATCGCCTTGGCGCAATTTGGTCAACAAATTGCAATTCTGGATGGGGATGTAGGATTTGCCAACCTTGATATCTTGAGTGGGGTGCGCGGTACCTATACCTTATCTTCCGTGTTGCGTGGAGAAGTATCGCTGCGCGGCGCATTCGTTACCTGTTATCCTGGTGTACAGCTGGCATCCGGCGGAGCTTCATCGCTTCTGGATGAATCCTATGCCGCAATAAAGCTATCACGTTTGACGCGGGAATTGTTGACGCTACAGCGGGATTACGACCGTATTTTAATCGATTTTGGCGCTGGGTTTGGCCGTTTTTCGTCTGAGATGATGGGGCTCAGTGATGATCTCATTTTAATATTGACGCCGGAACCGACGTCGCTTGCAGATTCTTATGCACTCTTAAAATACATTTCGCAACATGGTCGCACACCGCTTGTTCACGTGGTAGTCAATCGCGTCGTTCATCCGTCAGAAGGGGCGCTCACTGCCCAACGATTTAAATTGGTTGCGGAACGTTTTCTGGATGTAAAAATTCAGCACCTCGGTTCAATTCCTGAGGATGAGGCAGTCAAGCGAGCGATCCAAAAACAAACGCCGCATCTTGTGCTCGAACCACAGTCGCGCGCCTCGCGCAACATCGTGCAGATGGCGCATGTGGCCGTTCACGGAAATGAACTCGCGCAACCGCCGCGCGGTATTCGAGCGTTTGTCGAACGGTTTTATCGAAAATCCCACGTCTAAAAACCAAAGGGGAAAATCTGTGTGGAGAAGGTTGTCCTATTTCGTGTAGGTTCAGAGCGGTTTGCAGTGCCAGTAGATCGTATTCAATCGATTGAAAAGGTTCCAGAACTCACGCTTGTGCCGTATGTTCCAGCGTTTGTAAAAGGAATCACATCCCTGCGCGGTCAAGTCATCCCAGTGATCGATCTCGCTGAGCGTTTTTCATACGTGTCATCAGCGAGCGATCAAGAGCGCAGGATGCTTGTTGTTTCGACACGCGATGCGTGGGTCGGCCTTCTCGTGGATGCGGCGCAGGACGTCATCGATGTTCAGGATGACGCGCGACGGCCTGCGCCGCGCGTCGGATTAGCCTTAAAACGGGAATTCTTGCTCGGCGTCCTTCAGCAAGAAGAGCAACTCATCATGATTCTTGACCTTGACGCTCTTTTTACAGATGAAGAAAAAAATGCGGTTCTCAGCGGAATGGAACAGAGCAAATGACGCGTATCCTTTTACCTAAAGCTGCACAGGATGTCTTGCGCGAAATCGGGAACATCGGATCTGCCCACGCTGCAACTGCGCTTTCGACGATTCTTGACCACCGTGTCGATATGAATGTGCCGCTGGTCGAATTGGTCGAGTTTGATCATGTTGCAGATCTTGTCGGGGGTCCAGAGGAAGTCGTGGCGTGTGTTTTTTTGCGTGTCGAAGGAGAACTTTCGGGCAACCTCTTTCTTATCCTTTCGATAAGCGCGGCGAAGCGGTTGATTGCGAATTTGCTGCCCGCGGTTCATGAAGATGTACCTTTTACTGCGATGGAAGAATCCGCACTATCCGAAATCGGGAACATTATGGCAGGGAGCTATCTTTCATCCCTTGCGACGCTTACGCGATTAAAGTTGTTTCCATCCGTTCCATCGATCGCGTTTGACATGGCGCAATCGCTCCTCACGATCGGCTTCTTGACAGGGGCCGCGAGTCGCGGGTATGCCATGATCATTCACACGGAGCTTGCATCCTCCCCGAAAGATGACCACGCCCACATTTTCTTTTTGCCTGATCCGGGGGAAGAGAATGTCTTACTAAAGGCGCTCGGCGTCGAGGTTGAGCCGTGACAGTGATTGTGAAGGTGGGAATGGCAGATGCTGCGGTGGCCCACGCTCCGAATGTTTTGCGGACGCTTGGGCTTGGTTCGTGTATCGGCATTGCACTTTATGATCCAGACGTGAAAGTGGCTGGACTGTCCCACATCATGTTACCCTCCAGTGAGGGACATCACGACGAGAATCCGGCGAAGTATGCAAACACAGGGGTTCCTCATCTTCTTGAAATGATGGAACGCGAAGGCGCTAAACGATCACGCATCAAAGCGAAAATTGCTGGAGGGGCGCAGATGTTTCACTCTGCCTCCCTTCCGGAGATTGCGCGCGTTGGACCGCGAAATGTAGAGGCAGTTCGCGCAATTCTCCAATCCGTATCCATTGAGATCATCGCGCAAGAAGTGGGGGGCTCCATTGGTCGAACGGTTGAACTGGATGCGGAAACCGGACTGTATCACATCAAAACGGCTATGGCGTCTCCCTATGCCGTATAATGAAATCGTTCATATGGATGAGTGATCCGCAGGAGGTTTGAAGTGTGCAGACCCTAGCATTGCAGGTAGTCTTGCTGTTAGTGACCATTGTTGTTGTTGTTTATCCGTTAAGACTTCAAAAGGCTAAACCTTCTTCACGCGAATCTTCGTCTTGGATAAAAACAGCGAGTGTGAAACTGCAAGAGATTGAAGATGAGTATCGCGCGCTCTTGCGCATGACCGAGACGTTAAGCGAAGAGGTTTCGCGCCTTGCAGAGCAGTATCATGCGCTAAGCACGGACCAAATCGCTTTTGCAGATGTGCAGAGTCGTCTTTTGGAGCTGGAACAAATGCAGGTGATCAGAGAGCCCGCGATTAAAGTCAAAAGCGCTAAGGAACGAACGGGGATTCCGGATTTTTTGCCGACACGCTATAAAAAGCTCGCTCGTCGACTCGTAGCTGGTGAAGACGTACGCGACCTTGCGAGTGAGTTTCAAATGAGCATCGGTGAAATTGAACTGGTCAGAAGCATGGTGCAGATACCGGATTCAGACCAGGTGAAGGCGCCGTTTTAAAAAAGTGGTATCCTGTAGGCTTCTCTTGGCGCGGTATCTTGTGCAGAGTGTCTTTGGCCATCTGTGACTTGTTCTATGCCGCTCCATATGGTATACTTTCGCAGGTTGAATTCACACGCAGTCTGAGAGTGGGCAAGTCTGGCGTGCCAGGGCCTCACTCGTCGAAGGCGGCGGAGGGAAAACTTGAGGAGGAATACCATTGGCTGTCGTATCCATGAAGCAATTGCTTGAAGCAGGTGTTCATTTTGGCCACCAAACCCGTCGTTGGAATCCGAAAATGGATCGTTACATTTTTACGGAGCGCAACGGCATTTATATCATTGATCTGCAAAAAACTGTAAAAAAAGTTGAAGAGGCTTATCAGTTTGTTCGGCAGATCGCGACAGAAGGCAAAACACTGCTTTTCGTAGGCACGAAAAAACAAGCGCAAGATTCAGTTCGTGATGAAGCGTTGCGTTGCGGCGGATACTATGTGAATCAACGTTGGTTGGGCGGCACGCTCACAAACTTTTCGACAATCCAAAAAAGAATCGATCGACTGCGCACGCTTGAGTGTATGGAGTCGGACGGGACGTTTGATGTTCTCCCCAAAAAAGAAGTGATCATTCTTCGCAAGGAGCAAGAGCGCCTTGAAAAGTTTTTGGGCGGAATCAAAGATATGAAGAAGATGCCAGGCGCGCTTTTCATCATCGATCCGCGTAAAGAACGCATTGCGGTCGCTGAGGCAAGAAAATTGGGAATTCCTATCGTTGGGATCGTCGATACAAACTGTGATCCGGATGAGATTGACTATGTGATTCCGGGGAATGACGATGCGATTCGCGCTGTGAAACTTTTGTGTGGAAAAATGGCAGACGCGATTTTAGAAGGAAGTCAGGACGAAGAGTCTGTGTCTTGATCTTCTTTGAATACTGCGTTTAAACTTACTTTTTGAACGAAACAGGAGTCGATACAGGATGGCTACAATCACAGCTGCAGCGGTAAAAGAGTTACGGGAGAAAACGGGCGCTGGGATGCTTGATTGCAAAAAGGCGCTGACTGAGACGGACGGAAATTTAGAGAAGGCGATTGAGTTTTTGCGTGAGCAAGGACTCGCCTCGGCTGCCAAAAAGGCAGGGCGTATCGCGGCAGAAGGTGTTGTTGAGTCTTACATTCACGCAGGCGGACGCATTGGCGTGCTCGTCGAAGTAAACTGTGAGACGGATTTTGTCGCAAAGACCGATGAGTTTCGCATGCTGGCGCGCGATATCGCAATGCATATTGCAGCCTCGCGCCCAGAGTATCTTCGTCGTGAGGACATTCCGCAAGAGGTTGTCGATCACGAAACGGAAGTGTTTCGTCAGCAGACCTTGAATGAAGGAAAGCCGGAAGCGATTGTCAATAAGATTGTCGCAGGCAAGGTTGACAAGTATTTGCGAGAACTCTGTCTTCTTGATCAGCCGTTTGTCAAAGATCCTTCCGCGACCGTCGCCAATATTGTCGCCACAAAGATCGGGAAAATTGGTGAAAACATCTCGATTCGGCGGTTTGTGCGCTATGAGATGGGCGAGGGATTGGAAAAGAAACAGGATGACTTCGTTGCGGAAGTGATGGCACAAGTGAAAAAGTGATCAGTGAGGAGCACGGTGACGTGTTCCTCTTTTCTGCCCCGCAGTGCGGGAATGAGTGATCAGGCGTTTCGTTGAAACGCGCGACATCCTTTGCCATAAACTGTGAGGGGGTACATAATGGGGATGAAGTATCGCCGTGTCGTCTTAAAACTGAGTGGAGAAGCGTTGGCTGGTGACGGGGGATTTGGCATTTCGTCAGAGGTTGTAAAGACGGTTGCAGAACAAATCCGCGAAGCGACGGCGCTTGGTGTCCAAGTGGCGGTAGTCGTCGGCGGTGGCAACATTTGGCGGGGGGCTTCGGCGAGCGGCCAAGGGATGGAGCGCGCGCATGCGGATTACATGGGAATGCTTGCAACGGTGCTAAACGCGCTTGCGCTCCAAGATGCGCTTGAAAAGTTTGAAGTGCCATCACGCGTTCAGACTTCCATTGAAATGAGACAGGTGGCAGAGCCGTACATTCGCCGTCGGGCGATACGTCACTTGGAAAAGGGTCGCGTGGTCATTTTTGCGGGCGGCACGGGTAATCCGTTTTTCACAACAGATACGACTGCGGCGCTGCGCGCGGCGGAGATTGACGCAGACGTGATCTTGATGGCGAAAAATGGTGTGGATGGTGTCTATACGGCAGATCCCCAAAAAGTGGCGACAGCAACCAAGTACGAAACACTGTCCTTCATGACGGTTCTCAGTCAAGGACTCGGTGTGATGGACGCCACGGCTACTTCGCTTTGTATGGATAACGACATTCCCATTTTGGTCTTCTCGATCTCAATTGAAGGGAATATCGTTCGCGCAGTGCGCGGCGACGAGATCGGCACGATCGTACGAAGGGAGTCTTGAATCATGACTGTGGATTACGTTAAACAGGCAGAGGAGCGCATGGAAAAGTCGGTCGCGGCTTTAAAGAGGGATTTTGCAACCGTGCGCGCGGGACGCGCGACACCGTCGCTGCTCGACAAGGTGATGGTCGAATATTACGGTTCTTTGGTACCTATTTCGCAGATGGCCAACATCAGCGTGCCGGATTCACGAACCTTGTTGATCCAACCTTGGGATAAGAGCAGCCTGAGTGACATAGAACGCTCGATCATGAAATCCGATCTTGGCTTGTCACCCTCAAATGACGGTGTCGTCATTCGTTTGATTTTGCCTCAATTGACAGAACAGCGTCGTGTTGAGTTGACGAAGGTGATTCGCAAACTTGCGGAAGAGGGGCGCGTCGCGGTACGTAATGTTCGCCGCGATGTGAATGATGATGTGAAAAAGGCGGAGAAACAGTCACTGCTCCCGGAAGATGAGAGCCGTCGCCTGCAAGAGAAAATCCAAGATGTCACAGACAAAACCGTCGCTGAGATTGATCGTTTGCTGGCGCAAAAAGAACGCGAACTGCTCGAGGTTTAAACAGGTTAAGGTCTAAACGGGTTGAGGGTAGATCATGGCGCCTAACTGGAAATCCATGTTTAAGAGCAAAGCGCGAAGTGTTCGTCTCCAGATCCCGGAAGGGATGCCTGTCCCTCAACATGTCGCGGTCATCATGGATGGCAACGGCCGCTGGGCGACGGTGCGGGGACTCCCGCGTATGGCGGGTCATCACGCTGGGATGGGCGCGATGAGAGACGTGATTCGCGCGGCCGACGATGTTGGTGTGAAGTTTCTCACCATGTACGCGTTCTCCACGGAAAACTGGAAACGCCCCCGCCAAGAAATCCAATATCTCTGGCAACTTCTCGAGGAGTTTTTTTTACGCGATATCAAGGAACTCATCGAGCGCAATGTTGTAATTCGCTTTATTGGCGACACCACGCATCTCCCGCTTGCCTCGCAGAAAACAATTGAACGCGCAAAAGAGATGACTTGCTCCAATACAGGAATGGTCGTTCAATTCGCATTGAATTATGGCAGCCGTTTGGAGATTGTCGAAGCGATCAAAGCAATCGCGAAACGCGTCGAGTCAGGCGAGCTCTCACCCGATGATATTGACGATTCCGTTTTGTCCTCTCATTTGTCAACTGCAGGCATTCCTGACCCGGATCTGCTGATTCGCACATCCGGCGATCAACGCATCAGTAATTTTCTGCTATGGCAGATTGCGTACGCAGAACTCTATTTTTGTGATAAATTATGGCCAGAGTTTCATCGCGAAGATTTTCTCGCAGCTCTTGAATCATATGGACGGCGCGAGCGTCGCTTTGGCGGTTTAAAATAGGGATAACCTATTTTTGTTTCGCGCGCGTGAAAGTAAAATTTGAAGTAGGTGTTCTGGTGCTCTTTCAACGAGTCATCACGGCCGTGCTTGGCGTGATCCTGGTGCTTTCTGCACTTTGGGTGGGCGGTGTTTTTCTGGGTTTGCTTTTTGCGGCGATCGCCGTCGTCAGCACGCTCGAGATCGGTACGATGATGAAGATCGCAAAGACAAGCGCGGAGAGTGTCGTGGCGATCGTCTTTGCGATCTTGATCGTCTTATGGCCAGGCTTTGAACGATTCTGGTTTGCCCTTTTTTATGCTCTGCTCGTGTTGACGATCGTTCGTCGGGAGTCGTTTTCTTTTTCTGGAGCGGGTGTGCTTTTTGCGGGCGCCCTTTATTCAAGCTATGCGTTTCGAACGCTCCTTGATCTTCGCGAAACCGCACACGGTCTCGCTTTTGTCATGATTATCTTGATCGCGATCTGGTCGACGGACACAGGCGCCTTTTTTGTTGGACGAGCGCTTGGCGGGCGTAAATTAATGCCGGAAGTTAGCCCGAAGAAAACGGTGTCCGGGGCGTTTGGTGGACTCGTGCTCGCTGTGATTTTAACGGTAGTGACAGGCCTTTTCATGCTGCCGCACGCGCTGAATGATTGGGGGATGCTCGCGCTGCTTGGTGCGATTATTTCCGTCTCTGGACAAACGGGTGATCTGGTGGAATCCGCGCTAAAGAGGCACTATGCTGTAAAAGACTCCGGGTGGTTGCTACCAGGTCACGGTGGGCTGCTTGATCGCTTTGACAGTCTCTTACTGGCCGCTCCCATCGCGTATCATTTTATCATTTGGTTCTTTCCAGCATATATTCTTTAAGGATGAATCGAGGTGTCCGCGTGTCGAAAGCACTGATTCTTCTGGGGTGTACAGGCTCGATCGGTCGCCAGACGCTTGACGTCGTTTGTGCGAATCGCGATGCATTTCACATCGCAGGGGTAAGCGCTCGCCGGTTGTCGGAGAGTCTCCTTGCTACGATTCGCGAGATAAAACCAGACGTGGTTGCTGTTGAATCAGAAACAGATGCAAAACGTCTCGCGGATGAATTCCCTGGGTTGACCGTCTTTTCTGGCTCATCTGCCTTGAAGCGGCTTGCGGCTTTAGATCAGAGTGCGCTTGTCGTAAACGCGCTGTCTGGTTCGATTGGCATTGAGCCGACGCTTGCTGCTCTGACGAATGGTTGTGATGTGGCACTGGCCAACAAGGAAACATTGGTTGCGGCAGGCCAACTGGTCATGGAAACGGCCCGGCTGCGTGGGGTGGATGTGATTCCTGTTGACTCAGAGCATGTCGCGCTTGCTCAATGTCTCAACGGGAATTCGTTGCGTTCTGTTGAGAAGCTGCTGATTACCGCGTCTGGCGGGCCGTTTCGCGGAAAGACAAGGGCTGAACTGAAGGATGTTACCGTTGAACAGGCTTTGGCTCATCCGAATTGGTCGATGGGCTCTAAAATCACGGTTGACTCGGCTACACTGATGAATAAAGGATTGGAAATTCTCGAGGCGCACCATCTCTTTCAGATTCCACTCGATCAAATCGAGGCATTGATCCATCCTCAGAGTATCGTTCACTCGATGGTTCAGTTTCGCGATGGCGCGATGATGGCTCAGTTGGGTGCTCACGATATGCGTATCCCGATTCACTATGCCCTGTTTTATAAACAAGGGAGAAAGGATTCACAACTCCCGCGCATCAATCTTCTGGAGATCGGTCAGTTGACGTTTGAACAACCTGACTTTATTACGTTTCCAGCCGTCACGCTCGCTATGCAATGCGGTAAAATGGGGGGGACGATCCCGGCGGTGATGAATGCCGCCAATGAAGTGGCGGCTCACGCCTTTTTGCGCGGAGAGCTTGCATACCTTAAAATTATTGAGATGGTCTCGGCGGTAGTGGAGGCGCATACGCCTACGTACAATCCGACACTTGAAGAGATTCTCGACGCGGATCGCCTTGCGCGTGATGAGACAGAAAAAAGGATTCGAAAGCAGGTGGAGATGCATTGATTTCGTGGCTTTTTGACGGCGGCGTGCGGACGGTTCTCAGTGTGGTCATCGTCTTTTTGATCCTTGTCACGATCCACGAGTTCGGGCATTTCATCGTGGCGAAAAAAGCGGGCGTCTTAGTGCCGAAATTTGCAATCGGGTTCGGTCCACCCATTTTTAAGTTTGGGCGAGGAGAGACCGAGTACTCGATTCGTCTATTGCCGCTCGGCGGATTCGTTCAATTGGCGGGGGAAATACCTCAAGATACGCTCTTTAAGACTGGGGAAGAAGTCGCAGTTCTTTGTAACGCGTCAGGCGAAGTGACCCTGATTGGCGAACCGATCGACGTGCGTGGGGATCAGGTTGTAAGCGGATCGCTTGTAGCGATCGATACGACCAAGGCATTCACAGTGACGCTGCAGACCGTCGACGGTGTTCACACGTATCCTTTTGCGCTGCGCGCGTACATTGCGAATGGTAAAGATCGCATTCCCATGGCTCCACCGAATCGACAGATGATGCAAAAACCGCTCTTCGCGAGGATGCTGATCGTTTTTGCGGGTCCGTTGATGAACGTCATCTTGACCATCGTCTTGCTCTCCATCGTAACCCTGTCGGTAGGCACCCTTTCCTCTCCACCGCAAATCGCTTCTGTCGAGGCCAATTCTCCTGCGAGTCGAGCGGGTATCGTCCCGGGGGATACGATTGTGTCCGTGGGGAACGCTGCGACGCAAAACTGGACACAGTTGGTTCTCGCGATTGAAACGCATCCGAACAAATCGCTCATCGTGACGGTTGCGCGCAATGGACACGATCAGACGATTACGGTAACG
Source organism: Ferroacidibacillus organovorans (assembly GCF_001642725.1). GTDB lineage: Bacteria > Bacillota > Bacilli > Alicyclobacillales > SLC66 > Ferroacidibacillus > Ferroacidibacillus organovorans. The sequence goes on from NZ_LSUQ01000010.1 coordinate 65,908, forward strand.
CCTGAAAAACGCTCGAACGGAATGGGCTTTATCGGCATTACACCCGCCGTGACACACGGACTGATTCCGGCGATTGAGGGTGGATTTCAGCAGACGGTCGCATACACACAAATGATTTATCAGGCATTGGGACATCTCTTTACGAGTCGCACCGCGTTTGTGAAAGACGTCGGTGGTCCCGTGAAAATTGTGCAGGTTATTGGACAGCAGGCACAACTGGGTGTTCTCAATTTGGTCAACCTAACGGCTGTTCTGAGCTTAAACTTGGCAATCTTTAACTTGTTGCCGATTCCGGCGCTCGATGGAAGCCGCCTTTTGTTCATGTTGGTCGAGTGGATTCGCGGAAGGCCGGTCGATCCGCGAAAAGAGTATGCTGTTCACGCCATCGGCTTTGCGATACTCATTCTGTTTACGGTGTTTCGCACCTATCTTGATGTCACACAGTTGCATTAAAAAGACGCAGGAGTAAATTGATATGTCAGCAGATCCAATGAATGTAAACGCGCATCAGGAAAACGTGGAAAATCAGGTTGCCGAGATGCTCGGTCTCTCGCTCCCGCCGTTTAAACTGCTTGATGATGTGACAAATGCCGTACAAGAATTGAAACGCGCCAAAGCGGAAGTGAGTGTGCAAACCAGGGCAAGGCGCCTGCGCATTCGCATTCCGTCGCTTCCGCTTGCGCTCTGGCCCGCCCTGTGTCAAATCTGGCAAGGGTTGCGCAGATCCGCTCCAACGGTCGAATTGGATGTGATTCAGGAGCAACCGAGTGAACGTTTTGCGAGTGATGAGATTGAAGAAGCGCAAGCGTTCGGGGCGCTTCTATACGCCGTTGCCAAGGAGCAGCCGCTGTTTCAGGGGATGCTCCATCACGCGCGCTATCACTACGAACTGAATCGTTTGACGCTTTATGTCGCTACGCTTCCCGATGGCGTAGCGCTTACGAAACTTACGCAGCGCATCGAGGCGCTCCTGAGTTCATTTATGGGTACAAAAACCCATTTCAATTTTAAACTTCACGAGAATCGCGATGAGATTGTTGAAGCGTTCCGGCGTGAAGTCGAGACGACGAGCATGGAGTTCGGAAGACAGCAGACAGAGGCGATCGCGACGGATGAGCGACCTGTGGCTGCGAATTTTCGACTGCAAATCGGAGGCGCGATTGAAGAGCAGGCGAGGCGCTGTGTAGAGTTACAAGATGAAATGAATCGCGTCGTGATTGAAGGGCGCATTTTTGGCGTCGATATCCAGTCGCTTAAAAATGGTCGCAAACTCTATAAATGGTTCCTGACTGATGAGACCGATTCTCTAACATGCAAATATTTTTCAAACGCCAATTCTGCGGAAGAATCGCTCGATTCATTACGCGATGGACTCCATCTGCGCGTTCGCGGATCGACCAAGTTTGATGTTCACGACGGTGAACTTGTCATGATGGTGCGCGATGTTCAACAGATGGACGTGGCGGTGCAAAAAGACGAGATGGAAAGCAAGCGAATCGAACTCCACGCGCATACGAAAATGAGCGCGCTCGACAGCGTGGTTTCTGCGTTTGATCTCGTCAAGCACGCGGCAGAACTTGGCCATCGCGCGATCGCCATCACGGATCACGGTGTCGCGCAAGCCTATCCGGACGCATATAAAGCGGGCAAAACGTTTGGCATTGACATCCTGTACGGGGTTGAGGCGTATCTCGTTGATGCGGGTCTCACCATCGTGTCGCGCAGCAAACCGGACGTATCGCTCGACAGCCAGACGTACGTGATTTTTGACACGGAGACGACCGGGTTATCTGCTGCAGAGGATGAACTGATTGAAATTGCGGGCGTTAAAATGACGAAAGGGACGATCGTCGATACGTTCTCGCAATTGATTCGACCGAAACGCTCGATTCCGCCAAAAATTTCTGAGATTACGCAGATTACCAATGACATGGTGACATCAGCCCCTTCCGTAGAAGAGGTGCTGCCGCAGTTTCAGGCGTTTTGCAAAGGGGCGCTCTTGGTCGCTCACAATGCAGAGTTTGATCAGGGTTTTCTTGACGTGCAGTGTCGCAAGCTTGGAATGGCGCGCTTTGATCAACCGATTCTCGATACACTGTCACTCGCGCGTTGCCTTTATCCTGGTGAGCGCAATCACAAGTTGAAGACGTTGACGCAGAAATTCTCGATTACCTTGATCAACCATCACCGAGCGCTCGCGGATGCTGAGGCGACGGGGCACGTTTTTTTCAAGATGATGGATCATATTAAGCAAGAGGGTATTGCCACAACGCTTGATGATCTGAACGCATTAGGTCGCAATCAGAATAGTGTCTCGCGTTCACGCCCTCATCATATGACGATACTTACTGCGACGCGCCATGGGCTGCGCAACTTATATGAACTGATCTCACTCTCACACACGAAGTATTTGCACCGCGAACCGCGAATTCCGCGATCGCTTCTGCTCGAATATCGCAAAGGGCTACTCTTTGGATCAGGTTGTCACCGCGGTGAACTATTTCAGGCGCTCGTGCGTGGCAAATCGGATGATGAACTGATCGCGATCGCCGATTTTTATGATTTTATCGAGGTACAACCTGTGGATCAGTACGCGGATTTGTTTGATTCTGGAGAAGTCAGTGGTCCTGCCGTCATTCGTCAATACCACAAGCGGCTCTTGGCGATTGCGGATCAGTTGGGAAAACCGGTCGTTGCGACAGGGGATGTTCACTTTCTTTACGAGTCGGATGCCGTGTTTCGCGAAATTGTCAAAAACAGCATCCCGCCGCATAAGCGAGAGTCGCGTTCGCAAAATCGTCTGCGCTTGCACTTTCGAACAACCCGTGAAATGCTTGACGATTTTGCCCATTTTGGTGAACGCGCGCACGAGGTGGTCGTTGCCAATTCGCACCGCATCGCCGATCAGATTGAGTCTTTTAGCCCATTGCCCGATCGCGTCTATCCGCCGCTCATGGAAGGTGCGGATGATGACGTAAAGCGTTTGGCGATCGAGCGCGTGCACGCGCTCTATGGCGATGAACTCCCGTCGGTGGTGGCGGAACGGGTCGAGAAGGAGCTTCACAGCATCATCTCAAACGGATTTGCCGTGAACTATTTAATCGCGCAAAAATTGGTCACGCAGTCTCTGCGCGATGGATACATTGTTGGTTCGCGTGGATCGGTCGGTTCATCCCTTGTCGCCACATTACTCGATATCACAGAAGTGAATCCATTGCCGCCACACTATCGCTGTGAGTCTTGTCGAACCTCTGAGTTTATCTTGGACGGAACGGTCGGTTCGGGATTCGATCTGCCTGATCGCGCGTGTACTCTATGTGGACTTCCGCTGATTAAAGATGGACAAGACATTCCGTTTGAGACGTTTCTCGGCTTTAAAGGAGACAAAGTGCCTGATATTGACCTCAATTTTTCGGGTGAGTATCAAGCGCGCGCGCATCGCTATACGGAAGAACTGTTTGGGACAGAGTACGTATTTCGCGCAGGGACGATCTCGACGATCGCCGACAAAACTGCGTTTGGCTATGTGCGTAAATGGGCTGAAGAAACGGGCAAACGGCTTCGTCCTGCAGAGATGAGGCGGCTTGCGGCTGGCTGTGAAGGGGTAAAGCGCACGACGGGACAGCATCCTGGGGGACTGATCATCGTGCCGAGTGATCACGAGATCTATGATTTCTGTCCGATTCAGCATCCGGCGGATGATTCGTCATCACAAACGCGCACGACGCATTTTGATTTTCACAGCATACATGACAATCTCTTGAAATTGGACATCCTCGGTCACGACGATCCGACTGTCCTTCGCATGCTAGAAGACTTGACAGGCGTTGATGTGCGCCGAGTGCCTGTGGATGATCCAAACGTCGTCTCCCTTTTTCGCGGAACAGAAGCATTGGCGGTTACTCCGGCGCAGATCCACTCCAATACAGGAACGTTTGGGATTCCGGAGTTTGGCACTAAGTTTGTGCGACAGATGCTTGAAGATACGAAGCCGGCTACATTTTCTGATCTTGTGCGCATCTCCGGGTTGTCGCACGGTACGGATGTGTGGCTCAATAACGCGCAAGAATTGATACGAACAAGAAAGATCCCACTGGCTCAAGTCATTTGTTGTCGCGATGACATCATGGTGTATCTTATTTATCAAGGTCTCGATCCATCGCGCGCGTTTCGCATCATGGAAAGTGTTCGCAAAGGCAAGGGTCTTAGCGATGAAGACATGGAGGTCATGCGCGGGGCGGGCGTGCCTGACTGGTATCTGCAGTCGTGCCAGCGCATCAAATACATGTTCCCGAAGGCGCACGCAGCCGCGTATGTTCTGAATGCAGTGCGCATCGCGTACTTTAAGGTGTACCATCCGCTAGCGTTTTACGCCGCGTATTTTACGGTGCGCGCGAGTGATTTTGATCTTGACGTGATGAACCGCGGTGCCGATGCGATTGAGTTGACGGTGCGTGAGATTGAGCAAAAAGGCAAAGAGGCGAGCAACAAAGAAACGGACATGTTAACCGTTCTTGAGGTGGCGCTTGAAATGACGAGACGCGGTTTTAAATTCTATCCGCTTTCGCTGGAAGAAAGTCACGCAACCCACTTTTTACTTAAAGCAGACGGATTACTGCCGCCGTTTGCGGCAGCCCCAGGCATTGGCGCTGCTGCGGCCACATCAATCACCAAAGCGCGTGAAGAATCCCCGTTTATCTCGTGGGAGGATTTACGCGAACGTGGTCGGGCGAGCAAGTCGGTCATCGAACTGTTAAACGGGTATGGTGCGTTGACCCATCTTCCAGTGACCAATCAACTCTCCCTCTTTTAAGGTGATCACGCCATCCCGCGATAAAAGAGTTGCGTGACCAGACGCTTAGTGCGCATGGGTCGGTGCGGGCGAGTGCATTGCAATGGGTGTAGCAAGGTGGTATACTTTTACCAACGCGACGTAACATACCAATGTGTGCTACTGGAGTGGGGTTTCCCCACTCTTTCGTTTGTGTATGTGCAGTGGCACCTTTGGGATGTTCCGTCGATTGGCTACGGGTGCGACGTGTTCAGGTAGCTCGAACACGTATGGATTTGGGAGGTCGTTTATGGCAAGGCAAAAGGTGACGGATCTCGTTGAGCAGTTGATTACTCCTGTCCTCCGCGAGAACGGCCTGGAATTGGTTGAAACAGAGTACAAAAAAGAAGGCGCCAATTGGATGTTGCGCGTCTTTATCGATCGTCCTCAGGGCGCCGTGGATCTTGATGACTGCGCGAAGGTGAGCGAGTCGCTTTCGATACTCCTTGATGAGTCGGACCCGATCCCGAATGCTTACTTCCTCGAAGTCTCCTCTGCAGGTGCGGAACGGCCTTTGCGAAAACCACGCGATTTTGAGCGCGCTGTCGGTAAACGTGTCTACCTCAGTTTCTATGAACCATATCTAGGCCACAAAGAAGTAGAAGGCACCCTTCTTTCCTTTGCGGATGAAAAACTTGAGATTGAAACGGACGATCAACGCCTGCTTGTTTTACTCGATAAAGTTGCGAGTGCCAGGCAAACGATTGTTTGGTGAGTTTGTTTTGTTTTTGTTGTGACGCGGTGTGAAGGGGGAATGGACGGCGATGAATGCCGATTTTATGGAAGCGCTCGAGCAATTAGATAAAGAGCGAGGAATAAGCAGTGAGGTCGTCCTTGAAGCGATAGAGGCGGCACTCATTTCTGCGTATAAGCGCAATTTTAATTCTGCGCAGAATGTGCGCGTGGAGATTGATCGGGCAACGGGAAAGATTCGCGTATACGCGCGAAAAACTGTCGTTGAGTCACCGAATGATCATCGTTTAGAGATCGCGCAAGAGGCTGCGGAACAGATCGACACAAAGTATCAACTCGGAGATGTTGTTGAACTTGAAGTGACGCCGCGCGACTTTGGACGCATCGCCGCACAGACAGCGAAGCAGGTTGTTACTCAGCGCATTCGCGAGGCAGAGCGCGGAATTATCTACAACGCCTATGCGGATCTTGAAGAGGAAATCACATCGGGTGTCGTCACGCGCATCGACCATCGAAATTATTACATTGATCTTGAGCGAACAGAGGCACTCCTTCCTGCTAGTGAGGCATTGCCGGGTGAAGTGTTGCGGATGGGCGATCGCATCAAGGCGCTGATCACGCGCGTTGAAAAGACGACCAAAGGTCCGCAGATCATGTTATCGCGCATCCACACGGGCCTCTTGCGGCGGCTTTTTGAGCTGGAAGTTCCAGAAATTTACGATGGCGTGGTGGAGATCAAAAGTTTGGCGCGTGAGGCGGGGATGCGTTCAAAGGTCGCCGTGTATTCACGCAATCCTGACGTCGATCCGATCGGTGCATGCGTTGGCCCAAAAGGGATGAGGATTCAAACCATCGTAAGCGAACTTTGCGACGAGAAGATCGATGTGGTGGAGTGGAGCGTCGATCCTGGCATTTTTGTGGCAAGCGCATTATCCCCGGCAAAAGTGGTTGACGTCGAAATTGTCGAGGGCGAAAAGGTCGCGCGTGTTGTCGTGCCTGATCATCAACTCTCGCTGGCGATTGGAAAAGAGGGGCAAAATGCGCGGCTTGCCGCAAAGTTGACTGGCTATAAAGTCGATATCAAAAGTGAGAGCCAGCTTGGGAGAAGCCAGTCTGTTTTTGCAAAACTCAACCTTGAGGCGTTTGCAGAAGACTAGGAGGTGTGGAAGGTGCCACGCAAAATTCCGCTTCGCCAGTGTGTGGGGTGTCAAGAAATGAAACCGAAGCGTGAAATGACGCGCGTGGTACTCACACAAGATGGCGAAATCATGCTTGACCAAACGGGAAAAAAGGCGGGTCGTGGCGCGTATCTTTGCGCCAATCCAGAGTGTCTTGAAACGGTGAAAAAAAGGCGGGCGTTGGATCGCGGGCTGAAAACAAGCGTTCCCGGCGAAGTGTATGACACTTTGTCACGCCATCTGAGAGGTGATGACCGTGACTGATGTGTTTTCGCTTCTCGGTTTTGCTGCGCGTTCTCGTCAACTGGTGAGTGGAGAAGAGATGACACTTCGCGCGATAAGAACGCGTTCGGCAGGTCTCGTGATCCTGACGGAAGACGCGGGTAACAACATGGCAAAAAAGATCACAGACAAGTGTAAGTATTACCAAGTACCTCTCGTTGTTTGCTTTGATCGGAATCAACTGGGGAAAGCGATAGGCAAAGAGGCGCGAACCGCGATCGCAGTCACTTCTCCTGGATTCGTGAAAAGCATTCGTGAGGCGCTCGGTGAAATTCAGGGGGTGAGCGCATTTTGACAAAATTGCGCGTCTATGAATATGCTAAACAACTAAACATGTCGAGCAAGGAAATCATTACAATTCTTGGGCGCTTAAACATGCCGGTGAATAACCATATGAGCGTCATGGAGCCGGGGATGGTTTCTGCCGTTGAGAGTTTTTTTTCGGATGTGAAGGCGCGTGCGGCGACGAAAACGGCAGCTGAGCAGCAGCGGATTCAGGCGCAAGAGGCAGCGCGCAAGAGACAACTCGAACAAAGTAGTAGTGAGGGAGAGGCGAATATTACGGGGAATGGTTTGAACGAGAAAGATGGAAATGAACGCCTGGCAAACGGGGCTGTTATCGCACCAATTCGCAAGGATGAAGAGCGTCAAGCGACGAATCTTGAACGATCGCGTACTCTCACGGTTGAGCATGACCAACCGCCTGTCGCAAAGGAAGCACACACAGAAGCATCAGTGATTCCGGCTGCGCGCGAAGATTCTGCCATTACAGGCGCACGCTCAACACAGCTTCAGACAGGGACGTCGCGTGTGGATCGTAATGCAGGCGGTTCGTCGAGTCAAGGACGCCCGCAAAGTCAAGGCGGTCGTGAGCGGTTTGGTGATCGCTCCTATGATGAGCGAACTGCACGCGCAGGGAATACATCGCAGGATGGCGCTTCGGCGACCGCCGTTGAGCAATTGTCGAGTCAAAACAGTGGCCCGCGCTACCAAACCACAGATCGTCCTTATGGCAACCGTCCACAGGGTGACCGCCCCCAAGGGGATCGCCCTTATGGCAACCGTCCGCAGGGTGACCGCCCCCAAGGGGATCGCCCGTATGGCAACCGTCCACAGGGTGACCGCCCCCAAGGGGATCGCCCGTATGGCAATCGTCCACAGGGTGACCGCCCCCAAGGGGATCGCCCTTATGGCAACCGTCCGCAGGGTGACCGCCCCCAAGGGGATCGCCCTTATGGCAATCGTCCACAGGGTGACCGCCCCCAAGGGGATCGCCCGTATGGCAACCGTCCGCAGGGCGACCGCCCGTATGGCAATCGCCCTCAAGGAGAGAGAACAGGCGGTTATGCTGGTGGAGCGCCACGCTCTGGCGGTGGGGCACCACGCTCTGGCGGTGGGGCACCAGGTGGCAACCGTCCCTTTGGTGATCGCCCTGCGCGCACTTCTGACGCGGGACGCCCAGCAGGTTTCGGACCTGACCGCAAACCGGCAGGTCGAAACGACGCGCGCGGCGGGAGAGCGTTTGGTGGTGGCACTGCGGGTTCGCCGAATGGCGCAGATCGCGGCGGACAAAACAGCGCATCGCGCAACAAACGCGGTGGTGATCGCACTCAAAACAGCCGGAACACATCGTCAGATCGCCGCGAGAATGCGCGGAAGATTCAACCGCCTCGCGGTCGTAAAGGACGCGCTGAGCAAGTGACGCGGACGTTTGAAGGCCCGCGCACGATCAAAGTCGACGGACCGATGACGGTGAGTGAGTTTGCGCATATGCTTCGTCGCGAGGCGTCTGAAGTGATTAAAAAACTTCTGTTTCTGGGCGTGCTCGTCACGATCAATCAAGAGATAGACACCGATACGATGGTGCTTGTCGGAAATGAGTTTGGTACAGAGGTTCAAGTGGCGGCACCGCGCGATATTGAAGCGGAAGAGATGCTCCACGAAGTGGTCGATCAAGAGACACTGGAGCATCGCGCGCCGATTGTTACGATCATGGGGCATGTCGACCACGGGAAGACGACGCTTCTTGACTCGATTCGCGAGACGAATGTCACGGCGTCTGAGGCGGGTGGAATCACTCAGCACATCGGAGCATACCAAGTTGAAATCAATCACAAAAAAATCACCTTTCTCGACACGCCTGGTCACGAAGCGTTTACTACGATGCGCGCCCGCGGTGCGCAGGTCACCGATATCACGGTGCTCGTCGTCGCGGCAGATGACGGTGTCATGCCGCAGACGGTAGAGGCGATCAATCACGCGAAGGCAGCCAATGTACCGATCATTGTGGCGGTCAATAAGATGGATAAACCGGGCGCCAATCCGGATCGCGTCAAACAGGAGTTGACAGAGCACGGACTCGTCGCAGAAGAGTGGGGTGGCGACACGATTTTCGTGCCCGTCTCAGCGCTTAAGCGCGAGGGGATCGACACGCTGCTTGAAATGATCCTCCTCGTCGCAGAAGTGGCTGATCTCAAGGCGAGTCTCTCCAGTCGCGCGCGGGGATCAGTCATTGAAGCACAACTTGACAAAGGGCGGGGCCCAGTGGCAACCATTCTCGTGCAGACAGGCACTCTGCGTGTGGGCGATGTGGTGGTCGCTGGGAATACGTTTGGCAAAGTGCGGGCGATGGTCAACGATCGCGGGCGTCGCGTCAAAGAGGCCAATCCGTCAACACCTGTCGAAATTGTCGGATTGGGCGATGTGCCAAGCGCTGGCGATCCGTTTGTCGTCTATGACGATGAGCGTCAGGCGCGCCAAGTTGCAGAGCGCCGCGCAGGTCGTCAACGCGCGGAAGAACTCGGTGCAACATCGCGCGTTACGCTTGATGACCTCTATAAGCAGATTCAAGAGGGCGAAGTAAAAGATCTCAACTTGATTCTGAAGGCAGACGTGCACGGATCGTCCGAAGCGGTACTCGGTGCGCTGCAGAAGATTGATGTGAGCGGTGTACGCATTCGTGTGCTTCACACGGGTGTCGGCGCTATCACAGAGTCTGATATTCTTCTCGCGTCGGCGTCAAACGCGATTGTCATCGGCTTTAATGTTCGTCCCGAGCCAAACGCGCAGCGCATGGGCGAATCTGAGAAAGTTGACGTTCGCTTATATCGCGTGATTTACAATCTGATCGAAGAGATTGAAGCGGCGCTTAAGGGCATGCTAGATCCTGTTTACAAGGAAGTTGTCCTCGGCCGCGCAGAGATCCGCCAAGTTTTCAAGGTCTCGAAGATCGGAAACATCGCAGGTGCGATGGTTCAAGAGGGCAAGCTTGTTCGAGACAGCCAGGCGCGCCTGATTCGCGGTGGCGTTGTCATTCACGATGGGCGTCTTGATTCGCTGAAGCGTTTTAAAGACGACGCTCGCGAAGTGGCGTTCGGGTATGAGTGCGGTCTCACGTTTGAACGGTTTAACGATATCAAAGAAGGCGACATCGTTGAGGCGTACAAAATGGAAGTTGTGAAACAAGACTAAAGCCTTGCGAATCGATGTTTTGTAAAGTAGGTGAGTTTGTGAAAATCCGCGTTGAACGAATTGCGATTCAAATCCAGCGTGAGATCAGTGAAGTGATCCGCGGTGAGATTAAAGATCCACGAATCGGATTTCTCACGGTGACAGGCGTTGAGTTGTCAAACGACATGGCACACGCAAAAGTTTACGTGAGCGTTATGGGTACGAAAGAGGAGCGCGAAACATCACTCGCAACGCTCGCGCGCGCCGCAGGATTTCTGCGCAGTGAGGTCGCGCGCCGCATCCGCTTGCGCACGGTTCCAGAGCTTCATTTTATCCTCGATGAATCGATTGACTATGGCGAGCGCATCGGCAATGTATTGCGCTCGATCGCGAAAGATTCACCGCCAGGAAGCGGGGAGACGGGTGTGAAGAGCGATGGATAGAGACGATGATTTGAGGATGTATGAGCAGATCACCGAGACGCGCGATTCACTTTTAATCGTTTGTCACATTAGTCCTGACGGTGATGCGATTGGCGCTGCGCTCGCGATGGCGCTTCTGTGTGATCAAGTGGGGCGACCGGTCATTCTTGCGAATGATGATCCGATTCCTAAACGTTACGCATTTTTGCCAGGGGCGGATCGGTTTGTGCGCACGGCCGATCTGGCAGATGAGTTTGATCAGATTCTCGCCGTCGACTGTGCAGATATCCGACGAATGGGTGAGGTGATTCACAGAAAATCGCAAACAGGCACCCTTTTAAACATTGATCACCATGAAACGAACTGCGGATTCGGCGATGCGAACCTCGTCGACCCGCACGCGTCAGCGACTTGTCTCGTCCTTTATCGCATGCTGCGCCGCGCGGATGCGCCCATCTCGCGCGACATGGCGCTGTGTCTCTATACCGGCATTGTGTTTGACACGGGCGGATTTCGCTATAACAATACAACACCCGAAATTCATCAGGTTGCGGCCGATCTGCTCTCGCGTGGATTTCAACCTTTCATGGTGGCGGATCGCGTCCTTGAGGCGCTCACTCGTGAACAAGTAGAACTTGTGCGGCTCGGACTCGCCACACTTGAAGTGGATGAAAACGGGAGAATCGCCTATGTATCGGTTACGCAGGAGATGATTGCAAAATCAGGCGCAGATGAGGGTGAGGCAGAAGTGCTTCTCCCGTATACGCGTTCGCTTTCGGGGATTGAAGTCGGGCTGCTCTTTCGTGAACGTGCAAACGGTGATGTAAAGGTGTCGCTTCGCTCACGTGATCTCGTGGATGTGGCTGCCATCGCGCTCGCTTTTGCTGGAGGGGGACACGTGCGCGCCGCGGGCTGCCAATTGCCGGGGCCTTTGCCTGATGCGATCGCACGCGTTTTGAAACTGGTGCGCGCCGCGGTTGCCGAGGCGGATGCGCGCGTATGATGCACGGCGTTTTTGTTTTGAACAAACCTTTGGGGATGACCTCGCAACAAGCGGTGACTCGCGTAAAGCGCATGCTTCAGGCGCGCAAAGCCGGGCACACTGGTACGCTTGATCCAAATGTAGCGGGCGTACTGCCTGTCCTGCTGGGTTCAGCAACGCGGCTGTCTGACTACGTCATGGAGAGTGAAAAAGCGTATCTCGCCACAGCGTGGCTTGGGTCATCTACAGATACACAAGATCACACAGGGCGCGTACTCGCGGTTTCTGACGCGACGCATCTTGGCGATCATGAAATAAGAGATGCGCTATCCACGTTTCTCGGCGTGACAATGCAGATTCCCCCAATCTATTCGGCCATTCACGTGGCTGGACGCCGTGCGCATGAGTTGGCGCGCGCCGGGCAATCCGTTGTCCTTGAGGCGCGCGAAATGGTTGTCCACGAAATAACTCTCCAGCAGATTACGCGTCGCGCGGATTCGCTTCTTGTGAATTTTTCTGTGCGCTGTGGGAAAGGGACGTACGTGCGAACCCTTTGCCATGATCTCGGCGTAAAACTCGGTGTTCCCGCCCACATGTTTGAGCTTACGCGAACCAAAAGCGGCCCCTTTTCGCTTGCTGACGCACACAGTTTTGATGAATTAGAGCGTGGTTTGGCTTCTCTTGTTCGCCCAACGGAGGACGCTGTGCCTGCTCTGCCAAAGCTTACTGTCGCAAAAGATGCGCTACATATGATTTTTCACGGTGCCCCGCTTTTTTTGACAGACGCCTTTGCCGCAGGTCAGGGTGTAGCCTTTCATGTGGATCGCATCATTGGTATCCGCGTCTGTGACGAGTTGGTTGCACTTTATCGCGTACGTGAATATGAAGGGGACATGTGGCGGCTTACAGCGCACAAGGTTCTCGTGCAGCAGGGGGTTGAGTGAGATATGGCATTTCTTCGCAACTATCGCTATCTCGATCGACCGCCCGCACCTGAGATCGGTGTTTCGCGCGCGATTGCGATTGGCAAGTTTGACGGATTGCACGTTGCACACCAGACGATTCTCAAAAATGTGGTGCTTGTTGCGCGCGAGCGCGGGCTAACGCCGTGCATGTTTACTTTTACACCCCATCCGCGCTATGTGCTACAGGGGGATGAGGAATACGCGAACCTTTTGACGCCGCCTGGTGAACGCGCGCGAATAGCGGCAACGCTTGGCATGAGAGAAACGTTTGTCGCGCATTTTGACGCTCGCTTTCGCAGTCAGACGGCCGATGCATTTTTTGATGACTACTTACTCGCGCTCGGCGTTTCTCACCTTGTCGTCGGATATGATTTTCGCATGGGGAAGAATGGAGCAAATGGTGTTAGTGATCTTAAGCAGATCGCCGACAAGTATGGTGTGACAGTAGAAATTGTCGCGCCGATTGATCAAGACGGGCTGCGTGTCAGCAGCACACTGACGAGAAACGCGTTAGCGCAAGGACGACCTGAAGACGCGGCGCATCTCTTGGGACGCGCGTATCGCATTCGCGGAGAGGTTATCCACGGGGCAAAGCGCGGGCGCACCATTGGTTTTCCTACTGCAAACCTGACGCTCTGTGAACCGTTTGTCGTGCCGAAAATTGGGGTCTACGCTGTGTATGCAGAGGTCGATCAAAAACGCTATCGCGGCGTGATGAATCTTGGCGTTCGCCCGACCGTTTCTTCACAAGGTGAATTGTCGTTTGAAGTACACATTCTTGATGAAGCGCTCGATCTCTATGGGAAAACGATGGATGTACTCTTTGTCCACTATTTGCGTGAGGAGCGACGGTTCAATGCGCTTGATGCGCTCAAGGAACAGTTGCACGAGGACGTGCGCTGCGCGCGCGCTTTACTGGATGGTTTATCTCGTGTATAATTCACCCTGTTGTGCCATAATGGCATATAGGACAACGCGTCTGTCGGCTCGGTGGTGCGCCTCTCCACCGCACACTTTGCCCGACGCGAGTATTTATTAAGAGGAGGATTTCCATTGGCTTTGCAACAAGAACGTAAGGCAGAATTGATTGAAGCGTTTGCAGTGCACGAAAACGATACGGGTTCGCCAGAGGTGCAGGTTGCCCTGCTCACGGAGCGGATCAATGAGTTAAACGAACACTTCCGCATTCACAAAAAAGACCATCACAGCAGGCGTGGACTCTTTAAAATGGTGTACAAGCGCGCGCACCTTCTCAAGTACTTACGCGAACATGACATTAATCGGTATCGCGCACTGATTACGCGTCTTGGACTGCGCAAATAGTTTTATTAAGGAGCGGGGACATCCCGCTCCTGCTTTACATATCAGCGATGAAAAGGTAGCGAAAGGAGGAATCCAGATGGTTTATCAGAGAGAGATGATGGTGGGCGGTCGTCCACTGATTGTTGAGACGGGAAGACTCGCAAAACAAGCGAATGGCGCCGTTCGCGTTCAGTATGGCGACACTGTGGTTTTGGCGACGGTGACTGCGTCAAAAGATGCAAAGGATCTCGATTTCTTTCCACTTACCGTCAACTACGAAGAACGGCTTTACGCAGTGGGGAAAATTCCTGGTGGATTTATCAAACGCGAGGGACGTCCCAGTGAGAAAGCGATTTTGGCCAGTCGGTTGATTGATCGTCCGATTCGCCCGCTGTTTCCCGACGGGTTTCGCAATGATGTTCAAGTTGTCGTGCTCGTGCAATCGGTTGATCAGGATTGTGCGCCGGAGATTGCAGGGATGATCGGTGTTTCGGCAGCGCTTGGCGTATCGAATGTCCCATTCCCAAAGCTCATCGCAGGTGTCATCGTCGGACGTGTAAACGGGGAGTTCGTGATTAACCCGACGGAAGCGCAGGCGGCGATCAGCGATCTCCATCTCGTGGTGGCGGGAACGCGTGACGCGATCATGATGGTGGAAGCTGGGGCAAAAGAGATTCCGGAGCAAGGGATGCTTGAGGCGATTTTGTTCGGTCACGAAACGATTAAGGAGATCGTCTCTTTTCTTGAAGGCTTTGTGGCTGAAGCGGGCGTTCCTAAAATGGAAGTCAGCCTTCATCAAATTGACGAAGGCTTAAAAATGGCCGTCTCGGCTTTTGCGGATGAACCGTTACGTGAAGCGATTTATACGACTGAAAAACACGCGCGCGCTGACGCGATTGAACGCGTCATGCAAGAAACACAGGCTGCACTGCTTTTGCAGTACCCGGAGCGGGTGGATGAGATTGGCGAAATTCTGCACGATGTTGTAAAGGATCTGGTACGCACCGCGATCGTCTCGGACGGAATCCGTCCGGATGGGCGCTCATTGAAAGAAATTCGCCCGATCAGTGTGGAGGTAGGCGTTTTGCCACGCACGCACGGTTCTGGACTCTTTACGCGCGGACAAACACAGGCACTCTCCGTCTGTACACTCGGCGCACTCGGGGATGTTCAGATCTTGGATGGGATTAGCCCTGAAGAGAGCAAACGTTTTATGCACCACTACAATTTTCCGCCGTTTTCAACGGGCGAAGCACGCCCACTTCGTCCACCAAGCCGCCGCGATATCGGTCACGGGGCGCTCGGGGAGCGGGCGCTTGAGCCGGTGATTCCAGACGCAGAAGCGTTTCCTTACACGATCAGGTTGGTGTCGGAAGTGCTTGAGTCAAACGGCTCCAGTTCGCAGGCAAGCATTTGTGGATCGATTCTCGCACTCATGGATGCGGGAGTACCGATTAAGGCGCCTGTTGCCGGGGTCGCGATGGGACTTGTCAAGGAGGCGGACAAGGTTGCCATTTTGACGGATATTCAAGGCATGGAAGATCACCTCGGTGACATGGATTTCAAAGTAGCGGGGACGGCAGCGGGTGTCACTGCGCTACAGATGGACATTAAGATTGGCGGGATTGATCGCGCGATTCTTGAAACGGCCCTTGCTCACGCAAACGAGGGGCGTATGTTTATACTCAATGAGATGCGCGCCGCGATTGAAGCACCGCGCGAAGAGTTGTCAAAATATGCGCCACGCATCATCTCAATGAAAATAAACCCAGACAAGATTCGCGAAGTGATCGGACCTGGCGGTCGCGTGATCAACAAGATTATTGAGGATACCGGGGTTAAGATCGATATTGAGCAAGACGGTCGCGTCTTCATCTCAACGCCTGATCATAGTTTAGGGGAGCGCGCCCGCGCGATGATTGAAGGCATCGTGCGCGATGTTATGGTGGGCGAAACGTATGAAGGTAAAGTGATGCGCGTTGAAAAATACGGCGCGTTTGTCGAACTCTTGCCTGGCAAAGAGGGGCTTGTTCACGTTTCGCAACTCGGCGCTGAGCGCGTTTCATCACCGGAAGAGTTTGTCAAAGTTGGAGATCCACTCACCGTGAAGGTTACTGAAATCGACGCACAGGGACGAATCAATCTCAGTCAACGTGAAGTTCTCAAGGATATGGGAATTCCGGTTGCAGAGGTTGCTCCACGCTCAAGCGGAGGGGACAGGCCGTCAGGCGGTTCGCGACCTTCAGGAAGTCGCCCGCCTGGCAATCGCAGTGATTCTCGCTCTGGTGAGCGAAGTGGCGACTCTCGCCCGGTTCGCCGTCCGTAATTTGACTGTATTGAAGTGAGTAGACAAAAAAGCGAGCATCTTTTGCTCGCTTTTTTGTCTACTCTGCTAGAGTGTTGCATAGACATGTCCCAAAGCGGTTCTTGGGAGATGAATGTATGCGCAATCTTCGCTCTGTCCTGTTTTTCGTAGTATGTGTAGCGGCAGTCTACGGTACACTTCGCGTGTTTGGCAATCCTCTGACGAATCCTGCAGATTGGCAGGTTCTATCCGCGACCTCAAAAATGACGTATGCGTCCGAGTTGCAGGTGCTCGCGACGCGCTATGATAAACCGCCTGTCAATGCGCGTGTTGAGAAATACTGGGGACTGATTCCTGCGTTAAACGGTGTCAAGCTTGACATCCAGAAGAGTTTGGCACGCCAAAATCTGTTGAACAAAAACGCTTCACCACTCTTTTTTGATCAAATCGCGCCAGCCGTGTCCACGACCTCACTCGTGGCGGAGCCGATCTATCGCGCGAATGCGCAGAAGCGACAAATGGCGCTGATGATCAATGTGGCATGGGGAGATGCTTATCTGCCTGCCATGCTTAAAATTCTCACGGTGCACCACGCAAAGGCGACGTTTTTCTTTGATGGATCGTTTGCGACAAAAAATCCGCAGGCTGTGAAGATGGTCCTGCAGGCAGGTATGGAGGTTGGAAATCACGCGTACAACCACCCGATGATGACAAAGCTCTCACGCGTTAAGATGATTGAACAGATTACGCGAACGAATGCAGCGATCTTACGCGCAGGTGGAGTGAAGCCCACGCTGTTTGCACCGCCCGCAGGCGATGTAAACGCGCTTGTCGTGCGCGCGGCGGCGGGACTTGGCATGCACACGATCCTCTGGACGCTCGACACGATCGATTGGCGAAAACCGCCTGCGTCGGTCATCCTTCATCGCATCGTCGATCACCGTGAACCAGGTGCGCTCGTTTTGATGCATCCGACGGCGAATACGGTGGCAGCTCTCCCGACCATGATTGAAAAATTGCAGTCGGCGGGCTATCAACTCGTCACAGTTACATCGATCATCAGCCCCGTTCGCCCAGTCCCCAATACGTATGGAGAAGCTATGACTGGTACACGCGCCTAATGAATGAATCCGCTTGTGAGGGTGAGACGCGGTCTGGTATCATGGTGAACATGATACGCGCCTGAGAAGGGAGATCGCTCTTGCTTCAATATCATCGTTTGAACAATGGAATACGCGTTTTGCTGGAGCCGATCAGTCACGTACGCTCCGTGAGCATTGGTGTCTATGTCGCCAATGGTTCACGTGACGAGCCAATCGAATTGTCGGGTGTCTCTCACATGCTTGAACACATGTATTTTAAAGGGACCACGCGGCATAATGCGCGAGAATTGGCGGAAGTTTTGGACAGTCTGGGTGGGCATGTCAACGCATATACCACAAAAGAGTATACGTGCTATCACGCGAAGGTGCTTGATGAACACGCAAAACGCTTACTTGATACGCTTTCAGAGATGCTCTTTGAGAGTGAATTTGCAGCGGATGAACTCGAGCGCGAAAAGCGTGTTGTGTTAGAGGAAATCAAAATGTATGAAGACAATTCAGAAGAGGCTGTGCACGATCTGATTTTGGAGACGGCATTTGAGCACGATATGCTCGGTGCGAACATTCTTGGCACGGAAGAGAGCCTGGAACGGCTCGATCGAACGACACTGAAAAACTTTGCGGCGAGCGCGTATACGCCTGATCGGATGGTGATCTCTGTCTGCGGTCACTTCGATGCGCTTGAGATGCTTCAGTGGATTGAGGAGTCATTCGCGCACGCGCAGGGAATGGCTCAGGCGTCTCATTCAGAGCGGCCGCCACAGTACACGCCAAAGCGCGTGTTTCAGCGAAAAAGTATCGAACAGGTGCACGTTTGCGTCGCGTATGAAGGAATACACTATGACCACAAAGACGCGCAGGCGCTGGTGGTTTTAAACAACATTCTCGGCGCGAGTTCGAGTTCAAGACTTTTTCAAGATATTCGGGAAGAACGCGGACTCGCGTATAACGTATTTTCTTATCACAGCGCATTTCGCGATACGGGACTCTATGTCCTTTCTTACGGGACGGCGCAAGATCAGGCGACCGAAGTCCTTGCGCGCATGGATCACCTTATCGCCTCTTTGTTGCAAGACGGCGTGACGGAGAGCGAGATGCAAAAATCAAAAGACCAACTGCGCGGATCCTTACTTTTGAGCCTTGAAAGCACGTCGAGTCGGATGAGTAGAATCGCCAAAAATGAACTCCTTTTACATCGAACCATAGAGGTTGAACAAGCGATTGACGAGATGATGAGTGTGACGCGAGAAGACATTGCGCGCACTGCGCAGCACATTTTTTCAGGTGCTCGCGCGATCGCTGCAGTCGGCGCTCCTTCACTTGAACCTATTTTTGAAGCGGACAATCTGCGATGAGACGATTCGAGTGGGTCGCGGGTGTCGATACGCGCGAACTTGAGCTACCCATAAGGCAGACACAGGATGCTGCAGGGTATGATCTGTGCGCACTTCACGACGTCACACTTCCTCCCGCGCGCGTGACGCTCGTTCCGACGGGTGTGCGCGCGCGCATGCCGGCTGGCGAATTTCTCGCGCTCTACGCGCGCAGCAGCCTTTCTATACGCTATGGGATCATTCTCGCAAACGGTGTCGGCGTCATCGATGCGGACTATGTAGACAATCCTTCAAACCAGGGACACATCATGATACCTCTTCTTCACTTTGGTGAAAGAGACATTCGAATCGCGCGCGGAGAGCGCATTGCGCAGGGCGTTTTTACGGCGTTTTCGCTGACGGATGACGATTCTCCAAAAACACAGAGGCGCGCAGGCGGATTCGGTTCCACCCATTGATCACCGATGGCGGGCGACTGACATAGGATGACTGTCAGCGAGCGCGAGGTAGCTCGCGAAAACATCGCCTTGTAATTCGACTCGGGTGTCGTAAAATGGGGAAAGGGGTCTCTGGCATGCTTACGGGTGTCAAGTTTGCGTTTCTCGGTGGAGATGCGCGGATGATCGAAGTGGCGCGCTGTGTGAGTGAACTGGACGCTTCGACCGTGATGGTCGGATTTGAAAAAGCTGATGTTTCGTTTCCTGACAGCGTGAAAGTCGCGTTCTCTGAAGAGGTTTTAAAAGACGCAGACGTGATTGTTTTTCCCGTGGCAGGTATCGATGATGAAGGGCGCGTTCCTGCACAGTTTGCAGAACAGCCGATCATGATGACTGAGGATCATTTTGCGGTGATCAATAAAAAAACGCAACTTTTCACGGGCATCGCGCGGCCGCGCTTTGGGGCTCTCGCCAAACGGCATGGTTTGGCGCTGGTACGCCTGATGGAACTGGATGAAGTGGCGATACTAAACTCCATTCCTACGGCGGAAGGCGCGATTGCTCTCGCGATGGAGCATACGGAGATCACGCTTCACGGATCGGCTTGCACCGTGCTTGGTTTGGGACGCTGCGGGGTCACCCTGGCGCGCGTGCTCGCTGGCATGGGGGCGGCAGTCACCGTATGTGCGCGCAAACCGAGCGATTTAGCGCGCATCCGCGAGATGGGGCTTACTGCGATCCCACTTGAACATCTCGGAGACGCCATCGCGTCGTCTGACGTTGTGTTTAATACGATCCCAGCGATGATTCTCACGTCAGACATCCTCGCGCGTGCAGCGCGTTTTTGTGTCATCATTGATCTTGCATCTGCCCCTGGCGGCACCGATTTTCGATTTGCCGAAAAACGCGGCATCAAGGCGATGTTAGCGCCGAGTTTACCAGGAATCGTCGCTCCGAAAACGGCGGGACGGATCATCGCACAGACCATGGTGCGCATGGTACAAGAAGCGTCCTCGTCCACTGGGGGATGAAGAAGTGGAACTTCGCGGCAAAACGATCGGATTTGCCATCACAGGATCACACTGTACGTATGAAGAAGTATTCCCGGAAATTGAGCGTTTCATAAAGACAGGCGTCTCCGTTGTGCCGATTTTTTCACAAACGGTCGTAAACACTGGAACGCGCTTTGGCGAAGCAGGTGTTTGGGTGAGAAGAATTGAAGAACTCACGGGTGAGACGGGAATCTCGACGATCCCGCAAGCGGAGCCGCTCGGACCGAGCAAACGGCTCGATGCATTGGTGATCGCACCGTGCACCGGTTCGACGCTCAGCCGATTTGCCAATGCGCAGACGGATTCGGCTGTGCTGATGGCGGCCAAGTCGACACTGAGAAATGATCGACCGGTCGTCTTGGCCATCTCAACGAATGACGGACTAGGTCTGAATCTGTCTCTTATCCACATCAGACGCTGCCGACG
>NZ_LSUQ01000011.1 GCF_001642725.1 Ferroacidibacillus organovorans
ATCTGCGCGAGTGCCCATGCACTCATCGCGCGCAGTTCCGGTCGCGCGTGCGCGAGATAGGTGACGAGCACAGGAATCGCCTCGACACTTCGCGCATTTCCGAGCGCCACGATTGCGTTTCTGCGCCAGATCGCAGGACCTCGCCACGCAGCCGCCGTATGTCCGATGCGCTTCATCAGCGCGCGGTTTGAGAGTGTGAGGATTTCAAGCAGATCGGGATAGGCAAGCGGTGTAACGGGTGGACCAAACGTCGACGGCGCAGCACGATCTTCGTTTCGTGGACATACGGTCTGACACGTGTCACACCCCCAGACTCGACGGCCGAGGGACGCACGAAACTCCGGCGGGACAATCCCGTGTTCCTGTGTGATGTAAGAGAGGCAGCGCTTCGCGTCAAGTGTGTATGGCGCAATCAAGGCGCCTGTGGGGCACGCTGTCAGACAGAGATCACATGTGCCACACACCTCTGTCCCCCACGGAAGGGCTCCATGCAGCGCATCCGCTCCCTCAACGCGCAGATCGGTCAACAGCACACCCAAAAACACATACGTTCCATACGTTTTCGTAATCAGCATTCCGCTTTTTCCAATGGCGCCAAGCCCTGCGGCGGTCGCGTACGCGCGATCGACCAGCGGCGATGTGTCGACACAGGGAAGAAATTGTGCAGGCCTCGCTGCGCACGTTTCCAATAGCGCAGAAAACCGCGACAATACATCCTTGAGCACGCGATGGTAGTCTGTGCGTTGCGCATAGACCGAAACGGCGCCGTGACGACGTCCGGTCGGATGCCGTAAAGACTCGGATGCGGTGTGATACGGAAGCGCGATTGCAATCGCCGTTTGCACGGCCGGCATCAGTGCGCGCGGATCGAGGCGCAGTTCCGAGAAAGGGTGCTCAAACCCCGAATCCCGCTGTTCATCATAGTATCGCCTTAAAACAGGTTCGAGTTCGTCGAGGCGGCGCGCTGACACAACACCGACAAGGTCTAGTCCGAGTGCAGCAGCCGCTAGATCGAGTTGTTCTTTCGTCACATCATAGTGATCCATCGCTCGCTCACCTAATTGCACGCCGTCACTCCGCGCGCTTTTTTCCGCCTACCGCCGCGCGCGCAAGTGCGTCACACCGCTCGTTGTATGCGTGGCCACTGTGCCCTTTGACTTTGACGAACGTAACGTGGTGTACATCAAGCAAAGGCAGCAACTGTTCCCACAAGTCACGGTTTTTGACGGCCTCCTTCTTGCTGTTCACCCAACCATTTTTTCGCCACTTTACATACCACTTCTCGTTGATGCAGTTGATAAGATAAGCTGAATCGCTGTGCAGCGCAACCTCGCACGGTTTTTTAAGCGCCTTTAGCCCTTCCACGGCGGCGAGAATCTCCATGCGCTGATTCGTCGTCTCAGCCTCCCCGCCAGATAACTCTCTCTCTTTTGCGCCGTTTACCAAAATCGCTGACCAGCCACCTGGCCCGGGATTTCCGCTGCACGCCCCATCCGTATAAAGTTCAACGTGAACTTGTGACATCTCCATCATCCTTTTCATCCCAGTACGAAAGATCGAGCCCCAAGTGACGCATACTATCTTTGCTTTTAGCGTTTTAAACAAAGGAGCATTTCCCATGCGGCGATTCGACCAATACCCTATGTTTCTCTATTGTACCACCGCGCACTGTGGCGGTCGTCTATGAATCCACTCGCGTCCCTCATAATCGCACTGTTACTCCCGTGCCTCTCTCAAATGGACACGTTAAAACCTGATATCTGGGGCGGTGGTGTCTCACGCATTCCCGCTTCCGGTCAACAACTCTGGGAAGAGCGGGCTCCCCATCAAGTCTTTTTTCACGTGAAGACCACGAAGCGCATTGTAGCCCTCACCTTTGATGACGGCCCTCACCCATCCTATACGCCAGCCATTCTCGCAGTCCTTCACGCTCATCACGCCCACGGGACCTTTTTCGTTGTCGGAAATGAGGTTAAACACTATCCGCACATCTTGCGCGAAATCATACGTGACGGAAATGAACTCGGCAATCACACATCCAATCACCCAAAACTCAGCCAGCTCACGGAAAAGGAAATTCGTTCATGTGACGAGTTGATTGAAGATGTGACAGGCTTTCGTCCTGTCTTATTGCGCCCCCCCGGCGGACACATCAGTGATCGTCTGCTCACACTCAGTCGAAAAACAGGCCATGTTTTGATCATGTGGACATGGGATGTCGACGCCAAAGACTGGATGAAGCCAGGCATTCGGACAATCGTGCAAAAAATCGTGGATCACGTCGATCCAGGGGATATCATCATTCTGCACGACGGCGGAGGTAAGCGCTCGCAGACGGTTGAGGCGTTGCCAATCATCCTGTCTGATTTGGCGCGCCGCGGCTACGCGTGCGTTTCTGTCAGTGAGTTGTTTCGCCAGACGCACATTCAACGCGAAGGTCCCCAAAAATAAAGAAACCACCCCCTTTGCCAAGGTGGAAGTCCCGTGCGTTACAACAAAACGCGCATCGTAAAGTAGCCGATGGAAAAACCCGCGCCAAGGAGCGCCAAAAGCCCACTCCCGACCGCGGCGAGTCGGTTTCGTCTCTTCCAATACCAAATCGTCACATTCACGGTATAGATCGCAATAAGAATAGGAACCGCGATGGATAAAACAAATTCAAACACACTCATCGCAAGACCCCCTTTCGAAAGCCAGAGCGTGCACGCGCTGTCCCAGATTCACGGCTCTCCTCATCACCTTTTCCACTTCCACGCTTTTTTTTCCGATGTCGGCGGGATTTGATCCACTGAATGAACCGCGCGATCAAGGCTAAGCCAACCGGAAGCGCGAGTGTCACGATCCAACTGTACTTCTCAAAATAATTTGCATAGAGCATCTGAACCGTGGGCAAGTCGGGCGGTAAAAACGCGAGAACATAAATCAAGACGATGAACATCGGAAGCAGCGGGCGGTAAAGCGGCATGCGAAACGCATGCGCATAGAGATACCCTGTAAGCCATAACCCGAATCCCAATTTGATGACCGCGGCAGAGATCCATAAAAACACAAAAACAGACTCCAAACGTTGAACGTAGCGCCCCACGTAGATGACACGCGCGAGTTGGTACATGGGAAAGGGGACCGTTCCAGTCACTGCCGACGCAAACGTGCCGATAAAAACCAGGAGAACGACTGACATGATCACGGCCGAAAAGGAGATACTCATGATGCCCACGCGCAACGTGTGCTTGTGATTGCGCAGCGTCGCCGCGAGAATCATTATAAGTAAAAGCTGCGGAAATTCCCCAGTGTTGCGAAAGCCGCTTTTCGCGAGTGCGAGCGGGCCGTTGCCAAGGATGGGAAAAAGCAGTTCGCGCCGAAACCACGTCATCGGCAAGAGCGTCAACACAATAAGCCCCACCAGCATGACACCGCCGAGCAAGATAGAGACGCGTGTAAGCCCTTCATAGCCCGCCATCGCATAGTAGAATACGGTCAGTAGCAACAAGAGAATAATGATCGAAGTCGGCGTCGCCGGAAGCACGGTCGTAATGATTGTCTCTGAGAACTCGCGCGCATTCAGCGCCGTCTGTAGCAAGAAATAGCAGGATAGCGCCAGTGCGAGTGGCATCGTAAGATAAGGGGTCAGTGTTTCATCCAGCGATTCAAGCCAGTTCCGTTTTGCGACAGAACGCTGCAATAGAAACACGACGAAAAGCGCCGCAAGCATGAGAACTGCGCTTAAAAGTGGGGTAAAAAATGCGCCTTGTGCACTGTGTTCAGCCAACCGGGATGGAAAACTGAGGAAGATATCGGTTGATCCATACACAGTGAGCAGCGCGGCCAGTTCGACAGTACCCACCCGCCCCGTTCGCAACACGACCCCTTTTCCGTCGGTTGATTGATCGCTCATTTCTTGACCCGCCCCCTCCGTCCCCACCCGCGGCGCGCACGCTTCGCTTCTTCTGAGTCGGCGACGCGCGGATCAAACCCGCGCGTAACCTCCGCCTCTTTTCTCGTGCGCAGTGGCCAGTACGCGTTCGGTCGCTGCTCCATCTTGAAGATTTTCCCGCGCAGCAGGCTGTCAGGAGATGAGGTGCGCCGCGGGGCAATCGGGCTCATGATGGGCACCCCCAGACTGCGAACCGTCACCATATGCATGAGCAGAATCATAAGCCCAAGCGCGATCCCATAGAATCCAAACGCGGCTCCGGCCACGATGAATCCAAATCTCAGGAGTCGCACGCTAAAGGAGAGGTTGTAATTTGGCATGGTGAATGATGCGAGCGCGGTAACCGCCACCACGATGATCAGAAGTGGACTGATGATCCCCGCCGCGACGGCCGCTTGTCCGAGAATCAAGGCGCCGACAATGCCGATGGTTGGACCGATAATCGTGGGGATGCGAATCCCCGCCTCGCGAATCAGCTCGATCGAAAATTCCATAAGAACCACTTCTAGCACGACGGGAAATGGGACGCGTTCACGCGATGCGGCGATGGCCAGCATGAGGTCGGTCGGAATCATCTCTGGGTGAAAGTTTGTCACTGCGATGTAAAAGGATGGCAAGAGGAGCGCTATCGTGAGCGAAATCAGTCGGATGACCCGAATAAAGGAGCCGAATGGCCAGCGCAAATACGCGTCTTCCGATGTTTGCAAAAGCGTCCAAAAGAGTACAGGCGCGAGCAGCGCAAATGTGCTGTGTCCGACAAAGATCGCCACCTGACCCTCCGACAGGCCGTACGCAACGCGATCAGGTCGCTCTGTCGATAAAAACTTCGGAAAAAAACTGATCGGCCCATCTTCCAGGAACTGCTCCAACATCCCGCTGTCTGGAAGATAGTCGATCTCAATCCCCATGATCCGTTTTTTGATCTCGGTCACGAGTTTGGGATTCGTTACGCCATCCATATACATGATCGCGACATCCGTGCTCGCAAGCGTCCCGATCTGCAACATCTCTGTGACGAGTCTTGGTGAGCGCAGTTTTGCGCGCACGAGTCCTGTATTCGCGCGAAAGCTCTCCGTAAACGCATCGTGCGGACCGCGCACCACTGCTTCTGATTGGGAGAGTCCAACGGTGCGATGCTCCCAGCCTTTGGTTTCTACCGAAAGCACCGCGCTGATTCCGTCAAAAAAGAGGACCGTACTGCCTGCGAGAATGTTTTCGGATGCTTCTTTCCATGTCTTAAACGCGACCGCTTGATTTCCCGGCACGAGCGCCTGTTTGATATGGTCGAGCCACTGCCCTCTTGGCGTCTGGTGATCGAGATTGGTCAAATACATGAGCGGTTCGAGAATATGGGTATTGATGATCGTTTTATCTGCCAATCCATCGACAAAAACGGCGATCGCTCGAAACGGATGATCCCCGCCGATGGAAAAATCGCGAATGACAATATCCGCATTTCGCGGCAAGCGAAACAGTCGCGTGAGGATTCGTCGATTGGTCGCCAAATCGTATTGAATCGCTTTTGGAATTGGACCCTGAAACGAGAGTGTTTCTCCGGTCGTCCGACGAATTGCGCGCGTCGCCAACTCTTCAAACGAGATGGGGCGAACCGCTGTCTGAAACGTTCGCTCGCTCGTGTACACATCGCGCGAAGTGAGCGCGCGATCTTCCCGTTTGTCTGAGATCTCTACGTCGCTTTCATAGTTTGCAGACTGTTGCGATTCGCGAATGTTCACCTTTGCGCGGAGCAACCGCAGCCTTGAATACGGTACGTCGCGGCGGTGGTTGCGGCGCTTTCCTGAAGTTTTTCGTTGATCTTCAGGTGTAAGTACAAACGCCTCGTCCATCACTGAGTCATCGACCGTGAGAAGTCGTGTAAAGCGGCTCCAATCCATGCGCGACCCCCCACCAGAAATCCTCGTGATCCTTCTCAACCGAGTATTTCCAAGTGGAGGTATCGTATGCGCCTGCTAGAAGAGGAGTTGCCCGAGCAGCGCCGCCGACAGCCCGATCAAGGCAAGCGCAATCGTCCACGAGATGGTCTTGCCAAACGTCCCGTTTCGATACGCCCCCATCACCGCCTCATTGCTCGTCAGACGAATGAGGAAGATGAGCGTCGGCGCAATCAAGACGCCCCCTGCGACTTGCGCGAGCACCGCCGTGAAATTGAGTGGAAGATGCGGGATCAAAATGGCGCCTGCCGCCAGCGCCAGGCTGCCGATGTACACAGCGTAAAACCGCGGGGCAGCCGCAAGTTTGTCGTTGAGACTGCGCGCCCAGCCAAGCGTCTCCGCGATCGTCCAGGAGGAGGACAGGGAGATCGTGATGGATGCGAGAAAGCCCGCATTAAAGAGGCCGAAGCCAAAGAGAATGGCGGAAAAGCGACCTGCGACGTGGGCGAGCGCTAGTATGAGAAGCGCGGGCGACGCGCTTGCGATCGATGTGACGTGCTGATAGAGCACTGCGCCGCAGATCATGATGGCCGCCGCGATGATGACCTGGATGATACTTCCAAGCGCTGTGTCGATGCGCGCCAGTTTCAGGTGACGGATCTCCACGCCTTTATCGATGACTGCGCTGCCCTGAAAAAAGATCATCCAGGGCGCGAGCGCGTTGCCAACCGTCGCGATGACAAACCACAGCACACTTGCGTGGGGCACAGGCATTGACCAGTGAAAGAGCGCATTGGCGAGCGTGGCGCCATTTGGATGGGTGAGGATGGCCACGATCAAAAACACGATGTTGAGCGCGCCAACGAGCAGAGCGAGTCGCTCTTTGGTGAAATAGCCGGTAAAGATAGCGATGGCTACGACGAGCAAAAAACTCACCCCATCCGCAAGCGTGAGTGGCCAGCCAAGCAGCGTGAGTCCCGCTGTCATTCCGATGAACTCGGTCATGAGCGTCAAGAGATTCAAAATGAGCAGTGTCACCATCTGAAACCGCCCGAACCCTTTTCCGAAGTGGATGTATACGAGTTTCGCGAATCCCTGTTTTGTCACGGCGCCAAGCCGCACGGTCATCTCCTGAATGGTATACGTGACAATCGAGAGGCATAATACGAGTGGAATAAAAAAGCTCAGTCCAAACGTGGCTCCCGTTACGGCGTAGGATACGACACCGCCCGCGTCATTGTCGCCAATCATGGCGAGAAGCCCCGGGCCCATCAAAAGCCAAAAGGCCATCGACCATGCGCGCAACCTCCGCGTCCACGTCTTGCTCTCACAAAGTGTCACTGGGTCATTTGCGATTTCTTGTTCGACGGAGGCGGAACGTGTGCGATTGTTCAAGCCGTGTTCCCCCTTCTCCATACGCAACTCAGCATATGAACAGGGGCGAGGCTTTGTGCACAGCGAACATGTGGTGACGCAGAAGGATTTTCAGGAGAACACTTGGGCAATCCTCAATGCTCGAAATGGTGTGTCGCGCACTGCAAGCTGTGATTCTGTGGTGTTCTACGTGATTGCTCCACGTTCAGTTACAGGTGAGCGTATGGACGAGATGTCAAAGACAACTTCCTCACCTGTCGGATCACCGTCTGGGCTGTTCAACTTCTTAAACACAAAACGCTGCGAAGCTAGATCGTCTGGGAGTGCAGGGGAAACCGCAAATGCGAAACTGTAGTGGTGTGCAGATCCACCGCCACCCGAATTCACGGCGGCATACGGTGCACCCACTTCCAATTCGAAGAAAGGATGGGGCAGGCGTTTATGAATTTCTACATTTGGCATCGATTCGTAGTCAAGGAGGAGTTGTACCACGCTGGCATTTTGATATTGACGGATGAATGAGAGCGTATACATCACCCCGTCGCGCTCAAGCGAGCGGAGAATGGGGATATACTTGCGGAAGTTTTCCGGCTGGATTCGCGGACGGAAACTCGACGGACGGCGCGCAACTGCAAAAATAGAGTGCAAGTAATCCTCATACAGATCGTATTTCTCGGACCACGCGGTAATCTTTTCCGGTGACGGCAACAACGCCGGTTCACCTGACAGCTCTTTTCTCTGCTTGAGCAGCGCACAGATCTGCTCGTCAATTGACGCCATGCGCTCATCATCGTAGCTTGGCCAGCGCTCGCTCGGCATGCGGTTCATCCTAAATCATCCCCCAATCCTTTGCGACTGTCACGCACCGTGCTCTGCTCACGCGCGCGTTTGCGCTTCTGTCGCTTTGCACTCTCACGAAAGGTCCTGCACGATACTGCGAGTTCGCAGCGACTGCACTGCGGTTGCCGGGCGTTGCACACGCGCCTGCCGTGGAAAATCAGCCAGTGGTGCGCTTGCGTCCACTGCGCCTTCGGAATCCGCCGCATCAGTTGCTGCTCTGTCTCATGCACATCGTCGCTGTCTGCGAGCCCCAATCGATTCGAGACGCGCTGTACGTGCGTATCAACCGCGATCGCCGGGACCCCGAAGGCGTTTGACAGCACAACATTCGCTGTTTTGCGCCCAACGCCCGGAAGTGCGACCAGCGTCTCCATCGTGTTGGGAACCTCGCCTCCGTGCTCGTCGCTGATACGCCTGCTCGTCTCGACGATGTTTTTCGCCTTCATCTTGTAGAGTCCACACTGCGCGATCAAGCGCTCCACATCTTCGAGCGACGCTTTTGCCATCGCCCCAGGTGTCGGATAGTGTTCGAACAACTCCGGCGTGATCATGTTTACGCGCTTATCCGTGCACTGCGCAGAGAGAATCGTCGCAATCAAGAGCTCGTAAGGATTGCGGTGATCGAGTTCACAATGCGCATCCGGGTAAAGATCCTCGAGTGTACGCAAGATCGTCCCCACCGGCACGCGCGGCAGCGTATTCGCCATTACACGTCCTCCTTTCCTGTCGCGCAATCAACATACACGCGGGGTACGCGCGCGGCTTCAACCGCGCTTTCTTGCGCGAATGCCCGTTCGAGGAGTTCCCGCATCATTGGACGCGTATAAACGTATCGCGCAGGATTCAGGTGCGTATAGACAGGAGAGAGCGCCAAGTACTCACAGATCGCCGCCGTTATGGTTTCATCCATTTGCAGTGCGCGGCCGTCTTTTCTTATTTCGAGAATGCGCACCCGACCACCTTCGACCGACCCATCGGATTCCGCCAAAACCTCCACACCTGACACGTGGATTCTCCCAATGTAGTAACCGCGAAACCCGAATCCGAATCCGCGTTTCGAGATCGTTTCCATTGCTAATCCCGCTTCAATGAAGGTGCACAATGTAGCGACATCCATCTCTAAAAGCACCGCGCGCATCGGCGTCCCGCAAATCGCCAGGAGATCGCGGCGCGCAATCTCGCCATCGCGCAGACTGGCCGAGATCACTCCGCCATTTAACAACGCCACATCTGTCACAAACTCGCGACGCATTTGATCACACAGCAAATTGACGATGTGGGACTCACCGAACTGGGCGTGGCATAGCGGCTCTCGCAGATACCCGACGACTTTGTCCAACTCGCGACGCGCCTCTTTTGCAAATAAAGCAGTCTCGCGAACGATTCGCGGATCTTGCAGCGTCCGACGATCCGTATAGATAAGCTGTGAGGTGACATTCACCACACGTTTGCCTTCTAGACAAACTACCGTGTGCCCATACGCGATCCCCTGTTTCCCCGCCTGGACAATCCACGTATCGCCACGCTTGACGCTCGCCTGAAGAAAATGGTGCGTGTGCCCCCCCACGATCAAATCAACGGGTAATCCTTTGTCGGCCAGAGACTGATCAACCGCCAGGCCCAAATGGGAAAGCATAATGACCACGTCAGCGCCGCGTTGACGCAATGAGGCACTGACGCGCCAGGCCGTTTCGTATGCGTCAAACGCATCCACACCAAGCGCTTCCATGATCGCGCGATAAAAAACGGTAACCCCAAAAACGCCAAATTTCATCCCATTCACGTCATACAATCGACCTTGGGGAAACGAAACGATACGGTCCGGGAATGTCATGTTTGAACAAAAAACGGGCGTCTTCGCCGCGCGCAAATACGCGTGAAGATGCTCCTTCTCAAGTGTCAGCGTCTCATTGTTCCCAAGCACCATGCCGTCATACTGAACAGCGCGCAAGATCGCCGCATTCACGCGCCCGCGTGTCGCGTCACTCAGCGGGTGGATGCGGTCGAGATGATCCCCTATCTCAAACGTGAGAACGGCGTCTCCCTGGGCGCGCAGCGCCCGGCGAAGTGACGTGAGCGATGCAGTCAAACGCGCGTACATTGCGAGATCGCTGTGCACATCGTTCGTATGAAGCACATGCAGATTCATCGCGCCTCACACCGAAACGCCACGCAGCTCCAATTCATCTGCGGCTGCTTGCAACGCGTGAATGACAAACTCGATGTGCTCATCAAGCGATCGACCAAGTTCCTCCGCCCCCTGGTACACATCCTCACGCGATACACCTTTAGCAAACGCCTTATCTTTCAGCTTCTTCTTCACACTCGCCACATCGACATCCATTACGCTCTTCGTCGGTCGAACAAGCGCGACGGCTGTCACAAATCCGGAAATCTCGTCACACGCAAAAAGCGCGTGATCAAGACGCGTCTTTCTTCGCTCGCCCGTACGATCCGCGTGACCAGCGATCGCTTCGATCACATGCTCGGGATACAAAAGCTCGCGAAGAATGGCGCCACCGACTACCGTGTGTTCCTCCAGGCTAGGATACCGCTCATAGTCAAAATCATGGAGCAGACCGACGACGCCCCACTCCTCTTCGTCTTCACCGTAGAATTTTGCGTATGCACGCATCGATGCTTCCACCGCCAACGCGTGTTTGATAAGCCCTTTATTTTCTGTATACTCACGCAACAAAGCGTATGCTTTTTCTCGATTCCGATAATCCAACACTGTGACTCCCTTTCCGTCATTTATACGCTGCCTGTGGCCGCAACAGAAGATCCCGCACGCCTTAAACTGAGATCTGCCAGTGGGTACAATCGGCAGAGTTTCTGCAGCGTCTCGTCAAACTCATCGAGAAGCGCGCTTGCCGAGAGCGATTGGACATACGCTTTCGACCATTCCCGACCGAACAGGAGATCCCCGCGTTTCACCGAAGCCGAACGCGCCACCAACTGCTCATACGCATCGTCTGTCAGCGTCTCAAGAGCAACTCCCGACGGAGTCATGTGGTCCTTATACACAAGGAAATCGGGAGGAAGAAGTGTGCGCGTCATTTCCAAGTTTTCGAGGACAAGGTTCGCAAATGCCGCCTTATATGGTGACTCATAGATAAAGCCGAATTGCAGGAAAACGTGAGATGACCACATCCCGAGCATGAAGGTCGGCCATTTTTTGTATCCGCGTCGATCTTGCGAGAAGGCAACCCACGAGTCTTTGGGTGGGTTGGTCTTTCGGCGCGCGTGCTTGGCGACATGCACAAACACGGAACGCTCAAGTTGTGTGGCTAAACGATTGGAAAAGTGTTCACCGAGTTGTTCCAGTTTCGGACGCAACTGCGTGCGCAGCGCATCCATGCGCGGTTCGAGACCCGGAATCGTAAAGACTGCAAAATCAGCCTCTTCAAACCCAAGGAACCCTACATTTTGAATATGGACGTCCTTGAATTGCGTCGCCATTACGCGTTGACCCACTCCTGCAAAATGGATTCCGTGTCCATCTTGAATTTTGAATTCGGAAACACCGCGTCACATCCGGCCGTCTTCGCGCGCGCCAGCAAATCTTTTTGAACGTGCGGTCCAAACGCCACAACATGTGCGCCGCTTCTTTTGGCGAGACTCACCATGTGTTCAAGCTCTCCCCCAACCGACGAAAGATCAAGTACGACCAACGCTGGCGCCACTTGCGTCAATTTCTGCTCATAATCTTCTTGTTGCTTCACAACTGTTACCACATCATCGTCGCGGCCTGCCGCTTCACGCAACTGCACGGAGAACATCAAGTCAGGAACAAACGCCAAAATCGCTTTTCCCGCCATCAGCCGTCCCTCCTCATCTCTACCTGTCTTCGACGAGAGATAGGGGCACGCGTTCATGCGCCCCCTATCCACCTACCATTTTCAGTAGTGTATCACACTCCTCTTTAAAGTGCGCACTCCTCAATCTCAAAACCCAAATCCTCAATCATCTTCCAATCGGCGACAGGCTCTTGGCCTCCCGTCGTCAGATAATCCCCCACAAAGATCGAGTTTGCCGCATACAAGGAAAGCGGCTGTAGGCTGCGCAGGTTGATTTCGCGACCACCCGACACGCGAATTTCTTTAGTGGGATTGACAAAGCGAAACATCGCCAGCACCTTCAGACAGTAGCGCGGATCGAGAACGCGCATTCCTTCAAGCGGTGTTCCGTCAATCGGGTTGAGGAAATTGACCGGAATGGAATCGACATCGAGATCCTGCAGTTCAAAAGCGACATCAACCACATCCTCCTCCGTTTCCCCCATGCCGACAATGATGCCAGAACACGGCGACATGCCAGCCGTCTTCACGTGTTCGATCGTATCGACACGATCCTCATACGCATGGGTCGAACAAATGCGATCGTAGTGACCTTCGCTCGTGTTCAGATTGTGGTTGAAGCGGTGCACACCCGCGTCTGCCAGCGTGTCTGCGTCTTCTTGAGTGATCAGACCCATGCAGCAGCAAATCTTCAGTTGCGTATGCGACGTAATCTCGCGAACGGCATCTGCGACTTCATTTACTTCGCGCTTTGACGGGCGGCGTCCGGACATGACAATGCAGTAGGTCCCTGCTTTGCGTCTCGCCGCTTCCTTTGCACCGTTTAGAATTTGTTCGCGATCGAGCAGCGAATACTTTTCGACAGGCGCAGAAGACACGATTGACTGCGAACAATAGCCACAGTCTTCCGGGCACATCCCGCTCTTGGCGTTGATGATCATGTTCAACTTGACTTTGTTTCCAAAGTGGTGGCGGCGAATCTCATAGGCAGCCGAGAGCAGTTCGAGCAATTGCGCGTCAGGCGTTTGCAAAAGCGTGAGCGCCTCTTCCTTGCCAATCGCCTTCCCTGCGACGACCTGCTTTGCCAAACTATGGAAATTGCGGGTCATTTCTTGAATCGACATCCTTATTACCTCCTAAAAATCGATTGGGATGGCCTAGCACGGCTGCGTGTCACACTTCTTGATTTCAAAATGAAGAGCGGTTCACGTCA
Source organism: Ferroacidibacillus organovorans (assembly GCF_001642725.1). Lineage (GTDB taxonomy): Bacteria > Bacillota > Bacilli > Alicyclobacillales > SLC66 > Ferroacidibacillus > Ferroacidibacillus organovorans. The sequence goes on from NZ_LSUQ01000011.1 coordinate 13,054, forward strand.
CGCAAAGGCGATTGCCGGATTCCACTGGCGCCGAACCATGTCGGTCGCACGCGCGAGATCCAACGGTTCAAGGCGGGGAAGCACCGCGACGACCGGGCATTTTGCATACTGTTCAATCATGGGGAGGTTTGCCCAGGCGAGATCCGCTTCATCTTCTGGCATGCCAGAAACGATAACGCCTACCACATCAATCCCCCGCGCGCGCGCGTGCGCGACCGTTAGCGCCGTGTGATTGACCGTTCCTAGCCCCGCGCGCGCCACCACCAGCGCACGCGCGTGAAGTTCGCACGCCAGATCGCAAACGGTAAACCCGTCAAGAAGCGGAGCCAAGAGTCCGCCCGCCCCTTCCACGATTGTATTCGCGTGCGTCGCAAGATAGGTTCTCGCGTGCGCCAAAAGTTCCGCTCGACTCAACTCTATACCCGCCCTTGCAAGAGCCAGTCCAGGCGCCAGAGGTTCTTCAATGGCGCGACAGCACATCACTTCAGGCAAATCGAAAACACCCGCAACCGTGCGCAGACGCATGACATCGCCTTCCGGATGCATGAGCGCGTGACCGCTTTGCAGCGGTTTGTAGAGACCAATGTCCATACCCTCTTCGCGCAGGATCCGCCCGAGGATGCCTGTTACTACCGTCTTTCCGACTTCGGTATCGGTCGCCGTCACGAGAAGAACACTCACCGCAAATGCCCTCCCATGCGCTCGCGCGTTTCCTCTTTAATCGAGCGGTACAGGATGTCGAGCATCGCGCCCGCCTGTTCCTTTGTGACAATGAGCGGTGGAATGAACAGACACACCGATCCGAGCGGTCGCATGATCATGCCATTTTCACGACAGCGATTACCCACGTGCCAGCCAATCCGCTCTTCAAACGCAAACGGCTCGCGCGTTGCGCGATCGCGAACGAGCTCGATCCCTACAAACAGACCCTTTTGGCGAATGTCTCCGACAGCTGGCAGATCCCAAAACTGCTGTAAACGCCCTGCGACATACGAGGCGACATCCTGAACGTGCTCAATCACCCGCTCTTCTTTAAACAAGCGCAAGTTTTCGAGTGCAACCGCGCATCCAAGCTGATTACCCGTAAACGTGTGCCCGTGATAGAACGTCTTGTTCGAGTCATACGTACCGAGAAACGCTTCATAGATTTCATCTGTCGCTAAAGCAGCCGCTACCGGAAGATACCCACCTGTCAGTCCTTTTCCAATCGTCATCAGATCCGGTTCCACACCATCGTGGTCGCTCGCAAACATCTCGCCTGTGCGGCCAAACCCTGTCGCGACCTCATCAACGATCAAGAGAACGTCGTTTTTCTTACACAGCGCCTCAATCTCGCGCAGATAGTCGTCAGGCATTGGAATGATCCCGCTGCTACCCTGCACTGGCTCAAGAATGACGCCTGCAATCCTATCCGCCTTTTCGGCGAGCAACGTCTTCAGTTCTTCCATGCACGCGTGTGCACAGGTCAATGGCGAGAGGCCGAGCGGACAGCGATAACAGTACGGGTACGGCACTTCGAACGTTTCAAAAAGCATGTCACGGTACGTCTCGTGAAAGCGTTCCATCGCGCCTACACTGACCGCACCGATCGTATCGCCGTGATACGCCTCGACAAACTTGACGAATCGTTTTTTCTCCGGACGTCCTTTTAATTGCCAGTACTGGTAGGCCATCTTGAGTGCGATCTCAACAGCCTCAGCGCCACTGTCGCAAAAAAAGACGTGAGAAAGCCCATCCGGTGCGATGTCAACAATTTGTTCCGCCAAAAGAATCGACGGCACATTCGCATGCCCGAGCAGAGTTGAATGCGAGACCAGCTGAGCCTGTTTGATGATCGCGTCGGTGAGCGCGGGATGCGCGTGTCCGAGCGTGTTCGTCCAGATCGACGCGACACTATCGTAATACGCACGGCCATCGACGTCGTACAGCATAACGCCCTCTCCACGCTCAACGATCAAAGGCTCGTGTTCCTGATAGTCCTGCATCTGTGTAAATGGGTGCCAAACATAGCGAAAATCTTTGTCCATTAAGGTTTGATATCGTTCTGAACGCAACGTGCAAGATCCCCCGTTTCTCCCAGTCTCACCCTATCATAGCATGCTTTGGTCTATAATTAGGACATGTTCTGCAAAGAAAGGAGCATTACGATGATCGAGCACATTGTTCTTCTCGCGTGGAAAGAAGGTACACCGCACGCTGAACAGGAGCGACTCTTACGCGAATTGTTAGCTTTGAAAGAGCAGATTCCAGGGATTGTATCTGTATCCGGCGGTGAAAATTTTTCCGCGCGCAGCCAAGGGTACCACCACGGATTTCTCGTCACATTCAAAGATCGCGCTAGCCTTGACGCATATGGCCCACACAAGGCGCATCAACGCGTCGTCGCGCAACTACAACCTGTACTTCAAAGCATCCTCGTCCTCGATTTTGAGCGTGCAACCGAGTAATTTGCCTCACACGCATCCTCTCACTCAAAAGCGACTCTCTTTTGCCTGCCAAAAAGAGAGTCGCTTTGACGTCTAGCAACATACCATATCCCATCTGATTCACACTCCATGTATCTTTCTTCCAGAATCAGGACATAAAGAGAATATCAAGCTTTGGAGGGATTCTGAATGGAATTGATGGAGAGATGGGCGTCGCGCTCCGACGCGTGGACTCCAGAGGATGATGTGACACTGGCTGAATTGGTGTTGAAGCATATCCGCGAGGGAAGTACACAACTCGTAGCGTTTGATGAAGCTGCATCACTGCTCGGTCGCACATCGGCCGCCTGTGGCTATCGCTGGAACGGCGTCGTGCGAAGACACTATGAAGACGCCATACGCGAGGCGAAACACATTCGTCGTCGCGCGCTTGAAGAGCGGCGCACGCGGAGGCCGAATCGAACGCAGATCACGCTTGGCGATGAGCACGAGTTCACGCTCGATCTTTTGATTCGCGGGTTGCGCGATTTTGAGCGACGCTACCATGAATTGCACGATGAGATCGAAAAACTCACGCGCGAAAAACAAATGCTCGAAGATCGTTTTTTAATGCAGCAACCTGTGCGCGCCGTAGAGCTTGATCGCGCGCGCGCCACACCGGAGCAAATCGAAGAAGACAGCCGCGCATTGCTTGCCATCATGGAGCGAGCGCGCCGCATACTCGACGCAGAGAGCGATGAAGCAAAACCGCGCTTTCGACTCGATTCGTTTGGCAATGTAGAGCGCATCGAAATGCAAGATTCGTTGCGCGAGGAGCATCCTTAACCACCACAACGCTTCGATGGTTCCGAGTCAGGTCAAAAGTGAAAATACGCCGCGTCGCTGCTTGACGTCCTTAATGGTTCGTTTGAGGTCGGTCTCTACTTGACGACACAATTCTAAAGGATACGAGTAGCGACGCGCATGTAGTGCAAACTCCCCACGGTCAAGTAGCTCGATGTTTCCTTCCCTATCGACAAACACGTCGAGATCCATGTCCACAAAGCTTACGATCCTAAGATCTGGGTTAATCTGCAAGTTCGTATACGCATTGCAATAGAATTGCGGTCCCTCTGGTTGCAGCAGCACCATACTTTGCACGAGTGAGCGCGTCTCAAAACAGGCGAGTACAGGGTATGGCCGCTTCCAGCTCTCTCCGTTACTCTCCACAACGCGTGTCTGCGCGGGAATAAGGAAAGTATGATCCGGCGCATCACGCACTGCACCATGCCACGGCCAGTGTGACACGCGCGACCATATCCGATGTACTGCGCCGTCATACTTTTTGCTGACAAGTTGCCACGACCCACTACGTATGTCATCAGTTTCATCAGATCCTTCGCGCGACCATACGCATGTCTCATAGAGCTCTGCATACGCTCTGCCTACAGACACGTCCATCGTCCTCCCCTCGCAGCGATACGCTACGTCCGCTCCTTTTCGGCCTCTTCTCTTGGTAGAATGCTCGCCGGGAAGAAGTCGTCAAAAATTCGTTCGCGCAAGAGTGAGCGAATCGCAATCATCAAAAGCGGACCGAGCAAGAGTCCGAGGATGCCGAGGCTCGTCAGGCCGACATACATGCCAAACATCGTTGCAAACGTGCCAATTCCCATGTTAGACGCCAACAGTTTGGGTTCAATCGTATGCCGAACCACGGAGGCAACCGCTTGCAGCAGCAAGATTTTGATCGCCAAAATCACTTTCCCCGTCACAAGCGCCCCGACTACCCAAGGAATCGTAATGATGCCTGAACCAACGATTGGAACCCACCCTGTAAGCCCGATCCCGACACCGAGCAGAAGAGCGTATTGAACCCCCATGACAGCAAGACCAATGACACAAATCACGCTGGTTACGCCGATCAGCACCAATTGCGCGCGAAACAGTCCGATGACTGCGCGCCACACATCACCTGCAATCTCTTCTACTTTCGGCCCCCACCCAGGCGGAAGCCATCTTCTCATCCCCTGCAACAGCATCTCGCGCTGCGCCAGGAAAAAATAGGCGGCGACGACGGAAATGACGATGATGACAATCAAATCGGGCAGAAGAGCCACCTCACCGACAAACCCGCTGAGAAGGGTTAACGCGAACTGGCGCGCCTGATCGACCATCGTGTTGACGGTCGTCTGTACAGCTTCCACCATCTTTAGGGGAAGGTGCGCGTATACGGCCATGCCCTGCTCAATCGCGTATTGAGAAACTTGCTTCCACATTCCGAAATAGCGGGGAATTGCAATGGCGAGACTGGTCGCTTCGCCTGCGCCCTGCACGAGCAGAAAAACGATCACGGCGAGCAAGCCGCCGAGCGAAACGACGAGCGCCCCGCTGATCGCGATAGCGCGCGGGAGGAAGGATTCAAAAAATGCCGCAACCGGAAGCAAGACGGCCGCGATGAGAAAGCCAATGACAAACGGCATGATGTAGTTGAGCACATGCGCAAAGACGGAAAGCGCAATGACGAGAAAGAGGAGGGACACGCCTACCTCTGTCAGCTTCATGACATACCTGCGCATCGGTTCTTTCATTTCTTGCACAGCACACCCACTCGCTCTCTGTACAAATCCTATGCTTGTATACCGCATGAAGTCCACGCGATCTATGGAAGCTCAATGGTAAATTTTGCGCCGCCCATACTGCCATTTTCAGCTGTGATCTTCCCGCGATGTTTTTCAACGATGGCGCGAACAATCGAGAGGCCAAGCCCCGTCTCGCCTTTATCTCCGTGAAAGAACCGCTCAAACACCCGTTCGACATCTTTAGTGACAAACCCTTCTCCGTCATCCTCAACAACGATCTTCGCAAACTCTTCTTTGCGCAGTGTGACGATCACGCGCGAGTGCGCATGGCGAATCGCATTTCCGATCAGATTGAGCAGCGCCTGAACAATCTTGTCCGAATCGATGTACGCAAGCACGATGCCTTCTGGCAAGTCTGGAACAATCTGAATCTGTCGCTCGCGAGCGAGTGGATAGGCGCGCTCAATCGTTTTGGTAATGATTTTGGTGAGATTATCATGTGTGAACGTGTATACATCATCCAGTGTTTCCAATTTTGAGAGATAGATAAGCTCATCCACCAACCGCTTCAAGCGCACGCTCTCTGCCGCAATGATATCGAGAATGTGCATCGATTCACTCGGTTCAAAGACGCCATCGCGCAACCCTTCTGCGTAGCCGCGAATCCCTATGAGCGGCGTCTTCAATTCGTGTGACGCATTCTGGAGAAAACGCTTTTGCCCCTCATCAAACGCTTTAAGCGCGTCCACCATGTTATTAAACGCATAGGCAAAGTCCTCCCACTCGTCCCCTGTGTGCACCACTGGGACATGCGTAAAGTCACGCTCCTGAACGCGCATGATCGCTTGTTTCAAGAGGCCCGCTGGCTGCATCAGCGATCTCGCGAGCACGATGCCAACAATTGCCGTGATCAGTGTCGCAATCATCAACCCTTGGGCCACTGCCACCCAAATCTCATAGGTGATCCGCTTCATATCACTGAGCTTCGTAAAAAGCACAAGCACTTTTGTGTTTCGATGTTCAATCGTAAGGTTTGGCATCATGATGCTTGGCGGGAAACCTGGGTGAAGCGACGTGACGGGGACGAGATACGCATAGGAAAATGGTATTGCCACAAACTCAAAGATTGGATTTTGTTGAGGATAAACGCCTGACGCCGTGTGACGGCCCTTTAGCGCCATCGCGACGAGCGTGCTCACGTGTTGAAGCAGTGGGAGATCCGCTGCCGTGAACGTATTCCATACAATGTTCCCATTAGGATCGACGATGATATACTCGCGCTGAACACTTTGAGCAGCGATCGTCACGAGCGCGCGGCTTGTAGGGGGGGTCGCGTGACGATCCTCAAGCGTTTGCCCATATGCGCGAAACTGCTTGATGATCACCTGTCCATCACCGATCAGGTTATTGCGCGTCGAATCGATCACATACTGGGAGATCGAACGATTCGTCAGATAACCTGCGAGCGCAAGAGAGATCATCACAATCACCAGATAGACGACCACCACTTTAATTGCAATCGGCATGCGCATTCGAAGGGAAAACCCGATGCTGCGTCGCCCGCTTAGCTTACCCTTCAAGTTTGTAGCCGTACCCCCAGACCGTGACGATCTCAGCGATCGATTGCGCCTGCGTCAGTTTTCGCCGAAGACGTTTGACCAAATCGTCGATGGCGCGCTCATCACCGATAAAATCGTAGCCCCAAACCTGTGTGAGCAACTGTTCGCGCGTAAATGCGCGGCTTTTATTTTTAATAAAGTAGGCGAGCAGTTCAAATTCTTTGGTAGTAAGGACGAGGTCGCTTCCCGCCGCGATAATACGACGTTCATCATCCCGCAGTTCGAGATCCGCACAAGCGGGATACGTCGCCGTCGCACCGTCTTGCACAGATGCGGCGCGCGCTCCATTCAATCTGCGCAAGACGGTGCGGACGCGCGCGACGAGTTCTCGCGGCGAGAACGGTTTAGAAAGATAATCGTCGGAGCCAAGCTCAAGGCCAAGGACGCGATCCACCTCTTCATCCCGCGCGGAAACCATGATGATCGGAACTTCTGTGCGTGCGCGCAGCCACCGGCAGAGATCGTATCCGCTGGTGCCTGGAAGCATGATGTCAAGGATCACCATATCAGGGAGATTCTCAACAAGAGCTGGCATCGCCGAATCAGCGTTTGCAAAGCAGGTGACCGAAAACCCTTCGCGCAAAAGGTAGCGCTCCATCACGGTTCGCACACTCTCGTCATCGTCTATGACAAAAATTCGCTGTGCGGTCTCCATCGACGCTCACCTCCATAAATCGATCTGTTGCACCAACGGAATCTCTGCGCTTCGTCTTTTACAACAAGCCGCGCTTGCGAAACGCCGCTTTAAGTACAAACCCCATTGCCGCAACGGCAAGTCCAATTCCTAAAAGGACCATGGCCAGCGTAAAATGAGCGTCAATTTGAACAGAGCCCACAGCGAGCAACGTCATCGCACACAGCGAGATGAAAAAAAAGAGAAGTTTTTTCGATTTTGTCAAAATACAGATCACCCTTTCATTTCGCGTTGCGCATCGCATCCATGGCGCGCCTGCGATAAAGTTGAATATGACGTTTTGCCGACTCACCGTCTTGCACGGCGATCGAGTCATAGAGCGCGCGATGAAGCGTAATCATCTCATCGCGAAAGTCTTCATCCATCAACAAGAGGTTCATCACGCCTGTGAGCGGTTGGTAAAGGATGCGCAAAAGGTTCACCGCAACCTCATTTCCCGCACACTCCGAGAGCGTAACGTGAAACTGCCGCTCGCACTCCATCATTCTTCCTGCGTCTTCACGACTCGCCTCCATCATAAAAAGCGTCTCCGAAAGAAATTCGCAGTCTTGACGCCGTCTGCGCTGTGTCGCTTGTTCAACGATGCCGCCTTCAAGCCACATCCCTACTTCAAGCAGCGCGCGTGCGTCAGACGCAGCCAATAGAATTGCGGCGTGAATCGGTCGCAAAAAGGAATCCAGAGAAAACGATTTAACGTAGATTCCATCACCGTGCCGGACCTCGATCAACCCCGCGCCGACGAGGACACTGCACGCTTCGCGAACCACCGCACGCGACACCGCAAACATCGTCGCGAGTTCTTCGAGCGTCGGCAACCGCTGCCCCGGCTGCCACTCACCTCTCATGATCATCGACTCGATCTGGTCTGCTACGCGTACATAGCGCGTTTTAGATAAATTTTGCACATTTGCCATATGCGTATTGTATCGCGTTTGTAGACAAACGGGTATGGTGAACTTTGCTTTGAATGCGCACGTTTAGCACAGATCTCCCTCATAACCGGTAAAGGCGACACGAAATGAATCCTCCACATCATCGTAATACACCGTAATCGGTTCGCGAAGGAGTGCCGCAGTAAATGGATCAAACACAAATGGAATTCCTTTGACCTGAATCTCTTTGTCTCGTTTCATACGCTCATCCAGAGCGATGCGAAGCCGCATCCCACCTCAGCCAGGCGACGCAGAAATGCGTACACACAAACCCTCTTCCTGCTCCTCTGCAAGCACGGATTGCAAACGCAAAGCACCCTGTTCAGATAGCTCAATCGAAAGTAAGCTCAAAACTGTTCTCCTCCAGATCGTGCAGCATACGTACAAAAAGGCGCGCAAAAGGGAGCGGCGCTCGATCTTCACTCGACATCATTCTACACGAAGTAACGCATTCATCCGATGAAATGTGAACCTCAATCAAGCGCGCGCGCCACTTTTGATGTGAAAAAACATGCTCGTATACGCCGCGATCGCGCAGTTCAAGCGGTTTTTTTACGCCCCGCGCGGACAGTGCGTCCTGAATCCACGCATCCTGCACAGCCACTTGTTCATAGGCATGCTCAACTAGTGGGAGTTGCCACAGGTTGGCAAGCAATCCAATGGCTGGTCGTTTCTCGATGGCCAGGCGGCCACCTTGCCGAATGGCCAGCGCCACAAACTCCCTTGTCGGGATCGCCCCTTTGGGACGTTTAATCGGCAATTTGAGGTGGATGCCCTCTCGCAGCCCTGCGCATTCAACCGCGATCGGACACGCGTCACACTGTGGATTTTTCGGCAAGCAAAGGGTTGCGCCAAGCTCCATCAGCGCTTGATTGAACTCTCCTGGGTCTGCCAGATGGACAAGCGTTTGGGCACGCTCTTTCATATAATTTCTAGCTTGCGCCGTCGCGAGATCCTCCTGAAACCCATCAACCCGCGACAAGACACGCATCACGTTTCCATCAACCGCCGGAAGCGCCTGGCCATATGCAATAGACATCACTGCGCCTAGTGTGTACTCACCCACACCCGGGAGACTGGCAAACGTTTTTGCGTCGCGCGGAACGTGGTTTCCATAGTGTTCCTGAAGCTCGCGCGTTGCTGAGACGAGATGGCGTAGTCTGCGATAGTAACCAAGCCCCTCCCAATACTTGAGCGCTTCCTCATCTGGCGCTTGCGCAAGCGCCTCAACCGTCGGAAACCGCTCAATAAATCGATTGTAATAGGGAATGACCGTCTCCACGCGTGTTTGCTGTAACATTACTTCAGAAACCCAAATGAGATACGGGTCCTTTGTCTTGCGCCACGGAAGATCGCGCGCCACACTCCGAAACCAGACTGAGAGGGCGTCCGCGATACGCTGATCGCGCATTGCATCTTCGTCGATTTGTTTCCCTTCCATCGTCTATGCCATCCTTCACAAAATCCATTCATGTCATGTACGTATGAACTCGTCTTTCCAACTTCATACTAGAAATACGAATGCAAGCAAGATGTCGATCATGGAACGCATCACCCGACAGAAAGCAGGTTATCGATGAGCGAATTTAAAGCAGCTCCACTTGAATCAAGTGATCTCTTTGCACTTCATCAAATGGAACAGGCATTAAGCGAAAAACTTGGAACCCCGATTGTGCTCGTCGCCTATTCCTCCAGCGAGGCAAAAGGAGACCGTTTCCATCTCCAAGCAGACTACGTCAAGCAAAGCGCGTATGCGCAGCATGATTTGTAGACCATCTTATCGCTCAAGTTTACCATAGCTGCCCACACGCCGCGCAGTGTCTTCAAGGCAAACGGAGTGGCAAAAGATACCTCATTAACGCATGCCGGTTTTGGGAAACCTACGACCGACAGGAGGTGTTCGCCATGTGGGGGATCGTAGATCGCGTTTACAATCCACGGCGTAACGTTCACAAGGGACTTGGCATGATGCCCACCCTTTTGTTGGGGGCAGGCGTCGGTATCGCTGCATGGGAGTTCGCCAAACGGCGTGCCACGCCCGAGATGACCACGACCAAAAGCATGATGAGCGCATCAAATGTCGACGAAGATCTGTTTTGATGTGTTTACTTTGCAAAGGGGCCTTGCTGAGCAAGGCCCCTTTACTCGAAAACAAAATTGGACTTCGCAGATTACCATTCAGCAGAAAAATGTGTATACTATCCTCATACATTATAATGTTACTACAAATTCAATCGGATGCGAGGCGATCACGATGCCATCCATGCGATCCGTCCACCCTCTCTACGTCCAACTGAAGGCGTCGCTGCTGGAGCGAATCGAGTCAGGCGAATGGCCGTCTGGCCAAATGATTCCAACAGAGCAGGAGTTAACAACTCTTCACAATGTGTCGCGCACGACCGTGCGCCAAGCCATTCGCGATCTCGTTGATGCAGGTTATTTGATTCGCCAACAAGGCAGAGGCACCTTCGTTCAGCGAAAAGTGCACACGCAATCCACGCACTTATATGGTTTCATGGAAGAGTTGGAGCAGGCGAATCAGCCCATTTCCATACGCGAGTTTCAGGCCACCGTGATTCCGGTGAGCGAGCGCATCGCCTCTTTGCTGCGAATCACGCCACGGCAGAATGTGCTTTTCGTATCGCGGGTCATCTGTACGGATGGCGAGCCCCTCTTTTATGACGAGAGCTACCTCCCAGAAGACCTTCTGGCGCGAATCCGCACACAAGGCGCCACGCGCTCTCTCTACAAACTGCTTGAGGCTGAAGGAATCTCCATCGCATCCGGTGAACAAACTGTAACCGCCGCCTTGGCAGGCCCCTTGCGCGCGACGCGGCTCGCGTGCCGGGCCGATGATCCTGTCCTGCACGTGGAGCGCATCACCGAAGATGGCGCGGGTCGCCCAGTCGAATACTCCTCCGTTTCTTATCGGGCCGACCGCTATGCGTTTGCGGTCAAGTTAACTCGCCAAGAGACGATTTAAGTGAGCGTCAAAGAAAGAATGAGTAAAATTCGCACACCTATCCGATTCCAGCGTCACGCCGAAAGGAGACAGGGCATGTCCCGCTCACGATGAAAGTTCGAGAAAACATCACTGCCAATCTCCCCCTCGCTGGAATCTGCGCGAAAACCAATTACCACTGGTATGTCGTTGCCACGGTCTGTATCGGGGCGTTTATGGCGGCGCTTGACGGCAGCATCATTACCGTTGCCCTGCCAACGATCACCCGACAGTTTCACGTCACCTTGAGTGCGACAGCGTGGGTTGCACTCGCCTATCTCTTAACCTTGACGGCGCTGCTCACCGTGTTTGGGCGGATTGCCGATCTCGTCGGAAGAAGACCGCTTTATACGATGGGCTTTGGAATCTTTATCGTGGGCTCCGCGCTCTGTGGCGCCGCCCAATCCCTCCCGTTTCTCATTGGCGCGCGCGTCTTACAAGCCGTCGGCGCCGTAATGCTTCAGGCGAACAGCGTCGCGATCATCACAGCGGCAGTTCCCTCGTCAGTGCGCGGAAAAGCGATCGGCATTCAGGGGTCGGCACTTGCTGTCGGATTGTCACTGGGGCCTGCGATCGGAGGGCTTCTGATCAGTGCATTCGGCTGGCGCTCCATCTTCTACGTCAACGTTCCTGTCGGCTTGATCGGCACGACGCTCGCCGCGCTCATTCTCCCGCTCGACCAGGAAAAGGATCAAGCAACAAGAGGCGTTTCTTTTGACTATCTCGGTTCGCTATTGCTCGCAGTCTCGATCGTGTCCGTGATTCTTGGACTCAACCAAGGAAATGAGAAGGGTTTCGGTTCTCCTTACATTCTCTCACTCTTTGCGTGCGGCGTTTTGAGTAGCGCTCTCTTTATTTGGCAAGAAAAACGTCACCGCGCGCCGTTGGTGGATCTGTCCCTTTTTAAAATCCCGACGCTAACGTGGGGAAACGTAAGCGGCTCACTCTCCTACGCACTCATGTACGGTATTCTTTACATCATCCCGTTTTATTTTGAAGAAGTTCGAAAAAATCCATCTTCACTCTCAGGACTTCTCACCACGCCGCTTCCGATCGGCATGATGCTGCTCGCGCCAATGGCCGGACGCATCGCCGATCGACTGGGCTCTCGCATTCCAACGGTGGCAGGCATGACACTCGCCACACTTGGCGGTCTCTCTTTATTACTGTTATCTTCAACTGAGCCACTCGTATGGATCATTATCGCACTGCTCATTATCGGCATGGGCATGGGGGTCTTTACGCCACCCAATAACAGTTCCGTCATGGGCAGTTCGCCGCGCAACCGATTGGGCGTAACCTCTGGACTTCTCAATATGTCGCGCTCCCTTGGTCAAAGCTTCGGAATTGCGTTTGCGTTCGCGCTGTATCAAGGTGTAGTTTTAGCGGAAGGTTACTCTCCATTGAGTGCGCCAGCGCGCATCCTTTTGCCCGGTTTTCACATCGCATTCGCCGGTGTCACGGCGCTCGGACTCATGGCGGCGCTAATTTCCATGTTTCGCGGCAAGGTTCAACCACTTGCAGATGCGGATCGCGAACACACCATCGAACTCTGATTGATGAAAAAAGCAATAAACGTCGACCTGAGTATCCCCGCACAGGCGAGCATTCAGGCCGACGCTTTTATCATCGATTCATTGCGTGAGTTTATGCTTTGAGTGAAGAAAAGAAAACGTACGCGACGAGGGGAAGCGCGAGAAAGACATAAATGCGCAATGCCCACATCAGGGTGAGCACGCCTCGACCCAACTTCTTTTTCCCATACGGCACGGCGCGATATTGGCTCAATTGAGAGGGTTCAAGCACAGCAGATAACTTCTTCAGTTCTGCCTGATCCTGACTTGATGGGTTTTGCACGCCAGACCCAAGCTCTTCTACCGTGAAAGACATTTTCCTCACCCCACTGTTTCACCAATTTTGCTGTCTTTAGAATACCACCACTTTTAACTGAAGGCAAAACTTTTTCCTAAGCACAACATTGTTGTATGCAGGAAAGCGACAAAATGTGTTGAATCTTCGATTCAACACATTTTGACACCTCACGTGCAATACGCTAGGATTTGTACGCACTACGATGCTTGAATGGAAGGGAGGCTTACTATGAGTTATCGAGAACTCGAGGATGGTTTCCTTGTCACACTCGCGCTCATCGTTTCTTCACAGCTCCTCGTCATTCTCATTTCTCTGATCAGCAATCAGTTTCGCCGACAACGAAAGCTCTCCATTACGAATCAACCACCTGTCGAATCGGTGATTGACGGCAATCAGATCACAATCTACACATACGGAATGGACTTCTATCATGCCCTTCTACGTGACATCACGCAGGCGAAGGATATTATTTGCATTGAATCCTTTATCTGGAAAGATGATGCGGTTGGACAACAAATCAAAGAACTTCTGGCCAAAAAAGCGCGCGAGGGCGTAACTGTTTATGTTGTTTTTGACGCGTTTGCAAACCTCGTCGTACCGCGTCCCTTTAAACAGTTTTCTGCTGACATTCACCTTTACCGCTATCGCGCCTGGCAAAGATTTCTCGATCTGTTCGATCCACGCCGGCTCGCGCGCGACCACCGTAAACTCGCCATCATTGACCGCACAATCAGTTATGTCGGTGGTTTTAACATCGGCGAGTTGTATGGACGAAAGTGGCGCGATACGCATGTACGTATAGAGGGGAGCTCCTCTCACAACCTTTTTGCGGCATTCGCTGATTTTTGGAATGCGCAAGCGCATAAACTTCCGAAGCTGAAAACTGAGCGCGCATCCCTTTCGCCCTATATCCGTCCCTATGTAAATAATCCGCAACGCATCCTCTTTCCGATTCGTTCCATGTACATTGAAGCGATTGATCTGGCTAAAGAGCACATCTTTTTGACGACCCCTTATTTCGTGCCAGACCGCGTTGTTCTATCCGCACTTATCGATGCGGCTGATCGAGGCGTACAAGTCTCTCTGCTCGTCCCCGAACGCTCCAACCATCTTCTGGCGGATTGGCTGGCGCGAACGTATTTTACTGATTGTCTGAAACGGGGCATTCGCATCTATTTGTACCAAGGGGCAATGATTCACGCCAAAACGGCGACCGTCGATGGAAAATGGACCACAATCGGAACGGCAAATCTTGATCGGTTGAGCCTCTTTGGAAATCACGAGATTAACGTGGAGTTTTTTAGTGAAGAGGTTGCGACGCACATGGAGGGGATGTTCGAATACGATCTCAAGGCGTGCCGCGAATTGAGTCTCGATGAGTGGAACCGCCGACCAATGACTCAGAAACTCGGTGAACTCGTGCTATCCCCTCTCTGGCCCTTTCTATAGTCACAGGAATTTTAATTCTATTAAATGGAGTCTTGATGTCCAGATACTTTACAACTATACTTAACCCGAAATATACCCGTAAGGGTATAAGAAAGAGGTGTATGAAATGTTTGTATGTAGCGGAAAAGGTTCTACAATTCGGTTACTAGCAGGAATTTTCTTTTGGGTCTCTATTTTACTGGGGTTATTTGTGAATAAATATTTAATGATCATTGGAGGGCTACCCGCGACGATGCTAATTGTATCGTATTTAACTGGATGGTGTCCTACAGAAATGCTTCTAAAATTGTTTGGAGCAAAAGAACAAAAAAGAATCTTAAAATAAACGAAAAGTAATACACGATGGAGTAGGTACCTACTCCATCGTGTATTACTCATCATTGAGTATGCTTTTGGCAACCATTGGTTGTTAATACACTGGGTCAGCGAATTCCTCGAGTTTCTTAAAGGAGTGATCATCCACGTCCGCATGCAGACTGTTGCCGTGACTGTCCATCGTTACAATGGCCGGAAACCCATCCACCTGAAGGTGCCACATCGCCTCTGGAATTCCAAACTCTTCGAGATAATCCACACCGTCTACCGCCTCAACGCTTTTCGCGTAATACTGCGCCGCGCCGCCGATCGCATTGAGATAGACCGCGCCTGACGCTTTCAGTCCGGCGAGCGTTTTTGCACCCATGCCGCCTTTGCCCATGACGACGCGCAGGCCAAATTTTTGGATGATCTCCGCTTGATATGGCTCTTCGCGCGCGCTAGTGGTGGGCCCTGCCGCCTTTACGTGCCACTTGCCTTCGTCATCCTTCATCATGACGGGTCCACAGTGGTAGAGCACACCGCCTTCAAGTGACACTGGCGCATCGTGATCCATCAAATACTTGTGGATTGCATCACGCCCCGTATGCATTTCTCCGCTGATCAAAACCACATCACCGACGTGGAGCGCGCGAATCTCTTCTTCTGAAATGGGCGCTCGCAACACCTTTACCTTATCTGAAAAACCCGCAAATTCTTTGCGTTTGAGGTCGGATGTGCCCTGTTTGTAAATCCAGTTGAGAATCTCTCCGGTGCGCGGGTCAATGCGCACGCCCTGCCGACGAAAAGCCCAGCAGTTGTACGCAACGGAAACGAAGAAACTCGCAGGAAGTCGATTTTGAACGCCGATCTTACAACCGAGCAAAGAGATGCGGCCGCCGAATCCCATCGTTCCCACACCCAATTCATTGGCGTGTTCCATGATGTACGATTCGAGTTCAGCAAGCTCTTTAATCGGGTTATGATCGTCAAGATGGCGGAATAACTGCTCTTTGGCGTGCTGATAACCGGACGTTCGATCGCCACCGATCGAGACCCCAATAAATCCTGCACTACAGCCTTGCCCCTGCGCCTGGTACACCGCGTGCATGATGCATTTGCGGATGCCGTCGAGATCACGCCCCGTTTTTCCAAGTCCAGGAAGCTCCATCGGCAGACTGTACTGGATGTTCTTGTTTTCACACCCACCGCCTTTGAGAATCAGTCGGACATCAATCTCATCGTTTTCCCATTGGTGAAAGTGGATGACCGGTGTCCCAGGGCCCAGATTATCACCCGTATTTTTCCCCGTCAGAGAGTCAACCGAGTTTGTGCGCAGTTTGCCAAGGCGCGTCGCCTCGGCAACCGCCGCTTTGATCTGACGCTCCATCACGATCTGGTTCGCGCCGACTGGCGTATGCACTTCAAACGTAGGCATTCCTGTATCCTGACAGATTG
Source organism: Ferroacidibacillus organovorans (assembly GCF_001642725.1). Lineage (GTDB taxonomy): Bacteria > Bacillota > Bacilli > Alicyclobacillales > SLC66 > Ferroacidibacillus > Ferroacidibacillus organovorans. The sequence goes on from NZ_LSUQ01000011.1 coordinate 29,357, forward strand.
GTCCCTGTTCCTCTTCGGCCAGTAAAACATTCTCAACGATCGTCTCTAAAGCAAGCGCCGCGCGCGACCCGATCTCTTCCCGAATCTGCGCCTGTTCAACCGCCCGGCGCACGTCAGGAGGAAGATTGGTCGACGTGTCAATAATCAATTTCAGTAGGCTCTCTTCAAAATGTTCCACGCTTATTCACTCGTTTCATAAGTGAGGTAGATACGTTTAACCAACGTGAACGGGTGTCGGAGGGATCGGTTTTTTGCCAGCCAGCTCATTCAGGTAGGCGTCGATCAATTTGCGTGCGACCGATCCTGATGAGAGATAGCCTTCACCAGCACCTGGGACAATGACTGCAACGGCGATCTTTGGATTCTTGTACGGCGCCCAACCAATAAAGAGCGCGATATCGTGACCGACGACACCCGTTTGCGCCGTACCCGTTTTCCCCGCCACAGAGTAAGGGTCGCCGAGAAATACGGACCACGATGTTCCCATTCGCTTCGTGGTCACCCAGTGCATGCCTTGACGAATCATACTCAAATTCGCAGGACTGACAGGCACTTTGTTGAGGACGACCGGCTGAATCGTTTTGATCACCTCGCCTGTCGGCGAAAGGATTTGATGCAGCACTTCTGGCTTCATGCGTTTACCTGTCGCAATGGCGCTCACGTACTGAGCAAGCCCGATCGCTGAGTACACCTGATCCTGTCCAATCGCCATATACGCGAGATCCGAGAGATAGCCATTATCGTGGAAATAGCCCACGCGCTCATTAGGCAGGTCGATCTGGGTCGGCGAAGTCAAGCCAAAGTACTTACCAAAACTGGCAAGTTGATTAAACGCTTTGACGCGCTCACCTGTCATCCACGTGTTGATATTATAAGACGGCGGATAATGTCCCATCCAAAGTCCGGTTTGATACAGAAAGACGTCAGATGAATACTCTAGCGCCTCTGGAACAGTGACCATTCCGAATCCGCCAGGCACCCACTCGTGCAGGACCGTATTGCCCACCAGCAGATAGCCTGGATCCCAAACGGTCGTCGTCGGTTTAATCGCGCCCAGATTCAAAGCATCCATAAGCGTCAGCGGTTTTTCCGTCGATCCTGGCATAAAGAGACCCGACACCGCCATATTGAGCGCTGCATTTTGATACTGTGCATAGTGCTGATTCGAGATCCCGCCGACAAACCACTGCGGGTTATAATCCGGATAACTGCCCATTGCAAGCACCGCGCCCGTTTGCGGGTTCATCGCAACCGCCACACCCGAGTCAACCCACGAATATCCCTGCGAGCGAAGGCTCGCCACTTGGGTTTGAAGCGCCTGTTGCAAAACATTCTGCAGATGTCCGTCAATGTTCAGGACAAGGTTGTCACCCGGCATCGGCGCGGGATACATGCCAAGCTCTTTCATCGGCACATTCGCCGCATTCACCTGCACACGCATGACACCCGGTACGCCTTGCAGGAGGGAATCGTATTGCTGCTCAATTCCGTCCAACCCAACCAGTGCATTGGCTGGGTACTTGCTATACTGAGGCATCGCGTTATTCGGCGGAATAGGCCCGATATACCCAACCACGTGATCAGCGAGTGCGCCATACGGGTAGTAGCGAAGCGGCGTCGTGATCACCCGCACGCCGATCAGCGAGTTTTCGTGTTCCTCCACGTATGACACTGCGCGTGGAGAGGCATTCTGTAGAATAGTGACCTGTGGGTTCGCGTAATTGTATGCGTTCATCGCCTGTAAAAGATTTTTTACTGATTCACCAAACGCAGGCGCCAGACGCTTTGCGATCGCATTTGTATTTTGAAGCGGTGTCGCCAAACGCGTGTAGACAACCGTGAACGTTGGTTTATCCGCGGCCAGCAATACGTGGTTTCGATCATAAATCCAGCCTCTTGGCGCAGGCACCGCATACGTATCGTACTCGTTCGTATGCTCTTGCGCGACAAACTGGGAACTCGTCTTGATCTGGAGATACCCCAGGCGAACGATAAGTAGGGACATCGACAAAAAAACCGTGGTAAACGCAAACGCGAGACGCGCCTCAACAGGGCGGCGCCGCGGTTTGTCTGCCTTTTTCATAGATTCCTAAATCGCCCTCTTCTCCGTAACCGATTCGCAAAAGCCACCATCGTATTATAAATCTATGAACCTACGAATAACAGGGAAAAACGAGACTAGACAGGAAATGTTTACACTTTTGCGCAGAGCATAAAGCAGGACGAATTGACTCACGCTAGTTCTGCAATGAATCCGTTCGAGAGGGGGATGGACATGACCAAACTGGCACTTGTCCTCGTGATCATCGGGGCGTTGAACTGGTTGCTCGTCGGTCTGTTCCAATTTGATATCGTTGCCGCCATTTTCGGCGGTCACGGCACACTTCTTAGCCGCGTCGTCTATACACTGGTTGGCCTCGCCGGAATCTACACCATCGGCCTACTGTTTCGCGATGCAGATCATCGCGACGTGGTCTAATCGCAAGACAATAGACAGACCCGCGCATGAGCGATCTCTTCGCCTTTGCGTGGGTCTGTCAGCTTTCATTTGAGGCTAACGCCTTAAGACAATCAACCTCTGCGAATGAGCGTTTTTGTCTTAAAAATACTCGGCCGTCCATCTTTTCGATACAAAGGTGCACGAATCAATACGCCTTTGATGCCCTCCCAGTCAAACGGCAAGAAGGGCCACAGATAAGGAACACCAAACGACTTTGTCGTCGCTAGCAGCACGATAAGTCCGATGATGCCAAGGATGAAGCCAATCCAACCACCGACCGATGTAACGATGATTAAGATGAAGCGAACGAAGCGATTGGCAGTAGACAGCTCATGTGAAGATGTGGCAAACTGCGCCACCATTGCAGAGCCCATGAAGACGAGCACCTCAGGCGAAACGAGGTTCATCGAGACGGCAAACGGTCCAAAGACGAGACCGGCAACGATACCTGTCGCCGTGGCAAGCGCCGTCGGGGTATTGATCACCGCACGCTCAAAGAGGTCTACGGCAAGCTGCGCCAAGAGAAACTGAACGGCGAGCGGAAGTGAGAGCGGCGCCGGATCGACCAAACGCGCCAACCAGCGCGGCTCGACCTTTCCAAGTTGCGCCGCAACAATAAAAAAGGATGGCGAGAACACCGAAATGAGCGCACCAAGAATCGACACCACGCGCATATACGTCCCATTCGTCGGGTATACGTGATAGTCTTCCGGGTGATGGATGTGATTAAACAGCGTGCTCGGCGCAATGATCACTTCTGGCGTCGTATCGACGACGATAACGATCTGTCCTTCCATCAGACATGTCGCCGCGACATCAGGCCGCTCCGTGTACCGAACGATCGGGTACGGATTCCACTTAACCTTTGCGATAAACTCCGTCACCGCTTGCTCACCCATCGCGACAACATCCGTATTGATGGATTTGAGTTCCTTTTTTACATTGTCGACGAGCGCGTCATTTGTCACATCTTGGAGATACATGACACTCACGTCCGTCTGTGAACGCGTCCCCACTTGAATGAGCTCAACGCGCAACCGTGGATCGCGCAGTCGCCTGCGAATCAGCGCGACATTCATAAGCATCGTCTCGACAAACCCGTCACGCGGGCCGCGCACGACCCGCTCAACTTCCGGTTCAGCAATGGAGCGCATCGGGTAGATCCGGGTGTCGATCATGAGCGTCTCGTTATACCCGTCGAGGAATATGACAAGCGGACCCGACAGGATGTAGCGAACTGCGTCTTTCATGTTGTTCACTTTTTGCACTTGAACAAAACTGATCGTGACATTCAAATAGTTTACAAGCTCATCAATCGTAAAATCGCGCGCAGGGTGGCGCGCTACAAACTCTTTCAAGGACATCTCAACGTTTTCAAGGATCAGCACCATGTTCATCGTCAAGAAAAAGCCGTTTGCCGTGTATCCCGTCATGCTGATTTGTTCGTAGACAAACGGTTTGGCGATGAGATCCCAACTGACCCCTATTCCCAGCAGTTGCTTGAGAAATGCGTCATTCTGTTGAAGATTTGTTGAAATGGAAACTTGTTCAAGCGACTCCATCTCCGTCGTCAATGCGGCTCACTCCTCCACACCCAGTATGTGGAACGACGCATCTTCATATACGTGAGTCTCGCAAACTCACAAGCCACCCAGTTAGCATGTTTGATTATCACTGAAAGCTTAGGTACACTATATATAGGTAAGTCGACTTCTCATCCTAACTTCGCGATGAATCGACCGCAGCAAAGGGGGGGATACGCATATGATGAAGACGATACAAACGGCGGAATACGATAAACTTGTCGGATCCTCCACAAAACCCGTCATTCTTGACTTCTCAGCGGATTGGTGACCGGGCTGTCGAATGTTGAGACCGGTGGTCTCTAAAATTGCAGGAGAAGATGCAACCGTTGACTATTACTATGTGGATGTCGATCAGTCGCCTGAACTCGCCATGAAATTTGGCGTTCAGAGCATCCCGACCATGATCTTGATTAAAGACGGAAAAGAAGCGGGTCGCAAGATCGGCGCCGCGCGGGAAGCAGACGTCCTGAAATTCGCTCACTCTTAATTCGCGTACACTCCGTAACCATTGCAAGGGCGCTCGCCTGGAGAAATCCGACGGGCGCTCTTTTTCATCATCGTGTAAGCTAGAGGTACGTTCATATTTACACGTTTGGGAGGTATTCAATCGATGATTCGAGTGGCTATGATGAGCAAGTGGCACGTTCACGCGACCGATTATCTACGCGAGGCGAACGCCCATCCTGAAGTTGAAGTCGCCGCCGTGTGGGACGAAGACCCTGCCCGCGGGCGCGCCTTTGCGCGCGAGATCGGTGTACCTTTTTATGATTCTACGTCTTCACTCTACCGCGAGGCAGCTATTGACGGAGTCATCGTCGATACGCCGACAAACATGCACCCTCAGATCATCGCGGAAGCGATCCAGAATAAGAAGCACGTTTTTAGCGAGAAGGTGCTCGCGCTCAACGCGAGTGACGCGATTCATTTGACTGACCTTGCCCATACGTCAGGTGTTCATCTGATGCTTTCCCTGTCTCGTCTCTGCGCGCCATACACCGTGTATGCCGAGTCCCTACTGCAGGAAGAAGCGCTCGGACGCGTCACGTCGTTTCGCTGCCGCGTCGCGCATGATGGCTCTGTGCCAACCGATGAACATGCACAAGGCTGGCTGCCCGCCCACTTCTACGATCCGATCACGTGTGGAGGCGGCGCACTGATTGACCTTGGCGCACATCCCATCTATCTCTCAAACCGCCTCGCAGGTCCTGTACGCGCACTCTCGGCGCGTCTTGAAGCGACGCTTGGTCACGAGGTCGATGACAATGCGACCGTAATGATTGAGTACGCGTCAGGCGCGCTCGGTCTCCTTGAGAGCAGCTTCGTCTCGGGAGGCAGCCCCTTTCTTATGGAAATTCACGGGACGAAGGGTTCCCTGCTGATCGAGAATGAGTCAGCGCGCGTGCGCTTTGGGCGTGGGCCACTTGTTGCAGTGAACCTTCCTCCTGAGCGACGCAGCGCGATGACGCAGTGGGTGGATGCGATTCTGCGCGACACGGCTCCCGAGATCACGCCAGACGACATGATCGAACTGACACGTGTCAATGAACTGGCGCAGCAAGCGCATCGCGAAGGACGGCGTGTCACACGCTAAATCGGTGCCCGCGGTGTCATTAAGTTGTCATCTTTTAATGTAACACTCAAGGTATAGTAGACACTTTTTGTCTATGTACCGTATCGACGGGAAGGTGTTCGTAGATGAAGATCCTCATTGTCGAAGATGATCTTCGCATTGCAGCCCTCTTACAACGCGGACTGGAGCGAAAAGCACACGTTGTGGACGTTACGCACACGATGCACACCGGTTATCAGGCGGCAATTGACGGTCTTTTTGATGTGTTAATCCTTGACATCAAACTTCCTGACGGCGACGGGATGTCCCTTTGCGAAAAACTACGAAATGTAGGCGTTACGATTCCTATCCTCATGCTGACCGCAAGGGACAGCACCGAAGACAAAATTGCAGGGTTTCATCACGGCGCGGATGACTACCTCACGAAACCATTCTCTTTTGAGGAACTCCACGTGAGGTTGATCGCGTTGGCGCGACGTCCTGCTGCGTACGTTGAAAATCAGGTCTTGCGCTGTGGCCCTCTTGAATTGAACACAGGGAGTGCTGAAGTGCGCAAAGATGGCGTGTTACTTGAACTATCACGAAAAGAATTTTCACTTTTGGAACTCCTCATGCGAAACGCGGGACAAGTCATGAGCCGCCAACTCATCCTCGAAAAACTCTGGGGATCCGATTTTGAACCGGAGGCCAATGTCGTGGAGGCCATCGTCGCGCGTTTGCGCGCAAAGTTGGATGCGCCAAAGTCCGCACCGCTCATACGCACTGTGCGCGGGATCGGTTATAAAGTCGATCGATGAAAAATCAATTTACACAGTCTGAGCGTCGCATCTTGTCCCGCATTCTATTCAATGTTTCAGCCTGGCATCTCGTCGCGTTTCTTGTCTTTGAATTCGTTTTGATCATTGGAACCTATTACTATGTACAAAATCGAACGATGTCCTACGCGTACCAAGCGGTGCGTGAAGAATGGGAACAAAAGTTACACGGAATGGTCGAAACGGCAAACGCTTCGACTCCTTCCTTTCGCAACGCAAAAGTGGACATCGAGCCCGAACCTGTCGCAACGTGGATTTTTTCTAAAGAAGGGTTTCCTTTATCTGAAGACCTTACCTTGATTGGCGTCACGGGAAACATTGCGCCGCTCATGGAGGTTTATGCGCGCGCCTACACACCGCACACCTTCACACAGTGGAGCACCACAACGCTGAATAAGCAGCCCCTGCTCATTGGCACGCGCGACATAGGGAAAGCAGGCGCATTTCTCGTCAGCGCATACTCCCTCTCAGAAATTGTGCACACCCTTCACGCCCTCGTCGCAGTCGATTTTACACTCGCGCTCGCCAGTTTGTTGATCATCCTGCCGATCACGTACGGTTTGGCAACGCATTCCCTCAAACCGATTCGCCTCGCCATGCTGCGCCAACGCCATTTCGTCAATGACGCGGCGCATGAACTGAGGACTCCAATGACGCTATTACGCGGTATCCTCGAACTTGAAAAAGAGAGCAACGATCCCGAAGCGATGCGCACCGCGATTGAAGAAGGATTGCGCGAAGTCGACTATCTCTCACGAATCATCGGCGATCTCTCCACACTCGCGCGCGTTGGTTCAAATCAACCGACACTAAAATTCGAACCGTTGGAGCTTGGTAAACTTGTTGACGAAGTCGTCTACGCATTGAGCGTTTTTGCCGAAGAGAATCACGTCAGCGTTTTGGTCGACGCCGGAGGGGAGGCGTGGACGCTCTATAGCGACCGCGTCCAGTTGCGACAACTGCTTACCATTTTGATTGAAAATGCGATTAAATACAGCCGTCACGATGGTCGCGTCAAGATTCGAATCGGAAGAAAGCGAAATGATCTCTTCATCGACGTGATGGACGACGGCATCGGTATCCCTAAAGAAGACTTGCCCCGCGTGTTCGACCGATTCTACCGTTCAAAAGGCGCGGAACAGCACGCAATCGGAAGCGGCATCGGCCTCTCCATCGCAGCGTGGATCGTCAGCCTTCTAAAAGGAACCATTGCGGTTTCTAGCATTGAGGGAAAAGGTACAACGTTTCATGTCACACTTCCCTGGCGGTCGATTCGGCGCGGCTTTCACTCTACCTGAACGACGTGGAGTGTCGCTGCTCCGCGATTCGACGTGTATAGAATGTGAAAAAGTGGACCATCCTGTCATGATATGATCATAGAAACCCTCTACGATACAGCTATACCAAGATTCAAGGAGGAACATGAACCATGACAAACATGATGACACGCATGAATCGCGGCATGATCGCCTTGCTGATTGCTATTCTATCGTTTGTAGCTGGACAGCAATTCACTTCGTCACACGCAGCCTATCAATATGAAGCACGCGAAGTTTCCACCACAGGATCGAGCACGTCAACCGCACCGAGCACGCCGGTCCCCGTGATTACGACAAAAACGTCAACCTACAAACCGCCTTTGGCGGAGCGCATCAATCTCGCTGACACCGCCGCTCTTGACGCAGTACCAGGCGCAAAAGTCCACTCGATCACAGCGACTACGCTGAATGGTCAGCCTGTGTGGCAAGTCGTTCTCACAAAGGCAAAGACACAGCAGGTCGAAGTGACATTGACACGTCCTGGCAATCACATTTTGCAGATCAAACCGATTGCGTAGTACCCTATAGAGCCCGCCCATGTCGGGTGCACCACCCCAAGAGCCCCTATTCTAGAATAGGGGCTCTTTCATTCGTCTCAGCAGATTAAATTTGTTCAATCAGCGCGGCTGCCAGCAGCTCAAACGAGCGCACCCGGTGTTCGAACTCTGCCGTTGTCGTCACGGCCATCACCTCATCGACGCCATAGTCCGCCGCGAGTTGATGGAACTGCTGTTTCACTGTGGCCTGACTCCCCACGATCATGCGTTTACGGTTCTCACGAAGCAGCGCTTGTTCGTACATCGTATAAGGATACGCCAGTGCATCTTTGACCGCTGGCGTCGCGTCCGCCCGCTTGCCACTCGCGAGCAACACGAGCGCAAGATCAAGGCTCGCCGCAATCCGCTCTGCCTCTGCGTCTGTATCCGCGCATACCGTGAAAATCGCCACTCCTGCTCTTGGCGTGAGGAGCGCGGCGGAAGGTTTGAATTCAGCCCGATACGCCTGAACTGCCTCCACGCCCCCCTCACCGTTTATGAAGTGGGCAAACATAAACGCCGTTCCTTTCGCAGCGGCCGTGCGCGCGCTCACGTCGCTTGAACCGAGTAGCCACATCTCAGGCGCCGTTTTGATTCGCGGTGTCGCGCGAAGTCCCGCAAAGCGATGTCCCTCTGGCAGAGCGTCGGTCAGATACGCGCGCAGGTCATCCACTTGCTGGCTATACGAGGGTTCTCGTGTCCGCCCCTCTTGGAGCGCCCGTGTAGAGATTGGCATGCCACCTGGCGCACGCCCGAGTCCGATGTCGATGCGTTCTGGATAGAGCGCCTCAAGCATGCGGAAATTTTCCGCTACCTTATACGCACTGTAGTGAGGAAGCATGACACCACCAGAGCCGAGCCGGATCGTCGATGTTCTTGCACCGAGATGAGCGAGAAGAACCTCCGGCGTTGAGCCTGCCAAGGATGACGCGTCGTGGTGCTCCGACACCCAGAATCGAGTGTATCCGAGCCGCTCTGCCAACTCAGCGATCTTCGCAGTTTGCGCGAGCGCAGTGTGCGCGTCACTTCCTTGCGCGATCGGCGATTGATCCAGGATGCTAAGCCGCACTTCAATCACTCCTAAAAATCTTAGCCAATGCGCCACCTAGGCGCATCATGACACCTATTTGGCCTGTTCAATCGCTTGAATCAGCGTGCTTTCCACACCCTGCGCGATTTCGTTCAAGGACGCCACTCCGACAACATCCATCAATGCAGTCGGTTTAGGCAATCCGATCTGCGTTTTTCCATCCACTTCATAAACAACAATTTTACACGGAAGAAAATAACCTACAAGCGGCGTTTCAGAAAGCACTTTCTTCGCTTCGTGCGGGTTGCATACCTCAAGCACTCGATACGGCATGTCAAGCGGAACGCCTTTTTCTTCAAGCTTCGCGCGAAGGTCGAGCTTCCAGAGCACGCCAAATTTATGTTCCTTTAAAGCGGCTTCCAATGCTTCAACCGCTTCGTCCACCGACTTATTCGTGGTTACAGAATAGTGAAATGACGTCATCATTCTTCCCCCTATCGTAGATACCGCCTGCTAACCTCTACATTTTACCAAAAACCCGTACGCGTGATACGTCTTTTGATAGACGCGTCACGAGCACGGGTTTTTTTACCCCTGTACGTGTATTATCCGTGAACAGCGCAGCGGTTTGGACCAATCTCCATCTCACGCTGCTCATCTTCACCTGGCTGCAATTTGCCCATGTTTGTCAGCCGAATTTCTTGATAGGCATTCGGTTGCGGTGGAAGATTTTCCGTCACCAGTTTATGGAAAATTTTCTCATCCGACACGAGAAGTCCCGAGTTTGTCGCGTACAATTGTCCAAGATTGGCGCAGACGCATCCATTCTCATTCATTTCATCACCGTGTGCATAATGCGCCGGAAGCAACGTCAAGTTTGCAGATAGCCCTTGGTACGTTTCATAGAGGGATTTCCGCAAATCGGCTGCCCAATCACCCGCCGCACCCGCGAGATCCGGTCTGCCAATCGATTGGACAAACAGGATATCCCCGGAGAGTAGATAAGCGTCGTCAACGATCAGCGATGTACTGCCGATCGTGTGTCCTGGCGAATAAAGTGCAGAAATTTTAACTTCTGTCAAACCGACGGTGATGACCTCGCCATCTTCCAGCGGATGATAAGAAAATTGTGCATCCGTCGCATCTTTTGGAGGAAGCCAATACGTCGCGCCGAGTTTCTCAGCGAGCACTCTGCCGCCAGAAATGTGATCCGCGTGCAAGTGAGTGTCGAGCGTATGCTTGATCGTGACGCCGAGTTCTTTTGCAAACGACTCATACACATCGGTCATGCGTGCTGTGTCCACAATCGCCGCTTCCCCATCCGATACGATCATGTAAGAGAGGCAGCCTTTGCCAACGCGCACGAATTGGTACAAAGCGCCATTTTCCGCGAGATTCCCAACTTTTACGGGGCGCAGATACTCGCTCCACGTTTTCATACCGCCCGCGAGGTATGTGACATTGTCACGCCCTGCCTCAATAAGTTGTTCTGCCACAAATTGAGAAGAACCCTCTTTGGCACAAACGACGAGAACAGGTTGGTCGCTTGGCAGTTGCTCAAGCGCAGCCTCGACACCGTCGAGCAGATCAAAATATGGAATGTTGACGCTCGTCACGGCTGGACCTTCAATCTTCCAATCCGCGAATGCATCTTCGTTGCGAACGTCCAGAATCCATAGCGGCTCTTTGCGAAGCACTTTTTCAAATACTTCAGCCGAGGTCTGTGTTGACGCGTTCGTCTCTACTGTCATTTCCGACACACTGTTCCCCCCTATCATATACGGTATGGGGTATATATTAATCGGAAGGAGTCGTCGAGTCAATACCCTTAGGCGTATCTCTAAATCGATGCGCGATGCGGATTCATCGCCGTATCCTTCATCATAACCAGTGCAAAACCGGTGACTAATGAGGTAAATGCCATGAAAGAACCTGCCCAAAATCCGATCGTTCGCGCCGGAACTACGACGAGCAAAAATCCGGTCGCCAGCATGGAAAGAGAAATCACGACACTCGAGATTGTCCCGAGCAGCGAAAAAATTCTCCCGTGAAACACAGTCGGCGCCTCTCTCATCAAAAGCGTGGTCGTCACGGCGTTGCCAATCCCTGCGCTCATCGTCGCAAAAGACAAAAAGAGGGCTGCTCCCCACAGCACAGGCGACAGACTAACCGCGACATGGCAAATTCCCTCGAAGAGATACGCTGCGGCCGTGATGATCCGAAGCCTCTTTACAAGGCGCGATGCGATGAACCCACTTGCCAAAAACCCTATACCGAGCGCGCCATAGAGAACTCCGACACCCCAGTTTCCACTGCGAAAACCTGATATCCGTAGACACTGAGAAGCGTATTGACGGCACCCCCGCCAATTGCCCAGAGAATCGCTTGCACGCTGACGAGTTGAATGAGCCTCGACTGACGAAAGACAAACCAAAACGAGTGCGAGGATGCTTGAGAATGGGTTCGCTGCCGTTTTTTCTCTAGCCCCTCAAAACTACCGCGACCACGGTTGGGTGAGCTTGGCAGGTTGATAGACCCGCAGATGAATCCTGATGCTAAAAACGAAACAGCGTTGATGGCAAACGCCGTGTCAAAACCGAAGCGCGCGCTGATGAGTCCGCCGAGTCCCGCACCGAACGCCATGACAAGGCCGCCGAGCGATTGTTCGAGCGCATTGGCGACTGCGAGATGCTGCGGGTGTACCAGTTGTGGAATCACGGCGGTTCGCGCTGGAGAAAAAAGCGCCGAGAAGACGACGAGACCCGCGGTCGCCACATAGGCGATCCAGACTTGTGACACAGAGTTTACAAGTAGCAAGGACAGCGCAATAAAAAAACGGGAAAAGTCTGCGAATACAAGGATCGTTTTACGATGCAACCGGTCAGCCAAAATTCCGCCAAGTGGTCCCATGACAAGGTATGGAAACGTGCGCACTGCCAAAGCAACGCCAACGGACAGACTCGATCCTGTAAGATGAAGGAGGAGGCTGAGAAGTGCCACACTGTTGAACCAGTCACCGATTCCGCTCAACAGACTCGCAAAAAGCAACCGCCGATATGCAGGCTCGGCGCGAAGGAGGTTCATCATCTTCCTTATGATCCATCACACCCTCAAGTCGATTCGAGCCGACACACATCATTTCTATATTGCGTGAAATATTAGTATAATAGTGGTTGTCGAGGAGGGAAGAAGTGTGAGCAAGCCTGTGTACTGCAACCGATGCACCAACACCATTGAGTACCGAGAGGATTTAATCATTTGCTTCAACTTCATTAAGTTGTCCGTGTATCACAATGAATGCTATTCTGAAGAGCTAAAAGGCGTATCAGGATTGTTTTTAAACAATCCCATAAACTCGCTTTCATGGACGCTTGCCGCTTTTATCTTGTTGCCTCTCACCCTATTCTTCAGCTTCATATCTCATCAATGGATTTTAATGGCACTCCCTCTCATCGTACTCTTTATCAGGTATCTTTCATGGTACCTATTTGAAAAAAACCTTTCATAGTTTGTCATATCCATACGCACACGCACGCCTCGAAAGATCGCGCAGATTGCAGTAGAATGGTTGAAGGATCCATTCCTTTAACCCGGCAGGAGACGCGCAATGAAAAAACTTTTTCGTTTTTTGCGGCCATACAGGGTGTCGATTCTCGGCATTCTGGTGCTGATTTTTCTGCAATCCCTATCCAGCTTATATCTGCCAAACCTAATGTCAAAGATCGTTGATATCGGCGTCATGACGGGCAACGTGGGCTACATCCTGAAAATTGGGTTGCTCATGCTCTTGGTCGCGCTCGCGGGTGTCTTTTGTTCTGTCTTTGCAGGACTGCTTTCGGCGATTGCCTCCGCCGGTTTTGGAAGGAACTTGCGGCAGGCAATGTTTGCCCACATCGAGGAGTTCATGCTTCACGAGTTTGACGAGATCGGTACCTCCTCCCTGACCGTGCGCGCTACAAACGACATCATGCAAGTCCAGCAATTTATCAATATGCTGCTGCGCATGATGGTGATGGCGCCACTCATGGCGATCGGCGGCATCTTGATGGCCGTCTATACGAATGCGCAACTCTCCTTGATCCTCGTTTTCATCATGCCTGCGCTGGCCCTTGCGATCTATCTCATTCTGCGAAGAGGGTTCTTCCTTTTTGGCGAAATTCAAGACAAGGTGGATCAGCTCAACCGCGTGGTGCGCGAAAACCTAATCGGCGTTCGCGTCGTGCGCGCCTTTGACCGAACGGCAGACGAGTTAAAACGCTTCCAGCTTGCGAACCTCGACCTAACCGATGTTTCCGCGCGGGCCTTTCAAGTCATGTCTACACTGATGCCTCTCTTGATGCTAATCATCAATCTCTCCACGATCGCCATCCTCTGGTTTGGCGGCATCCGCGTCAACAACGGCAGCCTGCAGATCGGAAGCCTGATGGCGTTCATCCAATACGTTACACAGATCATGTTCTCCGTCATGATGGTTTCGGCCATGCTGTTCATGGTTCCACGCGCGCAGGCTTCCGCCAAGCGCATTCAAGAGGTTTTCGACATTCAGCCGCGAATCGGCGACCCGGTGTCCCCGAACCCCACACCTCTGCCGCCTGCGTCGACGCCAAAAGGGCTTGTGTCGTTTGAGGGCGTCCGCTTTCGCTATCCTGGCGCGGAGAAAGACGTGCTCGAAGACCTGAGCTTCCAGGCATTCCCGGGGGAGATCACTGCCATTATCGGCGGAACTGGTGCGGGAAAGTCCACGCTTCTCAGTTTGATTCCACGCTTCTTTGATGTGACAGACGGTTGCATCCGAGTCGATGGCATCGATCTGAGAGAGATGAGCCAGCAGGCCTTGCGTAAAAAGATCGGCATGGTGCCGCAAAAGGCGGTTTTGTTCTCTGGAACGATCGCCGAGAACCTGCGCTTTGGACGTGAGGATGCGACAGATGAGGAGATCCGCCACGCGGCAAACGTCGCGCAGGCCAGCGCGTTTATTGACAGCCTCGAGAGCGGTTACGAAACCATTCTCGCCCAAGGCGGCGCAAACCTGTCGGGCGGTCAAAAGCAGCGGCTCACCATCGCCCGTGCGCTTGTGCGAAGCCCGGAGATCTACCTTTTTGACGACAGTTTCTCGGCGCTTGACTTCAAGACAGACCTCATGCTGCAAAGGGCGCTGCGCACGGAAGCCAGGCATGCGACGGTCATTCTAGTCGCCCAACGCGTGATGTCTGTCAAAGACGCCGACCGCATCCTCGTGCTTGATGAGGGGCGCAAGGTAGGCGAAGGAACGCATCGCGAGCTCATGGAGACGTGCACCGTGTATCAGGAGATTGTCCATTCGCAACTGGCTGAGGGGGAAATTGCGTGAATCAGCGTGTCGGCAATCACCAGGAGGCGCGACCTGGACCGGGCAACGGCTTCGGCGGTCCAGCAGGCATGCTTATGCCTGTGCAAAAGCCCAAAGACATGAAAGGGACGCTATCGCGCCTGATCCGCTATTTTCGTCCGTATACCCTGCGTCTTCTGCTCGTCGTGTCAGCCACCCTCTTTGGCACCGCATTCAGCATCTTCAGCCCAAAAATCATGGGCAACGTGACGACCGACCTCTTTGCGGGTGTTGTCCAAAAGTTCAGAGGCGTGCCGGGCGGAGGCGTCGATTTTCAACAGATCGCAAAGTTGCTTTTGCTTTTGGGTGGACTGTACATCTTCAGTTCGCTGCTCAGTTATGTCCAGCAGTATGTCATGGCGGGCGTCGCACAAAAGGCGGTCTCCGACCTGCGCGGCCAAGTCAACGAGAAATTGTCCCGACTGCCGATCAGCTACTTTGACGCACATCCGCACGGCGAAATCCTCAGCCGATTCATCAACGACTTTGACAACATCAGCAGCACGCTCCAACAAAGCCTCACCCAGGTCATCTCTGCCGTGGTCACGTTTATCGGAGTTTTTGTCATGATGCTGACCATCAGCCCACTCATGACGCTGGCGGTGGTTTTGACTCTGCCGCTCAGTTTCGTCGTCACCAAGGCCATCGCAAAGCGTTCGCAAAACCAGTTCAAGCTCCGTCAGCGCTCACTCGGCGCATTAAATGGACACATTGAGGAAATGTTCGCGGGCCACCAGGTGGTCAAAGCGTTTGGCTATGAGACAATCGCCAAAGAGAAGCTTGCCACGATCAATGAAGCGTATTACGAGGCGGCATGGAAGGCGCAGTTTGTGACAGGGATCATCATGCCGATCATGAATTTTATCGGCAACCTCAGCTATGTCTTGGTCTGTGTCATCGGCGGGATACTCGTCACTTACAAGCGCCTGCAAATCGGCGACATTCTCGCGTTCATTCAGTACTCCCGGCAATTCTCCCAACCGATCAACCAATTGTCGAGCATCTCAAACGTCATTCAATCCACACTGGCGTCTTCCGAGCGCGTGTTTGAGATGCTCGACGAACAGGATGAGGAGGATCCGCGCGAACAAACTGCAAAAAACGCGGCACGGGCCCGTGATGATCACGGTCAAGGGCACGATGAACCTGGGCGATCCGAGGAAGCGGTGCGGTTCGAAGGTACGGATCAGGTTTTCGTCGCGGAGCGTTCGACGGAATCTGTCACAACAAAGCGCGGCAGGGTCGTGTTTGAGAACGTCTCGTTTCGCTATAAAGCGGGCGCACCGCTCATTGAAAATCTGAACCTGTGTGCCGAGCCGGGACAGATGATCGCGATTGTCGGTCCGACAGGCGCCGGAAAAACCACGCTGATCAATCTGCTGCTACGGTTTTACGAGCGGGATGCCGGGACCATTTTGCTCGATGGCGTGGATATAAAGACGATCCCCCGCGCGGCGCTGCGGCAAAAATTCGGCATGGTGTTACAGGATACCTGGCTGTTTCACGGCACGATCTTTGAAAATATCGCATACGGACGCAAAGGCGCGACCGAGGCGGAAGTGATTGCAGCGGCAAAAATGTCTTATGCCGACTCGTTTATTCGAAAACTTCCGGATGGCTACGCCACACGCTTAAACGAGGAAACTTCCAATCTATCGCAGGGGCAAAAACAGTTGTTGACGATTGCCCGCGCATTCTTGGCCAATCCGACGATCCTCATTCTTGATGAGGCCACAAGCAGTGTCGACACACGCACAGAGATCCACATCCAGCACGCGATGAAACGCCTGATGGACGGGCGCACTAGCTTTGTCATCGCTCACCGATTGTCCACCGTGCGCGACGCAGACTGCATTCTCGTGATGAATCACGGCCATGTCGTCGAGCAGGGATCTCACGACGCACTGATCGAGCGGGACGAATTCTACGCAGAGATCTATAAAAGCCAGTTTGCCAGCGCGTTGCCGGAATTCGCGGCACGTTAACATTTGAACCGCACACCGTCTGTGAACCGACTCCACATGAGAGAGGGCTTCTATCATGAGACTTCGTTCTAAACTTGGATTGGCGGCCATCGTGGCGGTCGCCGCCCTTTTTTTTGCCGAGATAAACCAGCAAAAGAAGCCGCCGACTCAAGTTACACCCGAACTTTTCATGCCTCAAAACAACGTGGTCATCAATACAGAGATGAACCGCGCTTCTTACCTTCAACTCCCTGTGTACATTGTGCCGAAGCAAAAAAACGGTGCGGGGAATATCTCCAGAATCTCTCTTGACAAGATGCCCGGCGTTCAGCTTAAGAACGCCTACTTTGGCTCTGGTACAAACGTTCAGGGGCAACTCACAAGTCTTCCACTCATTTTGGAAATGTCCACGACTCATCTCGTCCATTCGATCACGGCAAATCCTGCATTCACAATTCATTTTTCAAACGGGCAGACCATTTCGCTCCAAGCAGGCCATTGGCAAATCAATATCTGGCCAGATCACACACCCGCATTTCGCGTTAACCGTCTAGCGATCGGAAATGAATTTTTAAATCCCGTGAAACAAACCACGTATTCACTCACCGTGACGAATCAAACAAATTCCAAAGTTACGCTGACTGGGCTCACCACGGCGAGTCCACTCGCCACCTTCCGCGACGTCACGGTGCATGCGTCAGACTCACACGCCAAACCGGCTCGTTTGACACCAACCGCAGACGTGAACGTATACCCGAAGCAAACTGTGACACTGCGCGCCACACTGGACTTTGGAAACTCCTTTCGCGGATACGGTCTGTTTACACCGCTCCTTGAATACGTCGATTCAAACGGCAAGGCAGTACAGCCACTCATGCCCGCCATCTTTCAACTTACACCCAATCTCTCGCGCATTCAAAAAACCATTCCAGGCGTACGCTATTCTATAAATTAGGATCCATTTCAAAAAAGAAATGGGATCGCCGAGCGCCACTCAAGTCTCTTCCACATACAGTCTGCTGACAGCCGTCCAAACGGCATTTGGCTCGAGAATCACAATCCTTGTTTCATCACTTGAAAGATTCACATTCGGCGCATTGACCATGTTCGTTTGCGGCTCAGGACAAATGTATTCACCGCGTCCGAAATTGTTAAAGACCATCCAGTATCGATACTGCGTGTCAACTTCATACACCAACCGCACGCCAAGCCGCGTGTCTGTCAGCGTAGCGTAATTTCTCCCATCCTGAGGCAGCGCTTTGTAGTGATGATCAAGCGCCGCATAAAATGGCTGCACACCGCTTGTTTGAAGGCGCTCTTCCTCAGGTGTAAGCGGCTGAAGTCGCCCTGTCGGAAGCATGCGCGGCGATAGCTCAAAATGATCTCCGATCGTCGCCTTGATTCTGTAATCATCGACTTGACTGTCCTTGGCAAACGGAACACGCAGTGCCGTGTGAAACCCGAGCATGAGCGGCATCGCCGTAGTTCCGCAGTTTTCCACCCGCACATCTTGCTGTAAACCCTCTTTTGTCAGCGTATAGCGAAGAGCGATCGTAAATTCGTGAGGGAAGTAGCGATGCGCGGCATGTTGTTCATCCACGCGCTGTGTCAACTCGACGTAGGCCGCATCTTCCGTTTCACCCGTTTCCGATACATCCCACGGTATGTCAGTCAAGAATCCGTGGATGTGATTGTGCGTTTTTGTCTCCGTGACGGGAAAATGGTACGCGTGACCGTTTACGGTGAACACGCCATCTTCGTATCGATTGGGTGGGAACAATACGGGGAATCCATAGAGAAGCGGTTTCTCAGCGATTGCGGCGAGACTTTCAGGCTTGCGCAAAAAACTCAACTGGCGTATATCATCTTCAAAAGAAACGAGGTTGCCGCCCTGCGCTGGCAACACCATCGCAGAATACGGCCCCGCCTTCAGAGTAATCGCATTCGCCCCGTCAAAAAGATGTCGCTTCACATTTGCCTGCACGTCGACCATCTCCATCCCGCCATGTCGTTGTAGCCCCATCAGGTATTGATGCACTATGCCATCCGAACCGCGAACCCTCGCCCGCCTCACGAACGAACTGGGGAATCCTCATCCTCATACCCGTTCGGATGCGCCTGATGCCACGTCCAGGCACTCGCTACCATGGAAGAAAGGTCCGTATACTTCGGCTGCCACCCGAGCATCTCCCGCGCGTGCTTAGAAGACGCGACAAGCGCTGCCGGATCGCCCGCGCGGCGCGCCACCTTCACAGCCGGGATCGGATGCCCCGTCACCTTGCGCGCCACCTCAATGACTTGATTTACGGAAAAGCCCTGCGCATTGCCGAGATTGAAGGACTCCGCCCCGCCTTCGCGACTGCGCAACCGCAAAACAGCGAGTCGGTGGGCGCTCGCCAAATCCGACACGTGAATGTAGTCGCGGATGCACGTTCCGTCCGGCGTAGGATAGTCATCGCCAAACACGGACACCGCCTCTCGCTGACCGAGCGCGACCTGCAGCACGAGCGGGATGAGATGCGACTCTGGACGATGGTCCTCGCCGATCGGAAGCGTCGCGTGGGCACCCGCCGCATTGAAGTAGCGCAGGCGGACAGACTTTAGCCCGTACGCCTGATAACACCAGTCCAGCATCTTTTCAATCGCCAGTTTCGTCTCGCCGTATGGATTCGTGGGCTCCTTCTTGGCAGACTCCTCAATCGGCATCCGCTCAGGCTCTCCGTACACGGCGGCGGTCGATGAGAACACGATCCGCGAAACGCCCGCCTCCACCATGGCAGAGAGCAGCTTGGCGGTCGCGGCAACGTTGTTTTCGTAGTATTTCAGCGGACTTTTTACACTCTCTCCGACGAGCGAATAGGCGGCAAAATGAACGACGGCATCCACATTGTGCTTTTTTAGCACCGCGATCATCTGCTCCGAATCGCGCAAGTCCATCGCATAAAATGGCGTGTCAAGCACCGCGCCCCTGTGCCCTGTGGTGAGGTTGTCAACCACCACCACCTCTTCCCCGTGTTCCTTGAGTTCCGCCACCGTGTGACTGCCGATGTACCCGGCCCCGCCCGTCACTAAAATCGCCATCCTCTAACCCCCCGCCTCGACTTTTACTTGCCGCCGCACGAACCGTCACGCTCCATCTCGCGCGTGACCTCTTTGACTCCATCGCCGAGATCCGTGATGTAAAACGACGGCTCGTAACCGATGATCCTTGTGTACTCTGCTCGCACTTCCGCGACAAACGCCTGCACGTAGTCATCCTGCACGAGATTCACGGTGCATCCACCAAACCCCGCGCCTGTCATGCGCGCACCCATACAGCCCGGCGCGCGCCACGCGACCTCAGCCAAAGTGTCAAGCTCAAACCCCGTCACCTCATAATCATCCCGCAAAGAAACGTGCGACGCATTCATCATCTGGCCAAACCATGCGATCTCGTTGCGGCGCAATACGTCCACCGCCTGCTTTGCCCGCTGGTTCTCCGTCACCACGTGGCGGGCGCGCTTGCGCAAAACCTCGCTTTCAAGTGTCGCCTCGAGCGTGGCATATTCCGCCTCGTCAAGATCAGCCAGATAGCGAATCCCTGGGCGCACGCGCTGCAGTTGACGAAGCGCCTGCTCGCACTCGCCTCTGCGCTCGTTGTACTTCGAATCGGTCAAGCCGCGGCGCTTGTTTGTGTTGATGATCACTAAACGCACGCCCGCAATCTGCATCGGAACTCGCTGGTAATCAAGCGTGTCACAATTCAGCGAGATGGCGTGGTCCGCCTTGCCAAGCGCCACCGCAAACTGGTCCATGATGCCACAGTTGACCCCGACAAACTGGTTCTCAGCCGCCTGCGACATAAGCGCGAGGCGTTCCGGCGCAAGATCGGCCCCGAGCATTTCATTCAACATGAAAGCTGTGACAACCTCGATCGAGGCGGAACTCGAAAGACCCGCGCCACTCGGCAGGTTGCCAACGTAGAGCAGGTCAAGACCCGGAATGTCAAAACCTAGCTTCTGGAACTCACGGAGCACCCCTTTGGGGTAATTCGCATAGTCATCCTGCGCGCTGTAGTGAATCTCATCACTTGCGACCTCCACGACTTGCGAAAAGGAGGTCGACGCGATGCGCACCAGCTTGTCACGGCGTACCCGAACGAAGACCCATGTGCCTAGATCAAGGGCTGCGGGCAAAACGTGACCGCCGTTGTAGTCCGTATGCTCACCAATCAGATTCACGCGCCCCGGCGCAAAGAACACGCGAACAGGCGCATCGCCTGTAATGTCTGGCTCAGGCGAAAAATCGAGAAACGTTTGCATAGCCTGCGCCAACTCATTTTGCAGCACTTCACTTGCTGTCTGACCCGCGAGACCGTTAGCATCCGTCATGGTCGAATTCCTCCCCTCGTTTGAGAATGGCTGCGCGAAGCTGTGGCGCAGTGTCTTCCACTGCGAGCGGGTTGCATGGCGCCCACGCTCCAGACTCGGATGAGGCGAGATACTTTACCCTGTCTTTTGAACGCAGCGGCGGGTAAAACTCGATGTGAAAATGATAGAATTCACGAGCATCCGGGAAATGCCCCGTCGGCGCGGTCGCGTTTGCCACATCCTGGTTCACAGGGCTTTGATGCAGCACCATCATGTAGGGGAATTCGCGGTCGAACAGCGCATCCATGCCCGCCGTCACACGTTTTAACATCTTGGCGAGATCGTCCCGCTCTTCACTTGTGAATTGAAGGAGATTCGACGTGTGCGACTTGCTGGAGATGAACGCGCCATACGGATAATCCGTAAAAAAGGGGATATAGCTCACAAACGAATCCGTTTCCAAAAGCATTCTCTGCTGAAATGACGTCTCTTCTCGGTTGATATCGCAGATCAGGCAGGATCCTGTCGCAGTGTGATGGTCGCGGCAAGCTTCCAGCTCAACGCGAATCTTTTGCGGCACGTAAGGGTACGCATAGATTTGTCCGTGTGGGTGCGGCATGGTGACGCCAACCTCCGGCCCGCGATTCTCGAAAATCAGGATGTATTGATGAGCAGGATCTTGTGCTAATGCCGCAAACCGCTCCGCCCACAAATCGACCAGTTTGCGCAGATGGGAAACGGAAAGCTGTGCGAGCGACGCGTGATGATCTGGAGAATAGAGGATGACTTCACATTTCCCGTACGCCTCTGCCGTTTGATAAAGCCCTGTGGCTACATCGTCCGGTTGTGGCGGGTGCTGCGACAATGCGGGGAAGTCATTGTCATACTGGTAAACGTCATAGTCTTCTGGAACCTTGCCCGAGCCGGGACAAAACGGGCAATCGTCCTTTGGCATCTGCGGACGTCCCTGCCGATTGGATGCCACCATGGTCCAGTCTTTTAGCAATGGATTGTAGCGCAGTTCGGCCACGGTAGCCCCTCCTTTCTAAATAACGTGGGAGAACCGATCCCCCCACCTCAGCGCGCAAATTTACGTGTCATCCGTCTCTGCACGCGCGATGATGACTTCTGGCCCGCGTCGGCGAAGTTCCGCAATCTCCGCTGCGTGCGGATCTGAGTCCCCGTCTTTTTCAGCAGATGCGTCTGTAATCACCACATCCACCTCATCCAGCATGGCGAGATGGGCGAATCCGCGCACCCCCCACTTGGTGTGATCAAACAGCAATACGGACGTCTCCGCCCTCTCCATTAAAACGCGATGGACAGACGCTTCTTGCAGATTGGGCGAACTAACGCCGAATTCCAGATCCACGCCGTGCGCGCCAAGAAAGAGCAGGTCTGCGTGCAATTGGCGAGCGCTCTGCTCGGCAAGCGGCCCAACCAGCGCATCAGACGGCGTGCGAAATTGTCCCCCCGTCAAGTGAATGTCACGCCAGCCATTGGCCTGAAGCGCGATGGCGATGTTGGTCGAATTCGTCACGAACGTGAGGGACTCCCGTTTCATGCGCGCCTGGCTGCGACGTTCTTTCACCTCACGCTGTGCGACCGGTGTGCCCGAACCTGTCGCCAACGACTCGGGCTTGATCCACTTGGCGAGCGTCCAAGTCGTGGTTCCCGCCGACATGCTAATCGTCATGCCAGGCTCGATCAAGGATAATGCCTGCTTGGCAATGGCGGTCTTTTCGGCTTGTTGGAGCACGCGCTTGTTCATAAACGCCAGCTCGCTCGTGCTTTTCGCGGCGCGTCCCCCACCCGCCACTTTTTCCACCATGCCTTGCCGCTGCAACATCGTGAGATCGCGGCGGATTGTGATCTCCGAGACGTTGAGTTGCGCCGCCAGATCCTGAATCGATACAAAGCCTTTTTGACTCAACACGCGGAGAAGCGCGTCGTGACGCTCTGTCGGATACATCGACGACCCCCTCCTCTCCATCTGCGCACGCTAATCTATGGCGCACGACCAAACGGCGAACTCGGCGCGGCGTATGGCGAATCGGCGCAGCGTGGCCCCACGTTTCGCGAAAACAAACTTTGCGCTCGATGGCTCAATCATTGAATGATCTTATATTATCATTTTTTGATCAACACATTCGATCGTTTTTGAAAATATTTTGCACGCTCCCTGCCAGTTCCCATTCCAGTCCCAGTTCTCTCTTGAAAGCCTCGAATCCTTTGCGTGTCACGCTTACAGCGCGCCCGCCTGGGACCCGTTCGATCCACAGAAGCTCAAACAACCGATGGGCCATCGCGGCTCCGAGCGCCCCCGCAATGTGGTGCCGCCGCTCACTCCAGTCCAGACACTGCCGGGCAAAATGGCGTCTGCCACTTCGAAGCTGCTCTGTGTCAACGCCGAATGATTGAAACCACGTTTCACCTTCGGATGACACCGTGAAATCTCGATGATTCTCAAGCAAAAACCCCAGTTCCACCATCCGTTCAGTAAGCGCGACACCAACCTCCCCCGCCAGGTGGTCATAGCACGTGCGAGCAAAGTGCAGAGTCTTGGTTTGATCCGACTCGCGAAGCGAGCGGACAGGCTTGGACGGAGAGATCGCGCAAAGCGCCTCCAAGGCATGACCTATCTCTTGGTTTGCGAGTCGATAATAACGGTGGCGGCCATGTGATTCTTGAAGCAAAAGACCACCCTCTACCATTTTCGCGAGATGTGAACTCGCCGTTTGTGGTGTAATGCCTGCGGCGCGCGCCAGTTCACTGGCAGGCATCGCCTTGCCCCCGAGGAGGCGCATCAACATCTCTGCCCTAGAGGCATCTCCGATCAAAGAGGCAATTTCAACGACGTTTGGGGTCATCCCCGTTTGCACCCCTTCTTTTTATCTCATCCTATCCGAATCATACATCCACGATTCGATGATAATCGAATGCTTATCGCTTTACAATGAAGGGGACAGACAAACACGCACAGGAGGCGGACCGTTATGCACGTTCAAGAAGAAATGACGAAGACGAGAACGATTCACCCAAAGATCTTGTATTTTGGGACACCTGTGGTGCTCCTCACGACCCTTCAAGAAGACGGGACAAGCAACATCACACCGATGTCCTCCGCGTGGGCGCTTGGCAATCGCATCATTCTGGGGCTCGGTGAAGGAGGCCAAGGGCTTGTCAATCTGCGACGGCATAAAGAGTGTGTCGTCAACATCCCCAGCCCCGATCTGTGGCCTCAAGTCGAGGTGTTGGCGCCCCTGACCGGGGCAAATCCAGTCCCCGCGCATAAAAAGGGGGTCTTTCGATATGAAAAGGACAAATTTGCGGCGTCCGGTCTGTCTGCCATCCCCTCCCATCGTGTGGCGCCCAGCCGAATCGCCGAATGTCCGCTGCAAATCGAGGCAAGCGTGGTGAATCTTCGCGTGACAGGAGAAGATACCCGATTTGCAATCATTGAAACAGAAGCGGTATTGATTCACGCGCACGAGCGCATCATCATCGATGACACGCACATTGACCCATTAAAGTGGAGTCCACTGATCTACAATTTTCGTCACTATTTTGGTCTTGGCGAACAAAGAGGTAAGACGTTTCGCGCAGAGGTTTGAGAATGCAGCTTGCAAATCCATGGTTCCGCCATGGCGTCTCCTGCTGGCTCACGCTAACTGCTGAACCCAATTGCGTGTCCTTCGATACCACAGAAAGAGTCCTGCACGCAACGCGTTATCTGCAGCAATGCTGACCCACACGGCTGGCAAGCCAAAGCCGAGGCGCCAGGCAAAGAGGTACACACCCAGTGTCCGAACACCCCAAATGCCAATCATCGTAGTGATCATGGGAAACTTGCTGTTGCCTCCGGCTTGAATGGCGGATGTGTCTACCAAGACGGCCGCCAAAAAAGGCTGGGAAAAGACATCGATGGCAAGGATGATGAACAGCAGGTGTATGACATGTGGGTTGTGTGTGAATAAAAGGCCGATCCAAGGACTTAACACACACAAAAGAACGGCAACCGCTGTCATGGATACTGCCGACTCCATGTAGCTAAAGCGTCGATACATCCTCACATCAGATTCATTGCCGCTTCCAATGGCTTGTCCGATCGTGGCTGTGGTTGCGACAGCAAATCCGTTTCCAATTGCCGATCCGAATGTCGTGATGGTTCCTGCAATATTGTGTGTTGCATACACATCAATACCCATCCGCACGATGAGTCCAAAATATACGACTTGCCCAAGGCGCATGGAAAGGCGTTCCAATGCGGCAGGAATCGCAAATTGTGTCATACTCCAGCCGAGCGAGGTTGACAACTTCAAGTCTGAAACGCGCAAGGTGAGTGAGTCCACGCTACGGGATTTTTGCCAAAGGCGAATCAGAGCGTAAAGACGCGCGAGCACCATGGCGATGGCCGCGCCCTTGATGCCGAATCCGTGAAACGGTCCCACCCCGAAAATCAGCACATAATCAAATACAACGTGCAGACCGTTCATTTCAAGTCCCACACGAAATGGGGTCTTGGTGTCGCCAATAGCCCGAAATGCCGCCGACTGCGCAGTAAACAACGCGATAAATGGAGAGATTCCAAGTACAACTGAAAAATACGGGAGTGCCGTACTCTGCAGAGTCCCTTGAGCGCCCATGACATGCAGCAGCGGTACCGCGAAAAAGAGGGAGATAAGCGAAGCGAAGAGGCCGATGATGAATGCAATGACAAAACCATGCCAAATCACTGAATGACTTCGTTCTTTGTTTTTCGCGCCAACCGCGCGGGACAAAAAGACCGAAAGCGCCGCCGACACCGCCGTAAACACACCAATGTAGGTCATACTGTAGACATTGGTCACACCCACTGCATCAATCGCGATAAGTCCCAGCTTCGCAATAAAGAAGGTGTCAACAACACCCAATAAATTCTGCAGATACGCCTCTCCAATGGCAGGCAATGCAATATTGAACACCTGTTTAGCTTGAGTTGGGATTCGAGTGGCCAAACCCATACGCATCTTCCTTTCCGCGCCCCTCTTGAACTAGTTCAAGACATTTTTCCACGTCTGTCACGGATGGATGATCCGAAGCCGCTGCCATTTTTCACACCAATCCTTTGTCGCTACCCGGTCATCATAAATCTTTTGTTTATTCCCCGATATGAAAAAAGGAGTTGGACGAACAATTAAGTTTACCAAATCATCAACTCCATACGGCGCAACCAACTCCACCTGACCATCGTTGTCCAAATAAGCTCCGATGTATAGTTCCCAGCACCACAAACCACATCTAAAACTTGATCTTGATTACGTACCTGTAGATGTTGTCTGAGCCTATGTACAATCTCTGAATCGGCTTTGCGCGGGTATCGTAGATCTTACCGATCTCGTCGAATAGCTCACTCAACATACTTCCCCCCAACTTCATAACCCTGCAACCCACTCAATGACCATCACATTCTAAGCGAGGTCAATGTCCTCAAATAGTATATACGTGTTCTTTTCGATTTCCTGAAAGACACGAATGAAATCAACTGAGAAAGTCGGGAATGGAAAAAGAGTTATCGACGCAAATGACCTCATTTCGCTGATTTCCTCTGAACTCATACCCCAATGGGTTTGTCCTAACGTTAGATGCGGGATGAATCGTTCCATCTCCATATACTGTTTCATAACTTCTGGTGGCGGTGAAACAGCTTCAACAAGCCGCTCGTGGAAGTCGTGAATTTCAGAGGATTCCACACTTAAATAGGCAACAGCCTCACCAAAAGTTTTAGGTTGATCAATCGATACTGTGAATCGCGGAAATGATGCACAGGTACGTTTAATTGACTCCAGCCAGCGCAAATCGTCACCCAATCCGCTCTGCGCTTTGACGGTAATGTGGGGTTCGGCGACTTCCCATGTCCGATTGCTTTGCCACCTCTTCTGAAACTCGACAATCCTTTCTTTATAATCCGTTGGTGGAACGATTCCGACAAAATACTGCACCGTCATACCCCCGTCTATTTTTAACCGCCGAATAGAAATCAAGGAGGGATGTGACGCCCTCCCCTCCTTGAGCAAATGGCATTTACGACTTGCTGGCCACCATCATCATTTCAAAGTCGTCAATGGTAAGTGGCTTACGTTCAAATTTCCTTGTTGCGCAACCAAAACCAGCATCGACTTCAAAGCAAGAATGCTCCTTCACATAAACAAATTGCCGCATCGAACTCAGGCTCGAACTGCATCCGTTTGGCATCTTGAACATGAAATTCCGCACTGAGATTTTCCACGTCAGACGTTTTATTTGCAATGACGACAAAGCATTCCGAGATGTCTATGCAACGGTGCAAAATCCACGACGAGCCAATTCCAAACTGTGCCGTCCTGCACCACAGCCAACATCCAAAATTCTGGAACCGACGGGTAAGTTCAACAACTTCATCAGAAAATCAACTTCTTGAACGCTTCCCTTCGCAAACCCATACTCAAGATAGTTTCCGCCTAAAAAATCTCCTATCGAACGGTAAAATGTGCCATATACCCCTAATCATAGTGATCTATACCGGAATATACATCAACACATCGGATTACTTCCTGACGAACACGATCCCAGTTGAGATCATTGTTATCTATGACTTTCTTTCGTAACGGAAGTTGTCTCAAAACTTTTCGCTCTATATGGGTACGCACTACGAGAAATTCCACAAGCCCATCAAAACCTGTCAGCCCGTGACTTAACCCGTAACCCTGTTTTGTAAAATACTGAGTTACACCCTCTTTCCACTCCGATGAACGTTTCTCAAACGCCCTGTTTAGCGTGACGCGTACATCGCCAGGATGGAAATAGATGAGCTGAGGAAACAGCGGTTTAATGACGTTTGCCAACTCTAACACATAATTGATAATCGCTTCTTCTGGTGCATCATAGCGACCGAGCATCGCTGTGAGGGGGTTCTGAATGAAACAACATTCAAAAATGGTTATTTCGTCCCTTTGCAGTTGCGTCTGTACGAACTCACGCCATCTAGTCAGATGCACTTCGCAGTATCGCTCTAACGGCAATATGCCATCGTAAATGTCATGCTGCATAACGTCTGCCAAAAGCTCGTCTGGAAGTACATCACCCATTTCACGTCTACACTTACCATATGGAATAAACTTATAAGCGCCCCTGTCCTCAGTCATCGACCGAATCAACGCTATAGATGCGGAGTGTTTCTGCAAAATCCTGTTGTATTCCTGAACAGTGAAACAGGCGACTTTATCGTAATCAGCAGGATGATCCAAATCTCCTTCAAGAAAGAGGCTTACCTTCACCCCTGATTCTATTAAATGATCATAGATAAACTGAGCCGTGGTGGTCTTTCCTAATCCCCATACGCCTTCAACGACGATCAGTTTACACTTTGTCATTGGAATTGTTCCTCCGATTCGCATAAGGAAGCGTTTGGGGATCTGTATTTTTTCCTCATTATAATTTTAAAATTAAAAAATTACTAGTCATGCATTTCTAAACATGTTGCTAAAAATTATAGTCCTGCCCGTTTTCTCGTTTGAAACAGATGTCTATTTGTGTTGAAGCAAGTGATTATTGTTTAGAACTGAGGAATTTATGGGGCTATAACTCGCGCTCCAACCTCGCCACGCACTCCACATGTGTCGAGTGCTTAATATTGACATGAAAAGAGCCATCATTCGGCCCCCGAAGACAATTGGGTTTCAAATCGGTCATGGATAACAATTTCATTGTAGTCCTTAACTTCAACACACTCAATCAAGCGGTGCAGTACGTCACAAAGCAATGATGGACTACCAGTTTCCATCGCGGACTAATTTAAATCCCTGTTGTAGATCCCTTTGCTATTGTGGGTGATGTCTAACAAAAAAGTCTACTTCAATACCAATGAAGGGTGTCAGACACCCATGGTGCCTTTACAGCAGCACACTCTCATTTAAAAATCGATTGTCCCTGACGATTTTTCTTATCTTTTTTATCGTGTTTGCGTGTTTTGGAACTCCGACGATCCGGTCGAGCAGTAGCAACCTTATGCAGGCAAGCGCATCAAAGATCTCCAACTCGTTTGTCGTTACGCGTATCTCATTTTGATAATTGTGCAAAAACGTCAGGCTTTTGCTCTCACTGGATCCCCAAATTGCCCATTCGTCCAGTCAATCACCGTGTATCGTCCATTTTCTTCTACGATATTACCTAAATTAAAATCGCCGTGAATGATTCGGTCCATGTTCATATCTGCGGACGCAATGAGACGGATCAGTTCCTCTTTCATCGACGGAAACGCCTCAATCCCTGAATAGAAATACTCAACAAAATCACACCTAGCGAGCACATTACCTCCCAATTTCTCCGGATGCAGCCGATGAATGTCAGCTAGAAGAGAGGCGACTATCTTAAAATGTTCGGACTTACCTTCGTTAGTGCAGCGCCGTGATAACGGGTTAGCAGCACACTATCCCCGGTCCAGGTTCGCCCACAGGCAATCGGCACCGACACCTGAACTCTCTGAAGATGTAGAGCTTCCAAAAGCCGATATTGGCGTAGAATGTCGGGTTTAGATCGTTTATTCCGCACCTTCAACACAAAATGCTCCTCCCCTTGCGTAATCTTAACCACATCTGCCTCAAGCCCCGGTGAAAGAGGGTTAAGCGTAAGTTCAGCACACGAAGTAATCAGGTTATCCAAAATTGGATTTGTTTCATGCCATTCAATACCCGCCAATGAGTGAGTCACGAGATTTTCCTTTCTCTTTTGCGTCTTGTTAAGTTTACTTGCCCACTAATGACATAATCCAAATAATTCCTTGATGTACACTTATGTCACGTGGTCAACAATTAAGGTATCAAACATACATATGTTACAAATCTGTCAAAAACAATAATCTAGTAATCAGCACGACACAAAGGATGATGCTGAAATAAAAATTAATTCTCTGATGTATGAGCTAAAGCCCTGTTTTTCAAAAAAATCACCCAAACACTTGAGCAGCAATTGCAAAAAGCTGTCCGCTGTGTGGAGGTAGTTCATCTCCGTTTAAAAGCATGATTGGGGGTTGAGTAACCATCTCAAATCCGCACCGAACCGATATTGATATAAATTGTGTTCGCTTTTAATGTGGTATCCTTTGGTCATAGACCGTGTCAATAAAGTGCGAGGAGATAGAGGTGACCACCCAACGAGAAGGACACACTACGAGTACGAGGCCTGCGTCCAGACCCATGATACCTTCTTCGTTTTCATTCATGGACTGGTCGTATTTGCTGGATGAACTGAACCGCTTGATGGAGGCCTTGCATATCAAAAGTTTTTAAGTCGTTGCTCATAAATGACGAAGGGAACGGGAAGAACAATCCGTTGCAGCGATGAACAAACAGGGATTTTGATACAAGATTACTCTGGGCTCGCCCGCATGCTGAGGAAGGAACAGCAGGATGCTCTCATTGACTGGCGCGAATACCAGAAGCGAATGGAGCAACATCGGCAAAACGGGATCAAACACGCTTCCTTATACTAATCGACAGAGTCACTAAACAAACGGGCAAGTCATTCCCGATCACAGTCGAAACTTGTCGAGAGGCTCGTGAATTGTGACTGAGTCAACGTATTCTTTGCTTTCGTAGAAGCTACGTTGTACTGCTAGTTTTTCGGAGCTTTCTTAAAAACCACCTGACCTTAGCCGATACTAAATGTGCCAATAACAGTCTTTCCATTAACAGCATAAAGCGGGATTTTTCTAACGCTACCAGGTTTTCGGTCCATTGCCACAGCCTCTGCTGGCGTCTTGGGCATTGGCAAGAATTCGTCTTGTTTTAGCACATAACCAATAATGGGGTGTCCATTAGCATCTACCCCTTGTGTCAAAATCAAATCCGGCTCTGTGGCTAGAGATGTTGAATACATATCAGAGCCATACGTTTGGCCATTCTGGTTTTTTGGAAAGTCGATCTTGTGTACTATGGGTAGGGAATTCGGATGAGGTATAAATAGAGATTTTGCAAAGCTGAAACCAGACATACTCACCGTTATCCCTAGGATGAGAACACCGCCAATGACTGTCGTGCGCCCCGCAAACGGTTTAAACCACATTTTCTTCCCCCCTTAGTAAGCTAGACTCGGGCTCTGATAAGTCTGGAAAGTTGTATACCCGTTGCCGTTATAAGCAGCGGTTGCTCGGATAGAGTAGTAAGTACCATTATTGTATTCGTAAGGCGTATTCTGCCTCATTCCGCCGCACGCCTCCTATAAAAACTCCATTACTGTTACAGAAATTACTGCAGTGGCCTTATTACGTGTTTACTAGAATGTTCTGTCGAATCACAGTGATAGCTTACCATAACATAATTATCTTTTCATGTCGGAATTTGTCGTTCGCCGAAATGTCATCATCGATCCTATCTCAGTTCACGAAAACTAGATCATTATACAATCAGTTTAATAGACATGTTAGCACTACAACATCACGTCGCTCCTACTTCAATTGTAGGTCAGACACTTTCTTGAAGACGCCTCTTCCGGTGTAAACGGAAGGCTCGATCCAATAGGTCGAGCCTTCTCCTCTGCGTCGGCAATTCCCATCTCCGAATTTTAGTCCACTCTGTATGTTGACACGACGCACTCCACATGGCTCGTCTGCGGGAACATGTCCAACGGCTGTGCGACATCGACCGCATACCCGCGATCGGCGAGAATGCGCAGATCGCGCGCGAGTGTGGCCGGATTGCACGAGACATAGACGATCCGTGCGGGGGCCGCGTCACAGATCGCATCAAGCACCCGCTTCTCGCAACCCGCGCGCGGCGGGTCGAGAAACACCACGTCCGGATGCTCATCCTCTGCCAAGCGTGACACGACATCTTGCGCATCGCCGAGCATCATCCTGACATGGTGCATGCCATTTCGCTCAATGTTCATCTGCGCGTCGCTCACCGCTTCCTCGACGATCTCAACACCAACCACCGAATCGGCCTGTCGACCCGCCATCAGCGTGAGCGTGCCAATGCCTGCGTAGATATCCCACACACGCTGCGTCCCCGTGAGACCCGCCAAAGCGAGCGCCTCCGCGTAGAGCCGCTCCGCCTGTGCCGGATTGACCTGCATGAACGAGCGCGACGAGACGCCAAATGTCAGCCCCGCGATACGCTCTTCCATCTGCGGTTGCCCGAACATGACGCGCTCCGCCACACCGTCATCCGCAATCAAACCCACCACTTTGACGCGCTGTGCCTCAAGTTCATTCCGAAACAAACGCACATCTTCAGGCGAAAATACCACACCTGTCTCTACGAGCAACGCAATCAGCACCTCCGCCGACCCATTCGTGCGCACACGGACGTGGTGCACCCCTCGCCACGGCGAGAGCATGGCAGTCGACGTCCCCGCCCCCTGCCCCGGCGAAGCTGCCAACGTGTCATCACCCCGCTCCGGCGAAGCTGCCAACGTGTCATCACCCCGCTCCGGCGAAGCTGCCGACAGATCAGCCCCGCGCACTGCCTCATCCACACGGCGCATCGCCCTAACGATGCGCAACACATGTTCCGGCACAATCGCACAATCATCCGTATCCACAGGATCGTGGCTGCCTTCTTCCACAAAGCCCACGGCGAATCGACCGTCCTCGACCGAAACCGTCCACGTCACCTTGTTGCGATACTGCCACACGTTTGGCGACGGAATCACGTCGCGCACCCACGCGCGAACATCTTCCTTAGGAAACCTCCCGATTCGCTCAAGCGCATCCAAAACGGTCTGCTTCTTCATCCGCAGTTGCGCCTCTGCGCTCATGTGCTGCAGATTGCACCCGCCACACTCCGCGTACACCGAACAGCGCGGCAAGACGCGCTCCGCCGCCGCTTCCACCACCTGCAACAGCACCGCCCGCGCAAACGACCGCTCCACACGCTCCATGCGTACTGTGACCCGCTCTCCGATCAGCGCGCCTGGCACAAACACCGTGAAGCCCTCGACACGCGCGACACCCTCACCCTGAAAGCCGAGTCGATCGATCACCACTTCATAGGTCTGCCCCAGACGCACCGGAACAGCGCGCGCCGGCGTTCGCTCCCGGCGTCCATCCACACTCGCACCAGGCGTTCGCTCCCGGCGTCCACCCGCGCGCCCACTCTCCCGCTCCATCCAAACGCACAGCCTTTACCCTGAGATGACCTGCAAGTGTCCCTCTTTAATCGTCACCTTGTGCGGCAATCGACCGCCGTACTCCCCATCGATGTTGAGGTCGACTTCTTCCTGCGACGAAAGCTCGATTCGCTTCGCGTGAAAATAAACCACCCGCTCATCCTGCGTGTGATCGCCCATCAATGCGGTTGACACCAAGCGGATCAGATCTCCGAGGTTACTCTGTTTCACAATCAGCACATCAAGCCAGCCGTCACTCACCGACGCCCGCGGCGCCACGCGCTCAAACCCGCCCACCGCGCGCGAGTTCGTGACAAGGCAGAGCATCGCCGGTCCCTCAAACTGCTCCGTATCCGAAGTGATCTTCATCTCGATCGCACGCAACCCCGGCAGCCGCTCAAGCCCCTTCATGTAATACGCCAAGTGCCCGAGCATCGTCTTCATCTTGCTCGGCACCTCATAGGTAATCTCCGTCAATCGCCCAAACGCCGCGATGTTCACAAAGTAGCGGTCCTCTCCGACACAGCCGAGGTCAAGCGACCGAATCTGCCCCTGCGCAATGCACCGCGCCGCCTCTTCCACATGGCGAGGAATCTCAAGCGCGCGCGCCAGATCATTCGCCGTCCCTGACGGGATGATCCCGAGAATCGGTCGTGTCTCACTCGCCGCGAGACCGTTTACCACCTCATTGACCGTGCCGTCGCCACCGCACGCCACAACGACCTTAAACCCGTCATTGGCAGCGCGGAATGCCTCTTTCGTTGCGTCCCCTGGCCCTGTTGTGGCGTGACACGACGCCTCGTATCCCGCGCTCTCAAGGATCTGAAGGATCTGCGGGAGATGCTGACGAAACGCCTCTTTTCCTGCCGTCGGATTGTAGATCAATCGAATGCGCGGTCGCATGTCACACCTCCCACAAGATCAGCCTACGACTAACGCGCCTCGCGAATCGCCTGAATCTGCTCGCCAATCAAGCGATTGACCACCTGCGGGTTAGCCTTTCCCTTTGTCGCCTTCATCACTTGCCCCACGAGCGACGCGATCGCCTTGTCCTTTCCCGCGAGCAGATCCTCCACCGACTTTGGATTCGCCGCGATCACCTGCGTCACAATTCCCGCGAGCTCACCCTCGTCCGAAATCTGCGCGAGCCCCTGCGCTGCGATGATTTTGCTTGGCGACTCACCGTACTCCATCACGTGTTTAAGCACATCTTTTGCGATCGCCGCAGAAATTCCGCCGCGTTTCAAGTTTTCGAGCAAATCCGCGAGAAGCGCACCTGTGAGTTTGGTGTCGCGCAGTTCAATCCCTTGCGCCTTCAAGTTTGCCAGCACATCGCCCATAATCCAATTGCTCACAAGCTTTGCGTCAAGCACCCGCTCCACAGCCTGCTCAAACAGATCCGCAATGTCGCGTGACGATGTCAGCACGCCCGCGTCATACACCGGGAGCTGATAGTCCGCAATCCAGCGCGCCCGCCGGGCGTCTGGCAACTCCGGAATCTCACGGAGACGCTCTTCAATGTACGCATCACTTAGAAACATCCGCGGTAGATCCGGGTCCGGAAAATAGCGATAGTCATGCGCATCTTCTTTGCTTCTCATCGGGCTTGTCAGTCCCGTCGCCTCATCAAAACGCAGCGTAACCTGTTCGATTGTCTCACCCGCCAACAGCGCACGCGTTTGGCGCACCTGCTCGCTCTCAAGCCCGCGCTGCACATTGCGGAAACTGTTCATGTTTTTGATCTCAGTCTTTGTGCCAAACGCCGCCTGTCCTGCAGGGCGGAGCGAGAGGTTCGCGTCACAGCGAAGCGACCCTTCTTCCATCTTGCACTCTGAGACGAGACAATACTGCATGATCGCCTTGATGCCCTCAAGATAGAGCCGCGCCTCTTCTGGCGAGCGCAGGTCTGGCTCGCTGACGATCTCAATCAGCGGAATCCCCACCCGGTTCAAATCGACCAAGGACACGTCGCCAAACGGCGAGTGGTTCAGTTTTCCCGCATCCTCTTCGAGATGAACCCGCGTGATGCCAATCCGCTTCTTCTCGCCGTCTATTTCAATATCCAGGTAACCGTTTGTGCCGATCGGTTCATCATACTGCGAGATCTGATACGCCTTTGGACTGTCCGGATAAAAGTAGTTCTTGCGGTCAAACTTGCTCTCCTTTGGCACCTTGCAGTTGAGCGCGAGCGCCGCGCGCACCGCGAGCTTCAGCGCCTCCTCGTTGAGCACCGGAAGCACACCCGGGCTCCCCATGCAGACAGGGCAAACGCGCGCGTTCGGCGGCGCGCCAAATTCCACCGCGCAGCCGCAAAAAATCTTCGTTTTCGTGCCGAGTTCCACATGCACCTCAAGGCCGATGACCGTTTCAAACACGCGCGATTCCCCCTTGCCGACGTAGAGCGTCAAACGTTTGTCCCGCCGCCTTTTCATACGCGTGCGCAACGCGCAATAGCGTCTCCTCGTCATACATGCGGCCGATGAACTGAAGGCCGACGGGCAACCCGTCTGAGAGCCCACACGGCACGCTGATTGCGGGGAGTCCCGCCAGATTGACAGGGATGGTCAGCGCGTCATTTAAATACATCGTCAATGGATCATCCGTCTTCTCGCCAAGCTTAAACGCCGTCGACGGCGTCGTCGGTGACAAGAGCACATCCACATTCGCAAACGTGCACAAAAAGTCTTCGCGAATCAGTGTGCGAACACGCTGCGCGCGCTTGTAGTACGCGTCGTAGTAGCCGGAAGAAAGCGCATATGTACCGATCAGAATGCGTCGCTTGACTTCTTTGCCAAACCCTTCGCCGCGCGTTTTTTTGTAAAGATCCAGCAAATCCGCGACCCCGTCCGCGCGATAGCCGTAGCGCACGCCGTCAAACCGCGAGAGATTGGACGACGCTTCAGCCGGTGCCAGAATGTAGTATGCCGCGAGCGCATATGACGTGTGCGGGAGGCTGACAGGCAGAATCGTTGCACCCAGCGCCTTCAACTGTTCAATCGCCGCGTTCACCGCGCGCGAGACGCCTTCCTCCACACCCTCGCCAAAGTACTCCTGCGGAATCCCTACGCGCAGGCCCTTGATCTCTCCCGTCAGCGCCGCGCGATAATCCGGCACGGGTAGGTTTGCCGACGTCGCATCGAGCGGATCGTGCCCCGCGATCGTCTGGAGAACCATCGCCGCGTCCTCTACTGTGCGCGTCAGCGGTCCGATCTGATCAAGTGAAGAGGCAAACGCGACAAGGCCAAAGCGCGACACCCGCCCATACGTCGGCTTTAGACCGACGACACCACAAAACGCCGCGGGCTGGCGAATCGACCCGCCCGTATCGGAGCCGAGCGCAAACGGCACGAAACCAGCCGCCACCGCCGCCGCCGCGCCGCCGCTCGATCCACCCGGCACACGTGTGAGATCCCACGGATTGCGCGTGATTTGATAGGCTGAATTTTCCGTCGATGAACCCATCGCAAACTCGTCCATGTTGAGCGCGCCAAGAAGTGTCGCGCCAACCTCTTGCAACTTCTTGACAACCGTTGCCGTGTGGGGTGGTCGATACCCTTTGAGGATCTTGCTGGCGCACGTCATCTCACGCCCCGCGACACAGAGGTTGTCTTTGAGCGCGTAAGGGATTCCCGCGAGAGGCGACGCCTCATGTAGAGCCTGCGGAGCCGCTTCGGTCAACGCTTCCTCCATCCGCAAGAAAGCGCCAACCTCGCCGTCCCGTTTGCGAATCGCCCGAAGCGCGTCCTGCGCGAGCGACGCCGAGGTGCGTTCGCCCGCGTCAAGCGCGGCGCGCATCTGCAGAATGTCCATCTCGCCGATCACGATGACGCCCCCTCAAGCACCGCAGGTACGCGAAACTGACCGTCTTCCTCATCCGGCGCGTTTGCGACGGCGCGCTCCGTTCCAAGGGAAGGACGCGGTTCATCCGCGCGCGTCACCGTTTCCTTTACTCCAATGTGACTCGTCTCTTGTACATCGGTCACATCAAGCGACTGAAGGGTCTCTGCGTATTCGAGAATCCTTCCAAGATCGTGAACCAACG
The DNA here is from genome assembly GCF_001642725.1 of Ferroacidibacillus organovorans. Classification (GTDB taxonomy): domain Bacteria; phylum Bacillota; class Bacilli; order Alicyclobacillales; family SLC66; genus Ferroacidibacillus; species Ferroacidibacillus organovorans. The sequence continues at coordinate 66,562 of NZ_LSUQ01000011.1, forward strand.
CGCCCGCCTCATCTTCAGAAATCGCGATGCGCGCGAGGTTTGCCACGTGATACACATCTTCGATCGACAAGTTCATAGCTAGCCTCCACCTGAAAATACCTAGTTTTTTAAGTATACCATAGCGTTTTACGCACTCGACGCACGCTCAGGACAACAAGAGCACAATCGAGAGCAGTGAAAAACAGATCCCCAAGAGATAAAGAATCGTCACGGTTTGCTTTTGTGAGAGCCCAGAGCGCATCAATTGATGAAATGTATGCCCTTTATCCGCAACATAAATCGGACGATTCTCACGAAATCGCCGAAAAATAACATAGAACGCGTCCATGATCGGAACGCCAAGCGCCAGCACAGGAATCGCGACAGACACAAGCGCCGCCGACTTGAATGCACCCTCTACCGCGATGCCAGCCAGGATAAACCCGAGAAAGGTCGCGCCCGCATCCCCCATGAAAATCCGCGCGGGATAGAAATTGTGACGCAAAAACCCAAGCGACACACCAACGAGAATCACCGCGAGCATCGCCATGGATGGGTGTCCTTTTACGACGGCGATAAAAAACAAGGTGGTTGCCGAGATCGCAGAAATGCCTGCCGCAAGTCCGTCCACACCGTCCAGAAAGTTCATCATGTTCGTGATTCCGATGACCCAGATCATCGTTGAGGCGATCCGAAGCCACTCCGGAAATACCACGTAGGACGGATGGAAAAAAGGAATGTTCAACCCCTGAACACTCACCCCGTAGGTCGGCAAAAGTGAAGCTGCGCCAATTTGCACAAGCAGTTTAGGCCACGCTGGGAGCTCTTTTGAGCGAGTCTTTGTGAAATCATCGATCAGGCCTAAAAAGAAGATGATGGTTCCACCCAGCAAAATGCCGTCAAGTTCTCGACTGCCTTTCGCGAAAAAGACAGCTGTAACGAAAAACCCGATGACAATCGCCACACCACCCATGAGCGGGATCGGATTTTTGTGTAACTTGCGATGATTCGGCTGATCGACAAATCGGATGCGCAATGCCCATGTCTTGATCGGCGGGATAAGCGCCCACACCAAAACAAAGCTGATGACTGCCGCGAATGCATACTGCATGATGGAAAAAATCCTTCTTTCTGTTCCACATAGAGTGATCATGGTCTAACAAGAAGCAGTGCCGCATATCCTTGGTTGAACCTTTCGAATTCGGACAAACGAGGAGTGATCCTTCTGAACTGGCTCGCCATTCTCGACGCGCTTTCCATTCCCGCCGCCTTTGTGGCAGGCCGCTACTCGACGCGCTTTCGCTTCGTGCGCGTGCGCCGTCGCTACAAACAGAATGTTGACTCGTTTATTCGCGGGCGCTAGACATCCTTTACGGATGGATGCTCCCCTGACTGCCATGACGCGAGCGCCTGCAGGAATTCTTCCTCATTCATGATGCGAAGGTTTGACGCCTTTCCATCCTGAATGAGTTTTTCTGCTTTGGCAAGTTTCGAACCTGCCGCTTCACCTGCGATGACGAAGTTCGTTTTTGCGCTTACACTACCGGTTACCGTCGCGCCAAGCGTCTCCAGGCGCTCTTGTGCCTCGCCGCGGCTCATCGCAGAAAGTGTGCCTGTCAGCACAAACACAAGCCCGCGCAGCGCGCCCTCCTCCGCCTTTTTGCGATCGGTGTCCATGCGCAGTCCCAGTTCGCGCAGTTCCTCGA